>NZ_JBHYJW010000047.1:0-82456 GCF_042741125.1 Amycolatopsis sp. NPDC058986 | reverse complement strand
AACCAGCGCACGCCCGTAGACGGGAAACCGGACCGCTAGGCGCGCAGCAGGTTGTAGGCGGCGGCGCCGATCAGCTCCAGCGACACCTGGAGCCGTTCCAGGCTGACGTTGTCCGCGATGGTGTCCTCCGGCGTGTGGTAGGTCGGCTCCAGTACGGCGGGGCCGCTTTCGCCGCGCCAGCTGAAGTTCGCCGCAGCGATGCCGCGTTCGAAGAACGGTACGTGGTCGCTCGAGCCGCGGGCCACCGGGCCGCGCACGCGCGGGTCGTAGCCGAGGCGTTTGGCGGCGGACCCGACGGCCTGCGTGGTGGCGTTGTCGGCGCCGTCGACGGAAAGCAGCCAGTACACCGTCGCGGGGTCGTAGCTGGTGGCGACCATGTCGTTCTGGAAACAGCCGCGGATGCGCCGGGCGTCCACATCGGACAGTTGACCCACGTAGTGCTTCGAGCCGATCAGGCCGTACTCCTCGGCGCCCCACAACGCGAATCGCACCGCGCGAGTGGTCGGCAGGTGCCGCAGGACACGCGCGAGTTCGAGGCACAGCACGGTGCCGCTGCCGTCGTCGTTGGCGCCGGGGGAGCCGGGGACGCTGTCGTAGTGGGCGCTCACCATGACGACTCCGTCGTCGCGGCCGGGGAAGGTGGCCGGGCGCTCGGCGATCACGTTGTGGGAGGTCAGGTTCTTGTGGTGCACGGCGGACGCGCTCACCCGCAGCGGGCCCTCGGCGAGGCGCTTCCGCAGTCGTTCCACCTGGACCTGGGCGAGGCCGAGCACCGGAACGGCGACCGGCGCGGTGAGCGTGGGCGAGAACGCGGACAGCTTGCGCGCGGGGTCCGCGCCGATCCGGCCGAGCAGCACCGCGACCGCGCCGCGCTCGGCCGCCAGGCGATAGGCCTCCGCGTTGTTCTGCACGGCCGCGATGAGGACGATCTTGCCGGTCAGATCGGCGGGCAGAGTGTCGCCCGCGCCGACGTCGATCACGGCTGCCTCGCGCGTGACGTCCTGCTGTGCCTGCGGTGACGAGCCGGTCTGCCAGGTGTCGCGGCCCACGCGCAGTGAGCCGAGGAACTTGTCGGCGATGGGGAACGGCTGCACGGTGACCTGGTAATGCAGTTCGCGCAGCACGCGGGCGAGGTAGTCCTTGGCACGCAGTTCCCCTTCGGTGCCCGCGACTCGGGTGCCGATGTGGTCGCTGAGCACGCGAAGGTGCTCCAGTGCCCGTCGTGCCCGTACGCGGGCCACCACCGGGTAGTCGCCGAAGTCCAGCGAGGGCGCGTACGGCGTCCCGGGGCGTTGGCGGTTGGCGGCGGCCGCGGCGGGCGGGTTCAGCCCGATCGTCGCCGCGCCCGCCAACGCCACCGCACCCGCGAGCACGTCACGCCTGCGCAGACCAGCCATGGGACACCCCTCACCTCATCGACGTCGTGTCTGCGTAGCCAATAGCGGGACGGACGGGAGAACAACCTCCGATCGGCCCTTTTTGTCCTCTTTGCGGTGTGCTCGGCCCGGCTGGTGGCGCGCATCCCGGTACCCGCCGCACCAGGTTCCGCGCCGGAAACGCGGTCATGATCGGGGGTATGAGCGCTTACGTGATTTCCGAATCCGAAGTCCTCGACGAAGCCGTGGCGCGGCGCTACCGCGAGCTGGCCGCGGCGTCGATCGCGCAGTACGGCGGTACCTATCTCGCGCGCGGGGTGAAGCCCGAAGCGGCCGAAGGGGAGTTCTCGGCCGCGCGCCGGGTGGTGGTTCTCGAATTCCCGGACATGGCCCGCGTATGGGAGTGGTACGAATCGCCGGAGTACATCGAGGCGCGGAAGCTCAGTGAGACGGCGCTGGACCGGCGGATACTCTTCGTCGACGGCGTGGTTGCCACGCAGCCGCAGGCTGGCTAGCTTCGGCGGAATGCAGCCGTTGCAGCCGGACATGTTCGCGCCGGAATGTCCCTCGGGCGTGACACCGTTCCGGATCGGCGACAAATGGGGCGGCATGGTCGTGCTCTGCCTCGAGGGCGGCCCGCGCCGGTTCTCGGAGCTGCGGGTGCCCCTGCGCACGGTCAGCCCGAAGGTGCTGACCGAGACCCTGCGTTCGCTGGAGCGCGACGGCATGATCACACGCCGCGCCTACGACGAGATCCCGCCGCGGGTCGAGTACGCGATCACCGAGCTGGGACGCACCTTGCTGGCGCCCATCGAGGCCTGCCGGGAATGGGCCGCGCGGCATCTGCCGGAGCTGATGGCCGCGCGGGACGCCTTCGATCGGTCGGCGTCAGCCGAGCACGCCGAGCACGATGATCGAGACCAGGGTGACCGCGGTCGCGAACACGGAGATCCACGCGCGCTGGGCGGCGTTGAGGGCGGGGGTGTTGTTCATGAGCTGTCCCTACGGAGCGAGGCCGGCACTTCCGCAGGAACAGCGCGCTGATCAAGGTTCGTGTTACCGGTGGACGGCCAGTGTGTCCAAGATCACTTTCCGGCTACTCTGACCAGGTGAGAGGGCCTCAGTTGTCGGACTGGCGGTGCCGCGCGGTGAACCACAGCACCCCGGCCCCGGCCGCCACCATCGCCACGAACGCCATCCCACCCACGATGATCGCCTGAGTCATCCCGCATCCTTCCGTCGCGCGTCTTCGTTGGGGAGACGCGCGAGGGGGACGATCATGTTGTCGCAGGTAGCGAAGGTCACAAGGCGGCGAGGACCCCGTCGATCTGGGTAGCGAGCGCGAAGTCCTTCACCGTCAGCCCGCCGGCCGAGTGCGTGCTCAGCCGGAAGACGAGGGTTCGCCAGCGGATGTCGATGTCGGGATGGTGATCGGCGGCCTCGGCCAGTACGGCGACCCGGTCCACCACCTCGATTGCCTGTGGGAAGCTCGCGAGCTCCACCTTGAGCTCGATCGTCGATCCGTCGCGCTGCCAGCCCGCGAGGTCGGTGAGCGCCATGTCGGCCTGTTCTTCGGTGAGGAGTTCCGCCATGTCTCCATGGTGATGCCTCCTCCGCTACGCTGCACGGTTGCCACGGGAGTCCGGTGCGGCCGGGCTGAGAGGCGGGCGTTTCCGTCCGCGACCGTTCGCACCTGATTCCGGATCATGCCGGTCGGGGAGGCCCTGTCGATCAGGCCGCCTCTTGTCCGGCAGAGCACAGGAGGTGGAATGAGCACACAATCGCGAAGCTCTGCTCGTTCCACCGACCGGCAGTGCTCATACGGGACACCCGCACCCGAGGGTGTGTCCCGCATAAACACAGGAGGACCGATGAAACGCAGGGCCGTGCAGACGGCGGTCGCGCTCGGCACGGTGACCGCGCTCGCCGGTGCCTGCTCCCTGTCCGGCGGGTCGAGCCAGGCACCGCAGTCGGCGACCGTCACGCTGGTGACGCACAACTCGTGGGCGGCGCCCCAGGAGGTGCTCGACGCCTTCGAGAAGCAGTCCGGCATCAAGATCTCCGTGCTCAAGCAGGGCGACGCCGGCGCGCTCACGAACAAGCTTGTGCTCACGAAGGCCAACCCGATCGGCGATGTCGCCTACGGCGTCGACTCGACCTTCGCGTCGCGAGCGCTGTCCGAGGGGATCTTCGAGCCGTACACCAGCCCCGAGGCCGATCGCGGTCCGCAGCGCTACGCCGTCGACCAGGAGCACCGGATGTCCGCGGTCGACGTCGGCGACGTCTGCGTCAACATCGACACCGGCTACTTCCTCTCGAAGGGGCTGCCCGCGCCGACGTCGTACGCCGATCTCGCGGATCCGAAGTACAAGGACCTGATGGTCGCCGAGGACCCGGCGACGGCGTCGCCCGGTCTCGCGTTCCTGCTGGGCACGATCGCGCAGTTCGGCGAGAACGGCTGGCAGGAGTACTGGCAGAAGCTGAAGGCCAACGGGCTCAAGGTGGACAGTGGCTGGGAAGAGGCCTACACCAAGGACTTCTCCGGCTCGTCCGGCAAGGGGCCGCGGCCGATCGTCGTCTCCTACGCCTCGTCTCCCGCCGCCGAACTCGGGAATGACGGGAAGCCGCGCACCAAGGCACTGCTCGACACCTGCTATCGCCAGGTCGAATACGCCGGGGTGCTCGCGGGCGGCAAGCAGGTCGAGCGCGCCCGCAAGGTCGTCGACTTCCTGTTGTCGCAGCAGTTCCAGGTGACGGTCGCGGCCAATATGTATGTCTACCCGGCGCGGCAGGGTGTCGATCTGCCCGCGGGCTGGGCGCAGGCCGCGCCGCTGCCGCAGAAACCGGCCCAGCTGCCCGCGGACAAGGTCCAGGCCGGCCGGGAGAAGTGGATCTCCGAGTGGCGCTCGCTCGTGCAGGGCTGATCTCGCGGACCGGCTGGACCGCGCGCGGCGCGGGGCTCACGCTCCTCGGGGTGCTGCCGATCGCGTTCCTGGTGGTCTTCTTCGCCTGGCCGGTCGTGGCGATCGTCGGCCGCGGGTTCACCGCGGGCGGCGTCGGCACCGTGCTGGGCGACGCCCAGACGTGGCGGCTGGCCGGGTTCACCGTGGCGAGCGCGGCCGGATCGACGGTGATCGCCGTCGTGGCGGGCCTGCCCGTCGCGTATCTGCTGGCGCGGGTGCGGCTGCCAGGGGTGACCCTGGTCCGCACGCTCGTGCTGGTGCCGTTCGTGCTCCCGACCGTCGTCGTCGGGCTGGCGTTCCGCACGATCTGGCCGGACGGCGGGGTTTTCCCGCTGGTACTGGCGAACGCCTTCTTCAACGTCGCCGTCGTCGCGCGGACGGTCGGCGGCCTGTGGTCGCAATTGGACACTCGGACCGCCGACGCCGCCCGGGCACTCGGCGCGTCACCGTGGCGGGCGTTCCGCTCGGTGACGCTCCCGGCGCTCGCGCCCGCGATCTCCTCGGCCGCCGCGGTCGTGTTCCTCTTCTGTGCCACCAGTTTCGGCGTGGTGCTGATCCTCGGTGGTCCGCGGTACCGGACGCTGGAGACCGAAATCTACCTGCGTACGGTCAACCTGCTCGATCTTTCGGGTGCGGCGGCGCTCTCGCTCGTCCAGTTCGCCGCCGTGGTCGCGGCGCTGGTGGTGGGCGCGGTCGCGCGCAGACGCCGGGAGAGCGCGGCCCGTGTCCGGTCCGGTGTGGACGGTGCGCGGCGGCCGCGTGGCGGTGAGTGGTGGGTGGTCGGCGCGGCGCTGGCCGTGGTCGCGCTGCTGCTCGCACCGATCGTCTCCCTGCTCGTCCAGTCGGTGTCCACATCGGACGGATGGAGCCTCGCGGGCTTCCGTGCGCTGGCCGGGACCGGTGTGTCGGGCACCTTGCAGGTCACCGGCTGGGAGGCGGCGATGAACTCGCTGCGCGCCGCGACCGACGCGACCCTGCTCGCGATGACGATCGGGGTGCTCGCGTCGGTGGTGCTGGTCGCGCTGCGCCGGGCGCCGGGGCGGCTCGCGCGGGGGATGGGCGAGACGATGGACGCCGCGCTGATGCTGCCGCTCGGGGTGTCGGCGGTGACCGTCGGCTTCGGCTATCTCGTCACGCTCGACGCCCTTCCCGGTGACCTGCGGACGTCGCCGCTGCTCGTGCCGCTCGCACAGGCACTGGTGATCATTCCGCTGGTGGTGCGTATGGTGCTGCCGGTGCTGCGCGCGGTCGACATCCGGCTGCGGCAGGCCGCGGCCACGCTCGGCGCGAGCCCGGCGCGGGTGTGGCGGGAGATCGATCTGCCGCTGACGCTGCGTTCCCTCGTCGCGGCGGCGGGGTTCGGCTACGTGGTGGCGCTGGGGGAGTTCGGCGCGACGAGTTTCCTGGCGCGGCCGGACGCGCCGACGTTGCCGGTGGCGATCGCGGGCCTGCTTTCGCGGCCGGGGGAGCTGAACAACCAGATGGCCTACGCGGCGTGTGCGCTGCTGATGATCGTGACCGTGCTCGCGGTGGTGCTGATCGACCGGTTCGGCGCGGTGCGCGGCCGCAGTGCGGTGGGAGAGTTCTGATGGCGTTGTCGGTACGGGACCTCACCGTCCACTATGGATCGTTTGCCGCCGTGCGCGACGTGCGGCTCGACATCGCCGACGGCGAGGTGCTCGCGCTGCTCGGCCCGTCGGGCTCCGGGAAGTCGACGTTGCTGCGCGCGATCGCCGGGCTGGAGCCGGTCACGCGAGGCACGGTGAACTGGGACGGCGAGGATCTCGCCGCGGTCCCGGTGCACCGGCGCGAGTTCGGCCTGGTGTTCCAGGACGGGCAGCTGTTCGGGCACCGCGACGTCGCCGCGAACATCGCCTTCGGGCTGCGGATGCACCGGGTGCCGCGCGCGGAGCACGCCGCGCGGGTCCGGCGGTTGCTGGACCTGGTCGGGCTCGCCGGCTACGAGCGGCGGCGGGTGACCGAGCTGTCCGGCGGTCAGGCACAGCGCGTCGCGCTGGCCCGCGCGCTGGCGCCGGAGCCGCGGCTGCTGCTGCTCGACGAGCCACTGTCCGGTTTGGACGCCGGACTGCGGGAGCAGCTGGCCATCGACCTGGCGGCGCTGCTGCGGCGCAGCAAGATCACCGCGTTGCTGGTGACGCACGACCAGGAGGAGGCGTTCACCCTGGCGGACAGGGTGGCGGTGCTGGACGGCGGCGAGATCCGGCAGGAGGACGCGGTGCGGCGGGTGTGGCAGCAGCCCGCCGACGACGGTGTCGCGCGTTTCCTCGGCGTGACAACCTTTGTGGACGGTGTCGCCTCCGGTGGTTCCGTGCGGACCGCGCTGGGGGAAGTCGCGTTGCCGGACGTCGGGGACGGCCCGGTGCGGCTGGGACTGCGGCCCCATGCCCTGCGGCTCACGGACTCCGGGGTCGCGGACTCCGGCGCCACGGAATCGGGGGTCACGGGCGAGGTCTCGGCCGCGGTCCACCGACGTGAGCACGTGCGGCTGGTGGTGGCACTGGGGCTCCCGGATGTGTCCACTGTGGACGCTGTGGCCCCGGTGACCGCAGACGTCCGGCCCGGCGACGTCGTGCGCCTGACCCTGGACTCTGACGGCATCGCCGTGGTGGGCTGACAGCATCTCGCCCGGCACGAACGCGCCCGAGACCCCTGGTCGTCCGTGAATGCCACATTGAGGGAATCAGAGTCCCTCAATGTGGCATTCACGGACCAACCCCCGGTCACATCAAAGACAAACCGATCAGCCGTCCCGTGTGGACAGTCGGGCATAGGCGAGCGACAGGCCGATCACGATGTAGCACGCGGCGCGCAGCGCGCCCTCGCCGAGCATCGACGTGCCGATCGGGTCGGTGAGCACCCCGGCGGGCGCGATCGACCAGTTCCGCGTCAGCAGGAACGGGTGCAGCCACTTCAGCGAGGACAGGAACCCGAGGATCGTGAACACGATGTCGGTGGCGAGCACCGTCGCGACCACGAGCATCGGATGTTCGGTCCAGGTCGAGATCGCCAGCGCCACGGCGCCGACGGCCCACAGCTGCAGCACGATCCAGCCCGCCACGAGCAGGATCCGCAGCAGCGCCCCGCCGAGGGAAAGCGTGCTCCCGGACAGCGTGAACAACGAACCGCCGCCGTTGATGACGAGGCCGGTGGCCATGCCGGTGATCACCATCGCCAGCACCGAAACCACCGACACGGTCGCGACGCCGAACGCCTTGACCGCCAGCAGCCTGCCCCGGCTCACCGGGGCGATCAGCCAGCCACGCAGGGTGCCGTGCGCGGCCTCGCCCGCCACCGCGTCGGCGCCCGCCATCGCGGTCGCCAGCGGGAGCAGCAGCGTCAGCGTCATGGTCAGCGCGGCGATCGGCAGGATGAACGCGTTGTTGACGGCGGAGGCGAGCAGCGCGCCTCCGCTGTTGTCCGGCGGACCGTCCGCCGCGTCGTTCTGCGAAACGAACGTCAGCCCGATGCCGATCACGACGGGGACCAGCGCGAGCAGCCCGAGCACGGCCAGCGTGCGCGGACGGCGGAAGATCCAGCGCAGTTCGGCGCGGACGAGCCTGAACAGCGGCACGGTGTCGTGCCCCGTGCGGGACACCGCCACCGGCGCCGCGAGAGCCTGCGTCATGATTCCCCCTCGGTGGCCGCGTCGTCCATTGTGGACGAATCGGCCTGGGTCAGGCGCGCGAACAGGTCTTCCAGCCCGGTCCGCGCCCGGGTCGCCTCGTGCACGGCGACTCCGGCGCCGACGAGTACTTCGAGCACCTTCGGGGCCGGGGTCGCGGTGAGGTCCGCGCGGACCCCGTCCGGGGTGAGGCGGGCGCCGATCCTGTTCTCCCGCAACGTTTCCATCGCCTGTTCGGCGTCCGGCGTCCGCACCAGCAGCGCCGCGTTGCCCGACTCCAGCAGGTCCGCCAGCTCTCCCTGTGCGACCACGTTCCCGGACTGGAGCACCGCGACGTGGGTGCAGGTCGCCTCGACCTCGGCCAGCAGATGCGACGAGACCAGCACGGTGACGCCGTCCGCGTGCAGCTCGGCGATGATCCGGCGGATCTCCCTGGTACCCGCCGGGTCGAGGCCGTTGGTCGGTTCGTCCAGCACCACCATCCGCCGCGGCACGAGCAGCACGCTCGCCAGCCCCAGCCGCTGCTTCATGCCGAGCGAGTAACCCTTGTACCGGCGTCGGGCGGCGTCGGTGAGCCCGACGCGCTCCAGCGCCGAGTCCACGGCCGCCGGGATGCCCGCCGACGCGAGCCGCGGTTCCGCGGCGGCGAAGCGCAGCAGGTTGTCCCGGCCCGACAGGAACGGGTGGAAGCCCGGCCCCTCGACCAGCGCGCCGACGTCGGGCAGCGCGTGCGCGGCGTCGTCCGGCATCGGCCTGCCGAGCAGTTCGACCTCGCCCTCGGTGGGACGGACCAGGCCCAGCAGCATCCGGATCGTGGTGGTCTTGCCCGAGCCGTTCGGCCCGAGCATGCCCAGCACGGCCCCCTCCGGGACGTCGAGGTCGACGTGGTCCACCGCGACCGTCCCCCGGTACACCTTGCGCAGCCCCCGCGTGCGTGCCGCCAGCGGAACCGCCGGGGCGGCTGCCTCGTTCGAGACAGCCGCCCCGGCTTCGACCGTGCTGGTCACTTCGCGCCCAGCGCTTCGTACAGGACCTGCTCCGGCACCGCACCGGCGGCGAAACGGCCATCGTCGGTCAGCACGCCGGTGCCCACCTTCGTGGTGACCAGGTAGCCGCTGCCCCACGGGCCGCTGACCTTCTTGGCGAACCGGTCGAGCAGCGCCCTCGGGTCCCCGTTGCGGCCCTCGTGGCCCTGCTTCTCCTGGCCCTGCTGCGCCTTGAAGTTCAGCGCGTCCGCGGGCAGCTTGCCGGTGATGACGGTGTCCCAGCCGTCGCCGACGACCTTGGTGCCGTCGGCGAACTTCTCGGCCTCGGCGCGGGTCTTGTCGTCGATCTTCGGCTGCTTCTCGGTCACCTTCGCGCCCGGCGGCGGGGTGAAGGTGAACAGGTCCGCCGCCTGAGGGGCGAACTTGATGTCGTTGAACGCGATCTCCAGCGCCGGCGTGGCCGTGCCGTTGCTGAGCACCGAAAGCCGCAGCGGCATCCGGGTCTGCGAGTCCACCGCGACGCGGATTTCACGCAGCAGCGTGCGTTCGGTCGGCTTCGGCGTCAGTACCAGCTCGTAGGCCGGACGGTTCGCCACCGTGGCGGTGCCGTTGACCGCGACGTTGCTGGACTCGCGCACCTTCGCCAGCAGCTGCGAGGCGGCGGTGCTCGGGTCGGTCACCTGGCCGTTCTCGTGGGCCTTGGCCTTGCCGAGCGCGTCGGCCGGGATCGTCGTCTTGGTGACGCTGTTGTTCTTGGAGCTGTAGTCCCAGACCGTCGCGCCGTCGTGGACGATCGTCTCCTGCGTGGCACCGCGGGTGATCGACACCTTGCTCTTGCCGTTGCCGTCGGTGAACACGTGCGCGGAGTCGGCGTTGAGCGTGCCGACCCCCGGCAGCGCGTTCCCGACCGCGGGCAGCCCCAGGTTGTTGGTCATCTTGAGCGTGCCGTCGAACGCCTCGTGCTTGGCGGTCACCACGGACTGCACGAGGTCGTCGGCGTTGACCGGCGGCAGCGCGGGGGCGTCCCCGGCGCTCGCGGGCATCGCGGCGAAGACGAGCCCGCCGACACCGAGCGCGGTGCCGACGACGGCCGCGGTGATGGCCTTCTTCTTCGGATCCATGCGTCTCTCCCTGTTATCCCGAGCTCCAGTGTTGCCCGGCTCCCAGCGACGACACTTCCCGCCCGAGACTGAGATATCCCTGAAGGTCCCCTCTTCAGGCTGAGATGGCGCTGAGAGGTCACCCGTGATCCGGACGAACCGGGAATGATGAGTGCTGTGAAACCTCGGGTGCTGGTGGTCGACGACGAGCTGGGCGTGCGCAAGGCACTGCAGCGCGGGCTGCGCGCGGAGGGGATGGACGTCGTCACTGCGGCGGACGGCCCCAGCGGGCTGCAGCTGGCGCGGACGGGCTCGTTCGACGTCGTGCTGCTCGACATCATGCTGCCCGGACTGTCCGGCTACCGGGTCCTCGAACGGCTGCGCGGTGAAGGGATCGCGACGCCGGTGCTGATGATCTCGGCCAAGGACGGCGAGGTCGACCAGGCCGACGGGCTCGACCTCGGTGCCGACGGCTACCTGGTCAAGCCGTTCTCGTTCGTCGTGCTGGTCGCGCAGGTCCGCGCGGTGCTGCGCCGGGCGGGGCCGGAGGCCACCAGAGGCGCGCTGCGGCTGGGCGCGCTCGAAATCGATCGCGGGCTGCGCCAGGTCCGCTGGAACGGCACGGAGATCCCGCTCAGCCCGCGCGAGTTCGCGCTGCTCGAGGTCCTGGTCGGGCGTGCGGGCACGGTGGTGACCAAGGACGAGCTGCTGCGCGCGGTCTGGGGTGAGGAGCAGGCCGTGACCCGCAACCTCGTCGAGGTGTACGTCGGCTACGTGCGGCGCAAGCTCGAATCGGCGGGTGCCGGCGCCCTGCTGCGCACCGTGCGAGGGCACGGTTATCTGGCCTCCGACGAGAAGCTCGACGAAGTCATCACGCCGGCGGGCCAGGGGTGATCGGGTCGCCGTCCTGGTGGCGCGGCCGGTCACTGCAGGTCCGCATCACCCTGCTGGCCACCGCGATCACGCTGGGCTGCCTGCTCGGTCTCGCCGCGCTCGCCGCGAACAAGCTCGAACCGCTGCTCGTCGATTCCGTCGATGGGGCGCTCAAGAGAGCGCTGGGCCCGGCGACCGCCGAAGTCGCCGCGGGACGGCCGCTCACCGGCGCTTCGCCGGTCACCGTGCGGGTGCTCGACATCGCGGGGACTCCGGTGGACGGCCAGCCGCCGTCCGGTCTCGGCGCGGAGCAGGTCAGCCTGCTCAAGGCGGGACAGCCGGTGCAGACCGATGGCGTCCGCTGGCTGGGGACGGTGGTCAGCGCGCCGGACGGAAGTCAGCGGCTGGTCGCCGCCGGGGCCGGGCTGGTCGGGTTCACCGCGGCCGTGCACTACGGCGGCGTGTGGCTGGTCGTCGTCGCGTCGGTGGGGGCGCTCGTCGCGGGGCTCGCGACCTGGCTGGTGGTGCGGATGGCGCTGCGGCCGGTGGCGCGGATGCGGGGTTCGGTGCGTTCGCTGCCGCCGGGCGCGCGGCTGCCCCTGCCGGACTCGCACGACGAGCTGCGGGCGCTCGCCGAGGAGTTCAACGCGCTGCTCGTGCGTCAGGAACAGGCGAAGGAGCGGCTGCGACGGTTCACCGGCGACGCCGCGCACGAGCTGCGCTCGCCTGTCGCGTCGATCCGGGTGCAGGCCGAGGTGGCCGTGACGAACCCGGATCCCGAACTGGCACAGGAGACGCTTTCGGACATCCTCACCGAGGCCGAACGGCTGTCCGCCCTGCTCGACGGCCTGCTCACCCTCGCGCGTTCGGACGCCGGGGAAATTCCGCCCGGCGAGCCGGTGGAGCTGGTGAGCGAGGTGCGGGCGGCGGTCGGGCGGTTGCCCGCCGGAGCCCCCGAAACGCGGGTCAGCAGCGCCGTCGCGCAGGCCTGGGCGTGGACGGCACACGCCGAGGTCGAGGTCGTACTGGACAACCTGCTGCGCAACGCCTGCCGGTACGCGCGGGGCATGATCGTGGTGTCGGTGCTGGTGACGCGTTCGAGTGTGCGGGTCGTGGTCGACGACGACGGGCCGGGGATCGCGCCGGAACACCGCGCGAAGGTGTTCGACCGGTTCTACCGCGTCTCCGACGACCGCGCGCGCTCCTCCGGCGGCACCGGCCTGGGGCTGGCGATGGTCGCAGAGACGGTGCGGCGGCGCGGCGGCACGGTGCGGGTGGGTGAGTCGCCCGACGGCGGTGCCCGGTTCCAGGTGACCTGGCGGATGGCCCAGTAGGTTCTGTTCATGAGCGATGCTTGCGAGCGAATCATGGATGTCATGCGCCGAAAAGGATTCGACGCTGTCTCGCGGAGCGAGTCGATCGCATGACGGACGTGATTGTCGGGGCGGCCCTGGTGCGTGCCGGGAAGCTGCTCGCCCAGCAGCGGGCCTGGCCCGAGCGGCACGCGGGCCAGTGGGAGCTGCCCGGCGGGCGCGTCGAACCCGGTGAGTCCGATGTGGACGCTCTGGCGCGCGAATGCCTCGAAGAGCTGGATGTCGCGGTGTACGTCGGGGAGCGGGTCGGTGGTGATGTCCCGCTGGGCTCCGCGAAGGTGTTGCGGATCTACGCGGCCAAGCTGGTGTCGTCCGGGGACGAGCCGCGCGCGGTGGAGCACTCGGCGGTGCGCTGGCTGGGGGTCGAGGATCTCGACGATCTGGACTGGCTGCCCGCGGACCGGGTGCTGCTGCCCGCCTTGCGTGCTCTGCTCGGTGGCTCCTGAGGGCTCGCGGGCGGGATGTGCCGAGGGACGCCCTGGGTGCACTGGCCGCACCGAGGGACGCCTTCGGTGCATCGAACGCACCGAAGGCGTCCCTCGGCACCTGGACGGCTGCTCGGGTCGTCGCGTGGCGGGAGCGAGGGACCTTTGCTAACGCCGGAGAGGAGCGAGGGACCTTTGCTAACGTCCGTTGGCAAGCTAACCATTGGCTGGCTAACCAACGTTAGCAAAGGTCCCTTGCTCTCTTTCCGCAGCTCAGGACGGTCGCGCAGGTCCGTGGGGCCGTATCGAGGGACCCAGAGTCCCCCACGGACCGCCGCCACGAACCTCTTCAGCCCGCGCCGAACAGCCGCAGCGCCGAGGACAGCCGGTGCGCGCCCCGCTCGGCGGCCCGGTCCGCCCCGGCCTTGCGGATGCGGTCCAGCTCGGCGACGTCGTCGAGCAGGGCCTGGGTGCGTTCCCGGACCGGCCGCAGTTCCTCGATCACCGCGTCCGCGACGGCGTCCTTCAGCGCTCCGTACGACGGGTAGTCCGCTGCCAGCGAAGCGGCGTCGCCTCCCGAGCACGCGGCCAGGATGTCCAGCAGGTTCGCGATGCCCGGCCGGGTGTCCGGCTCGTACGCCGGTGCCGAGCCGCCATCGGTGACGGCGCGCCGGAACTTGCGTCGGATCTGGTCCGGTTCGTCCAGCACGAACACCACGCCCGCCGAGTCCCGGGTCGACTTCGACATCTTCCGTGTCGGCTCGGCCAGGTCCTTCACCCGCGCGCCCGCGGGCGGCAGTACCGCCTCCGGCATGGTGAACACGTCGCCGTAGGTGCCGTTGAACCGCTTCGCCAGCGCCCGCGCCAGTTCGACGTGCTGACGCTGGTCCTCGCCGACGGGTACCTGATCGGCGCCCTGCAGCAGGATGTCCGCGGCCATCAGCACCGGGTACGTCAGTAGCGAGAGCCGTACCCCGGCCTGGCCCTTGGACTTCTCCTTGAACTGGATCATCCGCGCGGCCTCGCCGTAGGAGCAGGTGCACTCCAGGATCCAGGTGAGCGCGCCCAGTTCGCGGGCGAGATCGGACTGGACGAACGTCCGCTCCGGCTCGATGCCGGTGGCGATCAGCACGGCCAGCTGCTCGGTCGCCAGCGCGCGGAGCTTCGCCGGGTTGTGGGCGGTCGTCATGGCGTGCAGGTCGGACACGAAGTACAGGTCGTCCGGCCCGCCGTCGGCCGCCCACCGCCGCAGGGCTCCGAGGTGGTTGCCGAGCTGGACGTGTCCTGACGGCGTGATGCCGGACAGCTTGATCATGTGCCTTCCTTCCCAGGGTTGGGCCCCGAGGGAAGTCCCCCGCACAGCGCGAAGGCCACCCGCCGGGGCGGCCTCTTCGCGTGTTAACGCAGAACGTCGGAGCCGCCGGAGGGCGGCCACCACTGAACGTTCGACGTGCGCATGCGCCCAGTCTAGCGGGTGCCGCGCAGCAGCGGAAACCGTGCGAACACCGCATATCACTCGATACGGTCAAGCGCCGTCAACACTTCGCATCGACCCGGCGCGCGCCGGTGCTCAGTGCGCCGGGCGGAGTTACCTTCATAGCCATGTATGTCGTGCTGCTGAACTACACCGCACCCATCGAAGAAATCGACTACGTGCTCCCCGACCATGTCGAATGGTTGAACAAACAGTACGAGCACGGACATTTCCTGGCGTCCGGCAGGCGAAATCCCCGCAGCGGCGGCGTGATCATCACGCGTCCGATGGATCGCGGGAAGCTGGACGCCATCCTGGCCACCGACCCGTTCTCCGTGAAGCATCTCGCCAAGTACGAAGTGATCGAGTTCTCGCCGACGAAGACCGCGCCCGAACTCCGGTTGATCAACGAGGCCGTAGTTCACTGACACTACGCACTGACGAGGCAGGAACGGGCAGCTCGTGCCGGGGGTTGCCCTCCTGACGAGGTCAGGCGGCCTTCGCCAGCTGCGTCTTGGCCTTCTTCAGCGCCAGCACCGGGCACTTCTTGCAGCGTGACTTCGACCGGCAGCACTTCTTCTTGACCTTGCCGGCCTTCATCAGCTTGCGCACGACCGCCTTCGGGTCGTCCAGCTGCTTCTTGCCCACGGTTGCTCCTCACCGGCGACGTCCGCCGTTGGCCTCTCAGGTTAGGTGAGGCTTACCGATTATGGGGCGTGGGGCTCCTCACAGTTTGGTAGCAGGTATCCTTGTGGGGTCCGCGTGTGGCCAGAGTTGGCCGCAGTGGCTAGAAGCACGGCATCCCGGCGTCGCGGACACCCACCGATCTTCATAGTTCAGGAGTCCTCGCGTGCCCGCAGCCAGCGCCACGGCGGTCGAAGCCGGCCAGTCGACCGGTAAGACCCGGCCCGACCTGCGCAACGTCGCCATCGTCGCACACGTCGACCACGGCAAGACCACGCTGGTCGACGCCATGCTCCGCCAGTCCGGCGCGTTCGCCGAACGGGCCGAGGTGGTCGATCGCGTGATGGACTCCGGCGAGCTGGAGCGGGAAAAGGGCATCACCATCCTCGCGAAGAACACCTCGATCCACCGGCAGACTCCGGACGGCCAGGTCACCATCAACGTGATCGACACCCCGGGCCACGCCGACTTCGGCGGCGAGGTCGAGCGCGGGCTGTCCATGGTCGACGGCGTGGTGCTGCTCGTGGACGCGAGCGAAGGCCCGCTCCCGCAGACCCGCTTCGTGCTGCGCAAGACCCTGGAGGCCGGACTGCCGGTCATCCTGGTGGTCAACAAGGTCGACCGGCCGGACGCGCGGATCTCCGAGGTCGTCGAGGAAACCCACGACCTGCTGCTCGACCTCGCGGGCGACATCGAGGACGCCGACCTCGACGCGGTCCTCGACCTCCCGGTCGTCTACGCCTCCGCCCGGGCCGGCAAGGCCAGCCTGGAGCAGCCCGCCGACGGCGCGCTGCCCGAGAGCGAGAGCCTCGACCCGCTGTTCGACACCCTGCTCCGGCACGTACCGCCACCCGTCGCGGACCCTGACGCCCCGCTGCAGGCGCTGGTCACCAACCTCGACGCGTCGAACTTCCTCGGCCGGATCGCGCTCATCCGCATCCACGCGGGCAAGCTGCGCAAGGGCCAGACCGTGGCGTGGATGCGCGAGGACGGTTCGGTGCAGAACGTCCGCATCTCCGAGCTGCTGGTCACCGAGGCGCTCACCCGCGTCCCGGCGACCGAGGCCACCGCGGGTGACCTGGTCGCGATCGCCGGTATCCCGGACATCACCATCGGCGACACCCTGGCCGACGTCGAGGAGCCGGTGGCGCTGCCCCGGATCACCGTCGACGAGCCGGCCATCTCGATGACCATCGGCGTCAACACCTCGCCGCTGGCCGGGCGCAACGGCGGCGACAAGGTCACCGCGCGGCTGGTCAAGGCCCGGCTGGACGCCGAGCTGATCGGTAACGTCTCGATCCGCGTGCTGCCCACCGAACGCCCCGACACCTGGGAGGTGCAGGGCCGCGGCGAGCTGGCGCTGGCCATCCTGGTCGAGCAGATGCGCCGCGAGGGTTTCGAACTGACCGTCGGCAAGCCGCAGGTGGTGCTGCGCACGATCGACGGCAAGCTGCACGAGCCGTTCGAGCGTCTCTACATCGACTCGCCCGAGGAGCACCTCGGTTCGATCACGCAGCTGCTCGCGTCCCGCAAGGGCCGCATGGAGGACATGAGCGGCAACGGCACCGGCCGGATCAAGCTGGTGTACGTGCTGCCCTCGCGTGGCCTGATCGGCTTCCGCACCGACTTCCTCACCGAGACCCGCGGTACCGGCATCGCGAACCACGTGTTCGAGGGCTACTTCCCGTGGGCGGGCGAGATCCGCACGCGGCACAGTGGTTCCCTGGTCGCCGACCGCTCCGGCCCGATCACCGCGTACGCGATGATCCAGCTGGCCGACCGCGGCACGTTCTTCGTCGAGCCGGGCGCCGAGGTGTACGAGGGCATGGTCGTGGGCGAGAACCCGCGCTTCGAGGACCTCGACATCAACATCACCAAGGAAAAGAAGCTCACCAACATGCGCTCGTCCACCGGTGACGAGCTCGAGCGTCTCGCCCGGCCGCGGAAGCTGGGCCTGGAGGAGGCGCTGGAGTTCTGCGCGGCCGACGAATGCGTCGAGGTCGCGCCGGAGGTCGTCCGCGTCCGCAAGGTCACGCTCGACATCGCGACGCGCGCGAAGGAGCGTTCGCGCGCGAAGAGCCGCGACAACGGCTGATTCCACAAAGGACACACATGCCGTTAAGGCCACCTTACGGGCGTCTGGCGCCCGTAAGGTGGCCTTAACGGCATTTCAGCCCCGTCGGGAAGTCGCCGCGGCGCACCGGCCAGAGCCACAGCGCCGCGAGTACGATTCCGGCCGCGCCGATCCACAGCGTCGTGCGCAGCCCGAGCGTTTCCCCGAGCACGCCGGTGAGCGCGGCGCCGATCGGGGCGATGCCGAACACCAGGAACCGCATCGTCGCCGTGACGCGCCCGCGGAGTTCCGGTGGCGTCGACACCTGCGTGTGGCTGACCATCAGGATGCTCATGACCGTGATGCTGTACGCGTTGAGGAATCCGCCGAGCGTGTACAGCGCGATGAGCCAACCGGGCTGGGTGAGCGGCGCGAGCGTGGTGCCCAGTCCGAACAGCAGGCCGGACACCCAGAGCATGCGGCCGTTCCCGAACCTGTCGCCGAGTCTGCGCGCGGTCGCGGCGCCGGTGAGCGCGCCGGTCAGGCCGATTGTGCCGACCAGTCCGATCGCACCGGGGGAAAGGTGGATTTCCCGCAGCAGGAACAAGGTGCCGAGCGCGAGCTGCGGTGCCTGGAACAGGCTCGTCTGCGCATAGGACCCGGCGAACGCGCGCAGGTCCGGGCGCCGGACGATGTAGGTGATGCCCTCGGCGATCTCGCGGCGCATCGGCACACGTTCGGGTCGTTCGGGTTTCGGCTCCCGCGTCCGGATCCGGCTCAGCCATCCTGCGGACCACAGGAAGCTCAGCGCGTCGACCCCCAGCGCGGCCGGGCCGCCGAGGTACTGCAGGAGCAATCCCGACGCCGTCGGCGCGGAAACCGCCGCGACCGACAGGTTCGCCTGAAGCCGGGCATTGCCCTCGGTCAGGTCGTCGCGAGCGACGAGCCGCGGCAGGTAGGTCTGGTGCGCGACGGTGAAGAACACGGACAGCACCCCGGCGATCGCGACGACGACGTACAGCTGGGCGAGGCTGAGCACCCCGAACATCGCCGCGATGGGCACCGACGCGAACACCGTCGCCTGCCCGAGATCGGCGATCAGCAGCACCGGGCGGCAGCGCAGCCGGTCACACCACGCGCCGACCTGGAGCCCGAGCACGAGATAGGCGGCGGTCTGCACGGTCCGCAGCAGCGACACCTCGAACGCCGACGCGTGCAGCGTGGTCGCCGCGAGCAGCGGCACCGCCATGAACGAGACACGGTCGCCGAACTGGCTGAACCCGTCGGCGAGCCAGAGCCGCCGGAAGTCGTGCTGCCGGAGCAGGCCTCCCCGCCTGCGAGTGGTGGTCACCCGTCCACTTTGGCAAGAACCCCGCCCGCCCCGCCCCCGGTTTCGCGCGAAGAGGAGCAAGGGACCTTTGCTATCGTTCGTGAGCAAGCCAATGTTTGGCAAGCTCAAGGACGTGAGCAAAGGTCCCTCGCTCCCACCGGAGCCCCGATGGTCAGGCGGGCATGGCCACGCGACGTCCGGCCCGGGACAGCGCGAGCACGCATCCCGTCGCCAGCAGCCCGAAGATCCCCAGCCCCAGGCACACGACGTGCAACGCGCTGGTGTAGCCCGGACCGGCCAGCCGCCCGTCGCTCAACCCGGCGAGGACGGCGCCGACGACGGCGATCGCGACCGTTTCGGTCGCCAGGCGCGAGGTGTTGAACATCCCGGCCGCCATCCCGGACTGTTCCGGCCGGACGCTGCTGATCGCGAGCCCGTCGAGCAGCCCGGTGGACAGGCCCATCCCGGCCCCGGTGAGCAGGAGCGGGCCGAGCCAGGCCAGTGGGCTGCTCGACGCGTCGACGGCAAGGAGCAGGAAGGCGCCGACGCCGGTGACCGCGACCGAACCCGTCACGAGCACCGTCGACGGCAGCCGCCGCGCCAGTGCCGCGCCGATCGAAGGCAGCACCACGGCCGGACCGGTCAGCATGAGCAGCCACACCCCGGCCTCGCCCGCACCGAGGCCCGCCACGGAGATCAGGTACGAGGGCAGGTACACCAGCAGCGGCACCAGGATGAACACGATCGACCCCGCCGCGACGGCGTAGCCGAGGAACCGCGGATTCGCCAGCAGCCCGAGTTCGAACATCGGGTCCGCACGCCGTCGTTCCACGAACGGGAACGCCACGGCGAGGACGGCCGCCGCTCCGAACGCGCCGGCGATCGCCGGATGCCCGAAGCCCAGGTCCGGCAGCTCGACCAGCGCGAAGATCAACAGGAGCAGCGCGGAGGTGAACATCGCGGCGCCCGGGACGTCGATCCGGCGGCCGGGTTCACCGGGCCCGCGGGGGAGCAGCGGCACCAGCGCCAGTACGACACCGGCCACGAGCGCGGGCACGCCGAACACCGCCCGCCAGCCGAGCGCCTGGACGAGCAGCCCGCCGATCGTCGGCCCGAACGCGAGGCCGGCGCCGAGCACCGTGCCCAGCATCGCGAACGCTCGTCCCCTTGCCGCGCCCTGGAAGGCCTCCGCGATGATCGCCGAGCCGCCGGTCACCGCGGCGGCCGCGCCGACGCCGCCGATCGCGCGCACGACGTCGAGCAGCACGATGTCGTGCGCGAGCGCGCTGACCACGTTGGCGAGGCAGTACAGCGTCAGCCCGGCGGCGTACACCCGCCGCTTGCCGAGGATGTCGGCGAGCGATCCGGTGAACACCAGGAACCCGGCGAAACAGGCGTTGTAGCCGTTGACGACCCACTGCGTCGCGGACAGCCCGGCGCCGAGCTGCGCCCGGATGTCCGGCAACGCCAGCGAGGAACCGGTGATCGTGAGAGGGAAGGTGAACGTCGCGAGCAGGACGATGGCCAGGATCAGCGGGCGTCGGGACACTTGCCCAAGCTAACGATCCGGCTGCCCGGCGCCCCAGCGATTTTTCAGTGGGTGGACGATGTCCGCCGAGCCGCGTAGGTCCGCAGCGCGCGCAGGAAGTCGATCTCACGGAACCCCGGCCAGTACACGTCGATGCACCGCAGCTGCGAGAACGCCGCCTGCCAGGTCAGGAACCCGGACAGCCGCTGCTCGCCACTGGTGCGGATTACCAGGTCCGGATCCGGTTTCCCGCTGGTGTAGAGGTGCGCGGCGATGGCGTCCGGGGTCAGCTCCGCCGCCAGCTCCGGCAACGACCGGCCGTCGCGGGCCGCGTCTTCGAGCAGGCAGCGCACCGCGTCGGCGATTTCGACCCGGCCGTCGTAGCCGACGGCGAGGGTGAGTGTGGGCGCGGTGATCCCGCGGGTGTCCTCGACGGCTTCCTTCAGTACGCGCACCGTGGTGTCCGGGAGGAGGTCGATGTGCCCGGCGAGGTCGACGCGCCTGCCGGTCGCGGCGAGCACCGGCACGACCCGCTCGATGGTCCGCATCAGCGCGGCGGCCTCGGGCGCGGCGCGCTTGGCGAGATTGTCGATCGATGCCCAGAACAGCGTGACGTGCCCGACTCCGGCGGCATCGCACCAGCGCAGGACCTCCACGACGTGCTCGAAGCCCCGCCGGTGGCCGAGGCTGACGTCGTCGAGCCCCTGGTCACGCGCCCAGCGGCGGTTCCCGTCCATCACCATCGCGATGTGTTCCGGCACCGGCCCCCGGCGGACCACCGCCCGCAGCCGCCGGGTGTACTGCCGGTAGGCGATCTCGGCCAGCCCCATGCCCGCACGGTACCCCGATCGATGCCCCGGCCGGGGGAACCCGGACGGGCGGTGGCGCGTCCACCGGATGGCGGTACCCGATCCGGTCACGGTGGCACGGACGGGATATGGGAATCTCGTGCCGAGCTGGGTGCCGTCGTGGCACCATGACGTGCTCCAGCGGTGAATGGGGAGGAACGAAGCGTGCGGGTGAGTCGCATGACGGCGCCGTTGCTGGCGCTCGTGGCGGTGGTCCTCGCCGCCTGCTCGAGTACCCCACCGCCGCCGACCCCGTCGCCGACACCTCCTTCGTCGACGGCCACGAAGGCGCCGTCGCAGATCGTCGTCGGCGTCGACGACATCGCCGGTGGCTACAACCCGCACAACCTCGCGGATTCCTCCGAGGTCACGTCGGCGCTGTCCCAGCTCCTGCTGCCCTCGGTGTTCCGGCAGAAGGACGACGGCACCACCGAACTCGACAAGAACCTGATGAAGTCGGCGCAGGTGGTCTCGCAGTCGCCGTTCGTGGTGGCCTACGAAATCCGCCCCGACGCGTCCTGGTCGGACGGCGCGCCGATCGCCGCCGAGGACTTCGCCTACCTGCGCGAGCAGATGCGTGATCAGCCGGGCGTGATAGCCCCGGCGGGCTACCGGCTGATCTCCGACATCCAGTCGCGCGAGGGCGGGAAGCGGGTCGAAGTCACCTTCGCGAAGCCCTATCCCGGATGGCAGACGCTGTTTTCCGATCTGCTTCCCGCGCATCTGCTCAAGGACGCGCCGGACGGCTGGAAGGGCGCGCTCGCGTCGAATTTCCCGGCGATCGCCGGACCGTTCTCCATCAAGAGCCTTGACCAGGCGCGCGGCGAGGTGATCCTGGAACGCAACGAGCGGTACTGGGAGAAGCCTTCGGCGATCGACCGGATCGTGGTGCGCCGGGCCGATCCCCAGGGACTCGTCGGCGCGCTGCGTAGTGGTAACGACCAATTCGTCCTGTCGCGGACCGACGGCTCGGCGCTGCAGCAGCTGGGCGCGCTCGGCAGCGCTGTCCAGTTGCACACCATCGCCCGGCCGCTGGTGGCCGACGTCCTGCTGCGCCCGGTCAGCCCGGTGCTGTCGGACGAAAAGGTCCGCGCCGGCGTCGCCGCGCTCATCGACCGTTCCGCGTTGATCACCGAGGGGGCGGCGGGCGGCCCGTCCGCGACCATGCGTGCCGACGCCCAGGTGCGGGCGCCGTCCGTGCCGGGGTACGCCGCGACCATACCCGCCGGGCCTCCGTCCACACCGGACACCACGAAGGCGGAGGAACTGCTGAAGTCCGCGGGATACAGCAAGGACGCCGGAACCTGGCGGAAGAACGGGAAGAACCTCTCGCTGGTGCTCGCCTCGCCCGGTAAGCAGGAGCCGTACGCGACGATCGCGAAGAAACTGTCGAGCCAGCTCGTCGCCGCGGGGATCGACGTCTCGACGGTCACTCCGCAGCCGCGGGACCTCTTCTCCGGGCAGCTGGCGATGCCCGTGGCGGGCGGGGTCCAGCAGAGCACGCCGGACGCGGCGGGCAACGTCGGCGTCGACATCGCGGTGGTGCCGCAGGCCGTCGGCGGTGACACCGCGTCAGTGCTGGCTTCCACGTTCGGGTGCCGTCCGGAACAGACCGCACCCGGAACGGACAAGAGCAAACCGGTGGTTCCCGGTAACGCGGCGGGGTTCTGCGATTCCGCACTGCAACCGCGCATTGACGCGGCATTGACCGGAGCGACGCCGATCGCGGACGCGCTTTCTCAACTCGAACCCGAATTGTGGCGGCAGAACGTCGTAGTCCCGTTGTTCCAGCTGGCCGATACCCTCGCCATCGGTTCCGGTATTTCCGGTGTTACGCCCGGACCGCCGATGGTGGGTCCTTTCGGGTCGGCAGTGAACTGGACGCGGGGGCCGAAGTAGCCGTTCCGAGAACGTTCCGCCCTTCCGGGTGAACGATCCGGAACACGTCGGAGTGGTCCAGGAGATTCCAGCTGGTAACCGATGTATTTCCCGCCGTCAGCAGGAAGTTACCCTTTGGTCACGATCGACCCGGAAGTGGTGACTGTGGGTGCATTTACTTTCTAGCGTGCACCGGCAGTGCGCCAATTGAGTGTCGCGTGGCGTGTCATAAGCTCCGGCCCATCCAACCGGAGCTGTGGGCCCTTGTTCCGATCTCAGGGGCTCAGTGCTAGGAGGGCACACTTCATGAGGAAGTCCAAGGCAGTTTCCGCCTTGTCGCTGGTCGCCGGATCCGCGCTGCTGTTGACGGCATGCAGCGGTGGTGGCGACTCCGGCAACACGGACAAGAACGGCTCGTCGAACGACGTCAAACAGATGGCGGTCGGCAAGGCCGAAAGCGGTGACCTGTTCAAGCTCGCCGAAGCTCCCGCGTGGGACGGTACGATCACTGTCGGTATCGATGACGGGTACTCTGCCTACAACAACCAGACCCCGGACACCAACACGTCGTACAACAACTACATCTCGACGGCGATTCTCTCCGGCACGCTGAAGCTCGACGGCAACAACAAGGTGCTGCTCAACAACGACGTGTTCGACTCCTGGACGGTCACGTCGAAGGACCCGCAGGTCATCACCTACAAGATCAAGCCGAACGTCAAGTGGTCTGACGGCGCGCCGTACGACTGCAAGGACCTCTACCTCGCCTGGCTGTCGCAGAGCGGCAAGGCCAAGGGCCCGGACGGCAAGGCCGCCTTCAACGCCGTCTCCACCAACGGCTACTCGCTGATCGACAAGGCCGTCTGCAAGGACAACCTGACCTTCGAGACGACCTACAGCACGCCGTACCTGGACTACAAGGGCATCTTCAACGCCCCGGCGGTCATGCCCGCGCACATCCTCGAGGCCAAGACCGGCATCGCGGACATCACCAAGCTCGAGCCGACCGGCGACCCGGCGCAGCTGAAGAAGGCCGGCGACTTCTGGACCAACGAGTGGAAGGGCTTCAAGGCGGACATCATGCCCGCTTCGGGCCCGTACAAGATCACCTCGTTCGACGCCAACCAGAAGTCCGTGGTGCTCGAGAAGAACCCGCAGTGGATCGGTGCCAAGGGTGGTCCCGCCAAGATCGTCGTCCGGACGATGGAGGACACCAAGGCGATGGCCACCGCGCTGCAGAACGGTGAGATCGACGTCGCGGCGTCGACCCAGCCGGACGCCACCGCGGCGGGCACGATGAAGAGCCTCGCGCCGCAGGGCGTGACCTACGGTTCGGCTCCGCAGCTCACCTACGAGCACCTGGACATGAACTACAAGCGGATGTTCAAGGACAAGGACCTCCGCAAGGCGTTCATGGAGTCGGTCAACCGCAAGGAGATCGTGGACAAGCTGCTCAAGCCGGTCCAGTCCGACGCCGAACCGCTGAACAGCATCAACTTCTTCCAGGGCGAGCCCGGGTACACGGATCTCTACAGCAGCAAGGCGGGCCTCGGCCCGGAGGCGGCTGCCAAGACCCTGACCGACGCGGGCTGGGCCAAGGGCCCGGACGGCATCTTCGCCAAGAACGGTGTCCGCGCCTCGTTCAAGATCGCGCACAACCAGAACGCCCGCCGCAGCCAGACCGTCGAGATCATCATCTCGCAGGCCAAGGCGGCCGGTATCGAGGTCAAGGACGAGACCGACGCCAACTTCCTCAAGGGTGGCCGTCTCGCCGCGGGTGACTACGACGTGGCGCTGTTCGGGTGGTCGGCTCAGCCGTTCAAGGCCGAGCAGCGGACGATCTACATCTCCAAGGAGAAGGGTGGCGACCAGAACTACCAGGGCCTGGCCGACCCGAAGATCGACGAGTCCTTCGACCGCGCGGTGAAGGCGACCGACGAGCAGCAGAAGGTCAAGGACTACCAGGAGGCGGACAAGGCGATCGCGGACCAGTACGCGACGCTCCCGCTCTTCGCGACGCCGTCGATGTGGGCTTGGAAGGGCATCGACCGGGTCTACATGCAGTCCTACGACGGCGTCCTGTGGAACGCCGGTGAGTGGGCTCAGAAGAAGTAGGCACCTGCCTGCTGTCCCTCCCCTCTCATTACCAGCCCCGGTGGGGGCGGGGCCCCGGCCACGCGCGGGCCCCCGGCACCCACCGGAAGTAGCTGTTGACCGTAGGGTTACCCCCACTACGGTAGACAACCGGGTAGCGGTCATGCTTCGCGACCAGGCCCGGATGAGGAGCAGTTCGTTGAACCTGGTTATCTACATTCTTCGCCGCCTGGCGATATCGATTCCCGTCCTGCTGGTCGGGACTTTCCTGTGTTTCGTCATGGTCGCGGGCACCGGCGACCCGCTGGGGGAACTCCGCAGCAACCCGCAGATCAGCAAGGAAGCGCTGGCCGCGACCGCGCACACGCTCGGCCTCGACCAGGGCATCGTCCCCCGGTACTTCACGTGGCTGGGTCACTTCCTCACCGGTGACTGGGGAATCTCGATCGCCCAGGGCAACGCGCTCGCGCCGGTCGCGCCCAAGGTGATGGCCGCGTTCGGGGTGACCTTCAAGCTGGTGATCGGCGCCGAGATCCTCGCGCTGGTCATCGGCGTGGCGGTCGGCGTGCTGGCCGCGGTCAAGCAGTACTCGATCGTCGACTACATCGCGACCACGCTGGCGTTCCTGCTGTTCTCGATGCCGATCTTCTGCATCGCGATCGTGCTGAAGAACTACGCGATCGAGATCAACGGCTGGGTCCGCGATCTCGGCCTGAGCGACGTCCTCGGCAATCCGTGGCTCCGCACGGTCAGCCCGGAGAACCTGAAAGCCGACGGAGTCGGTGAGTTCCTGGCGAGCTATGTCGGCGCCTATCTGCTCCCGACGCTGTCCATCATGGCGATCAGCTTCGCCGCGTACAGCCGGTTCCAGCGGGCTTCGATGCTGGAGGTGCTCAGCGCCGACTACGTCCGCACCGCGCGGGCGAAGGGGCTTTCCGGCTCCCGCGTCATCTTCCGGCACGCGTTCCGCAACGCGCTGATCCCGGTGACCACGTTGTTCTCCGTCAACTTCGGTGCGGTGCTCGCGGGCGCCATCATCACCGAAACGGTGTTCTCCTGGCACGGTATGGGCACATTGCTGGTCGAATCCGTGACGAAGAACGACACGCAGGTGATGATGGGCTGGCTCGTGGTCGTCGCGAGCATGGTGATCATCGCCAACCTGATCGCCGACCTGGCGTATGGCATTCTGGACCCGAGGATTCGCGTTGGCTGACTTGAACTCTGTGCTCGCGAGCGAAACCGCCGCCGCGGAGGGCACACTCCCGCCCGAGGCCCTGCCCGAACCCCGGAGCCAGGGCAAGCTGGTACTGCGGAAGTTCCTGCACCACAAGCTCGCGATGATCTCGTGTGTGGTGCTCGCGGTGATCGTGCTGATCGCGATCTTCGGGCCGTTCTTCTGGAAGCACAACTACGAGGACAGCTCGTTCCCGTCGTTCGCCGCGCCGAGCGCGGACTTCCCGCTCGGTACCACGCAGGTCGGCAAGGACATGGTGTCGCAGATCCTGCGCGGCACGATGTACTCGCTGCTCATCGCGCTGACCGTGTCGATCCTCGCGACGGTGATCGGCGTGGTCTTCGGCGCCATGGCCGGTTATCTGCGCGGGTTCACCGACTCGGCGGTCTCCCGGGTGACGGACCTGTTCCTGATCATCCCGCAGATCGCGGCCGCGGCCATCCTGGCGAAGGTGTTCGGCGGTGGTACCTGGTACATCGTCGCGCTGGTGCTGGCGGCGTTCGCCTGGATGCAGATCGCCAGGATCACCCGCGCCGAGGCGATGTCGTTGTCGCAGCGGGAGTTCGTGGACGCGGCGCGGGCGTCGGGTGCCGGGACGTTCCGGATCGTCTTCAAGCACCTGGTGCCGAACATGGTCGGCAGCATCACGGTCAACGCGACCCTCGCGGTGGCGCAGGCCGTGCTCGCCGAGGCGGCGCTGTCGTTCATCGGGCTCGGCGTCCAGCTGCCGGACACTTCGCTCGGCCGGGTCATCCTGGAGAACTACGCGCAGGTGCAGATCCGGCCCGCGCTGTTCTTCGGCCCGTTCGTCGTGCTCGTGTTGATCTCGCTGTCGATCAACTTCATCGGTGACGGTCTCCGTGACGCCTTCGACCCGCGTCAGCGGCGGATGAAGGCCTGAGACATCTCAACGAACCGGCGGGTGGGCTAGACGGCCCACCCGCCTTTTTCGTGCCGTCTCGTTCCACTGCGGACTCGGTAAGCCGTCAAGGCCACCTTGCGGGCGTTGCGGGCCGTCAGGCGCGAGTGGACCCGTTCTGGCCGTGGCTCAAGCGCCCCGATGAGGTTTTCTCGGTAGGTGCGGGGGTGTGGTCTTGCTGGTGGGTGCTTTCCCGGGGGCTTGGTGGTGTGGTGAAGGGGTCCTTCGCGGTGTTGAGCGTCGGTAAGGAGGCCTTCACGGCATGCGGTGGGTTCGGCGCGTGTGTCGCGAACGCTCCGTTCGGGACGTTCATCGTCGGCAACGGAGCGTTCGCGACATCGGGGGAGGCTGTCGGCTCGCGCGCAGGCCAGTCCGAGGGACGCCCTGAGTGCATCCACCGCACCCAGGGACGCCCTTGTCACACCCCAGGCCAGCGCACCGAAGGCGTCCCACAACACAACCGGCAACCCACAGCCCCAGAACCCTTAGCGAGAAAACCCCATTGGGGCGCTCGCCACCCGGCTCCCGAGGGCTCCCCAGAATGCCGTTAAGGCCACCTTACGGGCGTCTGACGCCCATAAGGTGGCCTTAACGGCATTTCCCAGCGTGAGGAAGTCTCAGTCGGCGACCGGGGCGACCTTTCCGGCTTCCCAGGCGGCCCGGCGCTCGGCCTGCAGGACGGGGTCGGCGACCGGGGCGGCCGAGAGCAGCCGGCGGGTGTAGTCCTGCTGCGGCGCGTGCAGTACCTGGTCGCGCGTGCCGACCTCGACGAGCTTGCCGTGCTGCATCACCGCGACGCGGTCGGCGAGCAGGTCGATGACCGCGAGGTCGTGGCTGATGAACAGGCACGCGAACTGTAGCGACTGCTGCAGGTCGAGGAACAGGTCCAGGACGCGGGCCTGCACCGAGACGTCCAGCGCGGAGGTCGGCTCGTCGGCGATCAGCAGTGCCGGGTCGAGTGCCAGTGCCCGCGCGATGGCGACGCGCTGACGCTGGCCGCCGGACAGCTCGTGCGGGTAGCGGTTGAGGTAGTGCCCGCCCAGTTCGACCTTGTCCAGCAGCGAGGTGACCCGCTTGTTCTGCTCCTTGGACGTGCCGACCTTGTGCAGCACCAGCGGTTCGGCGATGGACTCGCCGATCGTCATCTTGGGGTCCAAAGTGGACGCCGGGTCCTGGAACACGATCGAGAAGTACCGGCGCAGCGGGCGCAGTTCCTTGGCCGACATCGTGGTGATGTCCTTGCCCGCGATCGACACGGTGCCCGCGGTCGGGTTGAGCAGCCGGATCGCGCAGCGCCCGACGGTCGACTTGCCCGAGCCGGATTCGCCGACGAGGCCGAGGATCTCGCCCTTGGCGATGCTCAGCGAGACGTCGTCGACGGCGCGGTTCTTGGCCTGGCCGCGGCGGCCGGGGTACTCCAGCACCAGGTTCTTGATCTCCAGCGCGGGAGCGGTCTCCTCGACGACGGCTTCGAGTTCGGCGTCGGCGAGCCGGATCTCCTCAGCGATCTTGGCCGCCTCCTCGCTGTCGACGTCGATCGCCTCGTCGTCGAGCAGCCGCCTGCCCTCGGGCCGCTGGCCGAGCACCGGAACCGCGGCGAGCAGCCGCCGGGTGTAGTCCTCCTGCGGGGAGGCGAACAGGTCGCGCACCGGCGCCTGCTCGACGATGACGCCCTGGTGCATGACCACGACCCGGTCGGCGAGGTCGGCCACGACGCCCATGTCGTGCGTGATCAGCACGATCGCGGTGTTCAGCGTGTCCCGCAGCTTGCGCAGCAGGCCGAGGATCTCCGCCTGCACGGTGACGTCGAGCGCGGTGGTCGGCTCGTCGGCGATGATCACCTTCGGGTCGCACGCGATGGCCATGGCGATCACGACGCGCTGGCGCAGACCGCCGGAGAGCTGGTGCGGGTACTGCCTGAACCGCTGCGGCGGGTTCGGGATGCCGACCATCTCGAGCAGCTCGATGGCGCGCTTGTCGGCGGCGTCCTTGGCGATGTCCTGGTGCGAACGCAGCGCCTCGCGCAGCTGCCAGCCGACGGTGTACACCGGGTTCAGCGCGGTCATCGGCTCCTGGAAGATCATCGCGACCTCGTTGCCGCGGATCTTGCGCAGGTCCTTCTCGGTGAGGTCGGCCAGATTGCGCTCGCCGAGGCGCAGCTCACCGGCGATCCTGCTGGTCTTGGGCAGCAGGCCGAGCACGGACATCGAGGTCACGGACTTCCCCGAACCGGATTCGCCGACGACCGCGACGATCTCACCCGGCTGGACGTCGAACCCGATGCCCTTGACCGCGTCGACGACGCCGTCCTCGGTCGGGAACGAGACCTGCAGGTCGGAAATGGACAGAACCGAACCCGACGTTGTTTCAGTGCTCACCTAAAGATGCCCTTCGTGGGGGTACAGACAGGTCACGGCACTATGGCCGTGACTCGCGCGAGGATATCCGAGGGACGGCCGACGAAGGTCGGTGAGCGGGAATTACTCTTCAAGACGTGATCTCCCGTGAGGCCCGGCGGCTGCTTCTCGTCCACGCGCATCCCGACGACGAGAGCATCACCACGGGCGGCACGATCGCCCGCTACGCCGCCGAGGGTGCCGATGTGACGCTGGTGACCTGCACGCTGGGGGAGGAGGGCGAGATCGTCCCGCCCCGGCTCGCGCAGCTCGGCTCGTGGGCCGCCGACCAGCTCGGCGGCTACCGCAGCGGGGAACTGGCCGGCGCCTGCGCCGCGCTCGGCGTCACGCGGCACCGCTATCTCGGCGGGATGGGCCGCTGGCGGGACTCGGGGATGGCCGGGACACCGGCCGCGGCGCATCCGCGCGCGTTCACCGGCGGCAGTCCGGACGAGCAGGCGGCGCAACTCGCCGAGATCCTTGCCGAGGTCGAACCCCAGGTCGTCGTCACCTACGACGCGTTCGGCGGTTATGGCCACCCCGATCACATCCGTGCGCACGAGATCACCATGGCCGCGGCGATGCGGGCTGCATCGGTCGCGCGGATCTTCCACGTCGTCGCCTCGCGTACCGCGCTGCGCGAGGGATTGGCCGCGTTGCGTGCCGACGGAACTTCACCCTTCCGGGTACCCGAGGACGGCGAACTGCCGGAGACGCCCGACGAGACGATCACGTCCCGGATCGACGTCGGCGCGTACCTCGGACAACGGCTGTCCGCGCTGCGCGCACACGAAACACAACTCACCGTGGCCGGCGATGCGACCGTCCACTTCGCACTGACGAACGACATCGCCCAGCCCATCCCGCCGCACGAGTACTTCGTGCTCGCCAAGGGACCCGCGGACGGCGCGGAAACCGACCTCTTCGGCAAGCTGTGACCATGTCCGCCACCCCGGCCCCGGCCCGCCTGACCGTCACCCAGTGGCTGCTGCTCGCGCTGCTCACGTTCGACGCCGTCCTGCTGGCGCTGCTCGAACTGTTCTTCCTGCCGTTGCGGATGGACGGGACGGCGTTGCCGAAACTGGGCGACATCCCGATGCCGCTGACGATCGTGCTCGGCGCGGTCACCACCCCGCTGCTGGTGTCGACGACGGCGAGGCTGGTACGTCCCGGCCTGTCGTGGGTACCGCTCGTGGTGTGGGTGCTCGTGCTGTTCGGCGTCGGCCTGTTCGGTCCCGGCGGTGATCTGGTGCTGATCCAGGACTGGCGGGCGCTGTTGCTGCTCGGCGCGAGCGCGCTGCCCGCCGCGATGGCGCTCGGCGGCGGGTTGGGCAAAGCTGCGGGCAGGGCCTCTTCGAGAGGGGTGTCGCCGGGCGGGCTGTCGTCGGGAGGGAAGCGTGGCTGAGGCGATTTCGGACGCGAACGTCGTCGCGGTGCTGCGGCCGTTCGTGCGGGCCTGCGGGCCGATGCTGGACGCGCTGCGCGAGGCCGACCCGTTCGGCCTGCAGGCGAGAGCCCGTCGCGGTGAGGACGAACTCGCCGAGGTCGAGGCCGGGCTCAAGGAAAAGCTGCTGAACGGGCTGACCTCGGTCAAGGTGCCGGGCACCACGGCGTGGGCGAACATGAACGGCTACCAGCGGTCCAGCTGGTGGATGAACCGCGTCGGCCGGTTCACCGCGCTGGTGACGTCGATCCCCGGACTCGGCGGCGCGCTGGCCGATCGCTTGCCGGTGCAGGACACGCTCGGCGCCGCGTCGCAGGGCCTGCTGCTCTGCGCGCTGGCGGGGGAGTACGGCGTAACCGATGTCGGCGCCAGGGTGCGGCTCATCGCCTGGGTGCTGTTCGAGCGCGACATCGATCCCGTGCTCGCCGCGGGCAAACACGCGCAGCACGACGAGGCGGCCGAGGAAAGCGAGACGGCCAAGCTCACCGAGGAACTCGCCGAATCCGAGCGCAAGCACGGGAAGGTGACGTTCAAGGCGTGCGGGCGCACGCTGTGGCGGCTCGGGCGGGCGCTCCTCGGGATCACGGAGGAACTCGAGAAGCGCCCGCGCGGCCGGTTGTTCCATCGTGCGCTGGGCATGCTGCCGGTGGTCGGCGCCGCCGGGGACTATCTCGGCGAGCGCTCCGGGCTGCGCGTCGTGTGGAAACGCGGGCACGAATGGCTCACCACGCATCCCGCCTGACGCCGCCTAGTGCCTCCAGAACATGAAGAGTTCCTGGCCCAGCGCGGCCAGCGTGGCCGAACCGCCGACGGCGTCGAAGAGCGTGAAGGCCCCACGCCACAACGCGCTGTTCACCGGAGAGAGCAGGAAGAGCGCGGCGAACAGCACCAGCGGCGCCCACGGCCGGGCCCGCGCGCCGAAGTCCCGTGCCTTCGGGGAAAGGTACGGCTCGATCGCGCCCCAGCCGTCGAGCCCAGGGATCGGCAGGATGTTGAGGATGAACGTCACGATCTGCAGCAGCGCCAGATAGGACAGGCCGATCGCCAGCCCGGGGGCGCCGTGCATCGGCACCAGATAGACCACGAGCGCGATCGCGGCGCCGACCGCGAGGTTGCTCAGCGGCCCGGCGAGCGAGACCCACGAGGACGCCGCCCGCGAGCGCAGCGCGCCCCGGTTGATCCACACCGCGCCGCCCGGGAGCGGGATGCCGCCGATGATGAGGAAGATCAGCGGCAGCACGATCGACAGCATCGGGTCGGTGTACTTGCGGACGTCGAGTGTGAGGTAGCCCTTATGGGCGATGCTGTGATCGCCGCCGCGGAAGGCCACGATCGCGTGCCCGAACTCGTGCAGGCTCAGTGAAGCCACCCAGCCCGCCGCGACCAGGAGCACCACGCCCGTGATGAGGAGCGGGTCCCGGTGACTGCTCAAAATCGTGTTGGCGTTGCCGAAAGCGGCCATGACGCCGCCGACGACGGCGAGCGCGATGATGCCGAGGAAGATGGGGCTGGGCCGCACTGCTGATCTCTGCACACCCCCAGTCTTCCGTATGCCCGATGTGAAGTTTTCGGCGTGTCCCCTTGCGCTGGCGCCGCGAGGTATCCCCCGAACTCGCTACTCGGCTTGACCAGACCGCACTACACGGGTGTAATCACAGTGATGTCATTCGCTGCCGGGAAGGGGGCAGCGGGTGTCGTTTCACCACCGCCAGCCTGGGGAGTGCGTACGAGCGAGGAGGCGGACGTGCGGTTGGAAGCCGATGGAAGGGAATGGGGGCACGTCGTGGGTTGGGGAGAGAACCCCGAGCAGCAACTGGGTGATCTCACCGACATGTTCGACGTTGCCGAGGAGGAGCAGGACTGGCAGGAACGCGCCCTGTGCGCGCAGACGGACCCGGAGGCGTTCTTCCCCGAGAAGGGCGGTTCCACCCGTGAGGCCAAGCGAATCTGCCTGGGCTGCGAGGTCAAGGACGAGTGCCTTGAGTACGCGCTGGCCCACGACGAGCGCTTCGGAATCTGGGGCGGTCTGTCCGAACGGGAGCGTCGCAAGCTCAAAAAGCGTGTTGTCTAAAGAGTGCGTGTTGTATAGGTGATCCCGCCCCGGTCCACACCATGGAACGGGGCGGGGGAGCCCAGGTGTGAGTGACCGACGTCGTAGGGTGGCGGCACCGTTGTCCGCCGCCTGACGGGAGTCCGTCGTTGCCCCGCATCGCCTCATCTGCTTTGCGTACGGTTCCCGTGCTGGCCATCATGGTCTGCCACAACGGAGAAGAATGGCTGCCGCTGGCGCTGTCCTCCTTGCGCCGCAGCAATATCCGGCCCCGGCACGTGCTCGCGGTCGACACCGGGTCGACCGACCGGACGCCACGTCTGCTGGCCGAAGCCGCCGACCCCGGCGGGGTCGACGCGGAACCTCTGCTGTCCGGGGTACTGACACTTCCGGGTGAAACCGGATTCGCCGAAGCCGTCGCCGCCGCGGTCGAGCACGCCGTCGAGCGATGGGGCGATCCCGGTGGCTGGCTCTGGCTGCTGCATGACGACTGCGCGCCCGAACCGGACTGTCTCGAAGAACTTTTGCAAGCTGCGGAAAGCAATTCCTCCGCGCGGGTGCTCGGCCCGCTCGCCCTCGACTGGGTGGATCCGAGATTGATCGTCGAAGCCGGGCTCTCGACCGACGCCGTCGGTCACCGGCAGCAGACCGCCGCGCCCGGCGAGGAACCGGCCGAGGTACTCGCGGTACCCAGCGCGGGCTCGCTCGTGCACCGCGAACTGTGGCACGAGCTCGGCGGCTTCGACCCCGAATTCTCCTTGCTGCGTGAGGATCTCGACTTCGGCTGGCGGGCCAACGCGGCAGGCGGCCGCGTGCTGTCGGTACCCGCCGCGCGGATGCGGCACGCCCGCGCGCTGACCACCGGGCGGCGGAAACCCGACGCGGCGCCCGCGCCGCTGTCCGTCACGAACCGCGCCCACGGGCTGCGGGTGTTCCTGGTGAACTGCTCGCCGTTCTCCTTCTGGTTCGGCATGATCCGCATCCCGGTGCTGTCCGTGCTGCGGGCGTTGGCGTTCGTGCTGCTGCGCCGGACCGGGGAGGCCCGCGCGGAGTTCGCCGCCGTCGGCTATCTGCTCGGCGGGCGGGGCAATCTCCGTGCGGCACGGGCGAAACGCCGTTCGCGGCCGAGGCCGGGCTCGGTGCGCGGACTGTTCACCGGACGGATCAGGCGACTGCGTAACGCCTTCCGTGCAGGCGTCGTCGGGCTGGTCCGCCGCGGCGTGGAGAGCGACGTCGCGCTCGGGACCGTGCCGGAAGGCGTCGCGCCCGAGACGGCGTGGATCCCGCCGGAGGCGTTGGACGCCAAGGCCGATCGCCCCATCGGGCCGTCCGCGCTGCCCGCGGGGGCGTTGCGGGGCATCGGTTCCCGGGGTTCGGGACTGCGCCGGCCGAGCGGGTTCGTCGCCGTCGCCGTGCCGGAAACCCCGGCGCCACCGCCGACTCCGGACGCCGCCGCGGAGTCCGGGGAACAGGAAGAGGCTTCGCCGGAGCCGCGAGCAGCCGAGCCCGCCGCGGAACCGGAGCTGGTCTTCGTCGAGGTGAACCGGCGGCGCGTGCTCGCCGCGACGGTGTTCGCCCCGCCGGTGGTGCTGCTCGTCGTGCTCACCGCCCTCGCGCTGGTGGTCAACCGCGGCCGTCTCGGGCTCGATCTGTTCGGCGGCAAGCTGTTGCCGGTCGGCGGGCTCGGCGAGATCTGGTCGTCGTACGTCGCGCCGTGGCACGCCGTCGCGGGCGGCACCGGCGCCCCGGCCGCCGCGACCCTGCCGGTGCTGGGATTGCTCGGCGCGGTCTTCGCACCGATCGGTGGTCCGGCGGCACTGGTCGCCGTGCTCCTCATCGGCGACATCCCTCTGGCCGCGTTGAGCGCGTACGCGGCGACGCGGCGTCTGCGTGTACGGCGTTGGGTCCGTGCGGTCGTCGCGGCGGTGTACGCGCTGCTGCCCGCCGCGACGGCTTCGGTGGCGCAGGGCCGTCTCGACGTCGTCGTGGTGCACATCGTGCTGCCGCTCGTCGTCGCCGGGATCGCCGGGCTGCTCGTCCGGGCCGACACCCGTTGGCTGCACATCTCCGCGCTGTCCGCGTTCGGGGTGGCGCTGCTCGGGGCCTTTTCCCCGCTCGCGCACGGGCTCGCGCTCGCGGGCCTGCTGATCGGGTTCGTCGTGCTGCCCGCGCCGACCGGGCTGGCGCGGCGGATCGCGTCGGTGGGCATCGTGGTGCTGCTGCCGCTGGCGTTGCTGCTGCCGTGGCCGACCGTGCTCCTGAAGCATCCCGAGCTGCTCGTGCAGGGTCTCGGCGGCGGCGCGGCGCTGCCGTCCGGGACGGATCTGGCCGGGCTCGACCCCGGTGGCCCCGGCGCGTGGCCGATCGGGGTGGCGGTGATCGCGGCGGCGCTCGTCGCGCTCGTCGTGCGCCCGACGAAGCTCGCGGCCGGTGGGCTCGCCCTCGCCGTCCTCGGTGCGGGCGGGATCGTGCTGGTGCGGCTGGTGAAGCTGACGCCGATGCAGGGCGGCGCGCCCGCGTACGGCTACGCGGGTGTCCCGCTGCTGCTGGTCGGGGCCGGGCTGCTGTGGGTCGTGCTCTCGGCGTGGCAACGCGGTGGCGTCGCGCCGGTGCCCGGCAGGCTGCTGCCGCGGATCGCCGCCGTAGCCGGAGTCGTGGTGCTCCTCGCGTTCGGCGCGGGTGCGGTGGTGACCGGTCACGAAGGCCCCCTGCGGGCGGGTGGACGTCCGCAGCTCGCCCCCGAGGTGACCGCGGACCTGGCCGCCTCCGGCCGCTCGGTGCTGGACCTCGGCGCCGACCAGGTGCGGCAAACCGGCGGACGGCTGGCGCACTACGGCGACGATCAGCTCGCGCCCTCGCCCGGCACGGCCGACCGGCTCAGTGGCTGGCGGCGTGACCTCGGGCAGGGCAACGCCGAGTCGGTCAAACGCGCGCTGACCGCCGCGGCGGCCTCCGGCGTCCTCTACGTGGTCCTGCCCGCGGGCGTGGATCCCGCCGCGTACCCGACGCTGGCCAAGGACCTGGTCGCCGTCGCGCCGCCGGCGTCGGACGGGCGGCCGGTGCTCAAACTGCTCCCGCCCGCCGGCCAGGTCGTGCTGATCTCGCCGGAGCTGGCGAAGGCCGCGGTGACCGGCGGCGACGCGCCCGGCGTCTCCCCGGGGGTCTCACCGGTGCAGGCAGGCCTGCCGGACGTGCGGGTCCGCGTCTCCGACGGCCCCAACGGGCGGCTGCTCGTGCTGGCTGCCGAGCAGGAGGCGGGCTGGCACGCCAGCGTCAACGGCGCCCGGGTGCCGATCGTGCCCGCGTGGGGGCATCAGGTGGCGGTCTCGGTGCCGCCGAAGTCGGCCGAGGTGACCGTCGAGTACCCGGGGACGGAACGCGGGCTGCTGCTGCTCGTGCAACTGGCGGCGGTGCTGTTCACGCTGCTCACCGCGGTCCCGTCGTCGTCGGTGGCTGCGCGGCGTCGCTGAGATTCCCACTGCGCGGCGGACGAGCGCCCGGACAGGAGCGGGGGACCTTTGCTCACGCTTCAGGGGAGCGGGGGACCTTTGCTCACGCTTGTGAGGCTGGTGTGACTGCTGGGGTTGGCGGGGCGGGGTCTTGCGGTGTCCTACGTCGCGAACGTTCCGTTCGCGACGTTGAGCGTCCCCAACGGAGCGTTCGCGACGTCGGGCGATGCTGTCGGCCTGTGCGGGAAGCTCCGAGGGACGCCCTTGGTGCGTTGAGTGCGACGAGGGCGTCCCTCGGTGCAGTGAGCGCACCGAAGGCGTCCCTCGGTGGGTCGGCGACCCTCCCGCGGCCCTCGAACGCCCCCACTTCGCGCGCTCGCGCTGCCCCGGAACAGGAGCGGGGGACCTTTGCTCACGCCGGAGGTGAGCGAGGGACCTTTGCTAGCGTTCGTGAGCTTGCTGAAAGTTAGCTTGCCAACGGACGTTAGCAAAGGTCCCCTGCTCCCTTTTTGCAGGTCAGGACGCCGTCAAGGCCACCTTATGGGCGTCGGAAGCCCGTAAGGTGGCCTTGACGGCATGTCCGGGGGAGAGCGCTACTCGCCTTCGATGACGTCCGGTTCGACGCCGAGGTAGCCCGCGACCTGCTCGACCAGCACGTCGTGGACGAGCTCCGCCAGCTCCGACGGGTCCTTCGCTCGGGCTTCGAGGGGACGCCGGTAGAGCACGATCCGCGCCCGAGTCGGTAGTCCGGCTCGGTCGACTCCGGCGGGCACGAGCCGCGACAGCGGCACGGCGCCGTCGTGCAGGACGCCGTCTGCGGGGGCACGGCCGTCCAGCCGTACCTCGGGGACGTCGTCCACGGCCACATCGAGTTTCGTCAGCTCGTGGCGCCAGCGGGCCTCGATGGGCTCCAGCGCGTCGAGGACCAGCGCGTCGAACCGCTCGGCCCGGCTCGCGGCAGCGGGCAGCGTCGACGGGTAGAGCGCGCCGCGCAGGCCCCGGCCGTGCCGGTCCCGGCGCAGGCGCCGCCGCTGTCGGTAGTCACGAGCCTCGCGAGCCATTGCCACGATCCGAAGTCTAGGCGGTCGGCGAGTGGTCGCGCGTGTCGCCGGTGCCGCGTGACGGCGACACGCTATCGTTCGTCTTCGTGCGGAGCGTTCGAAAGTGTTCGCGAACGGGTTGTCCCGAACCCGCTGTCGCGACGCTCACGTATGCCTACCGCGATTCGACCGCCGTCGTCGGGCCACTCGCTACGGCGTCCGAGCCGCATTCCTACGACCTCTGCGAAGCCCACGCGCTGCGGCTGACCGTGCCCAAGGGCTGGGAAGTCGTCCGGCACGAAGGCGAGTTCGCCGCGCCCGACCCGTCGGCCGACGAGCTCACCGCGCTGGCCGAAGCCGTCCGCGAGGCGGGCCGCTCCGACCGCCCGCCGCCCGCTCCGGAGCCCGAGGGACCCTCGGGCAGGCGAGGTCACCTGCGGGTACTGCCCGGTCGCGCCTGAGGTCGGCCGCCGCCGGTAGGCTTTCCGGCGCGGCGCGACCGGCGCCGGGACGAGGACTATCGGCGGGGAGATGGCGTGCCAGACCTTTCGGGCATCGTGAAGGCCTACGACATTCGCGGCGTGGTCGGCGAGCAGCTCGACGCAGCACTCGTACGCGACTTCGGCGCCGCGTTCGCCCTGCTCGTCAAGGCCGACGCCACCGCGGTCGTCATCGGCCACGACATGCGCGACTCCTCACCGGAGCTGTCCGCCGCGTTCGCCGACGGCGTGACCTCGCAGGGCGTCGACGTGGTGTCGATCGGGCTGGCCAGCACCGACCAGCTGTACTTCGCCTCCGGCTCGCTCGACCTGCCGGGCGCGATGTTCACCGCCAGCCACAACCCGGCCAAGTACAACGGCATCAAGCTGTGCCGCGCCGGAGCCGCCCCGGTCGGGCAGGACACCGGCCTCGCCGAGATCCGCGACACCGTCGAGCAGGGCGTACCCGCCTTCGACGGCGAGCGCGGCAGCGTCACCGAGCGGGACGTCCTCGGCGACTACGCCGCCTACCTGCGCAAGCTGGTCGACCTCTCGGGCGGCCGTCCGCTGAAGGTCGTCGTCGACGCCGGGAACGGCATGGGCGGGCACACCGTGCCGACCGTGTTCGAGGGCCTGCCCATCGACGTCGTCCCGATGTACTTCGAGCTCGACGGCACCTTCCCGAACCACGAGGCCAACCCGCTGGACCCGAAGAACATCGTCGACCTGCAGGCGAAGGTGCGCGAGGTCGGCGCCGACGCCGGGCTGGCTTTCGACGGCGACGCCGATCGCTGTTTCGTCGTCGACGAGCGCGGCGAGCCGGTTTCGCCGAGCGCGATCACCGCGCTGGTGGCCGTGCGCGAGCTGGCCAAGGAGCCGGGCGGCACGATCATCCACAACCTGATCACGTCCAAGGGGGTGCCGGAGATCGTCGCCGAGCACGGCGGCAAGCCGGTCCGCACCCGTGTCGGGCACTCGTTCATCAAGGCCGAGATGGCCCGTACCGGCGCGATCTTCGGCGGCGAGCACTCCGCGCACTACTACTTCCGCGACTTCTGGCGTGCCGACACCGGGATGCTCGCCGCGCTGCACGTCCTCGCCGCGCTCGGCGAGCAGAGCGGCCCGCTGTCCGAGCTGACCAGCGCGTACTCCCGCTACGCCGCGTCGGGTGAGATCAACTCGACCGTGTCGGACCAGGTCGCGCGCATGATCGCGGTCAAGGACGCCTTCGCGGCCAAGCCCGGCACCGAGATCGACGAGCTGGACGGGCTGACCGTGCAGCTGCCCGGCGGCGCGTGGTTCAACCTCCGCCCGTCCAACACGGAGCCGCTGCTCCGGTTGAACGTGGAGGCCGCGGATGTTAACGCCGTGCGCGCGCTCACCGACGAAGTCCTCGCCCTTGTCCGCGCCTGAAACCCGTCCGTCGCAGGGCGTCCCCGGGCCGATTCGTTTCCGGAAGGTGCCCCTCATGTCACCCCCTCGCGTGGTATGGAGGAACCATGGCCATCACGCTTGACGCACAGCTGCTCGAGATCCTCGCGTGCCCATCGCCGGATCACGCCCCGCTGCGTCCTGGCACGCCGGCCGACCCGGACGCCGACGCGCTGACGTGCACCGAGTGCGGCCGCGTCTACCCGGTCCGGGACGGGATCCCGGTGCTGCTGCTCGACGAGGCCACTTCGCCGACCGATCCGGATGACTCCCATGCCGACGGTGCTTGACGATTCGCTGCTCGACGATCCCGCGCGACTGGCCGAGGCCGACAGCGCGGGGCTGCTGCGTGCCGCCGCGATGGCGGGCGCGCAGGTGCGGGCGACCGCCGAGGCGGCGGCGGAACTGGAGCTGGCCGAGCGGCTCGATCTCGGCAGGCCGCGGGCACTCGTGCTCATCGACCGGCCGGGGGTCAGCCGGACGGTGACCCGGCTGCTCGCCGCGCTGCTGACGCCTTCGTGCCCGGTGCCGGTCGTCGTGGCCGAGGCCGTGCCGAACTGGATCGGCGCCCTCGACGTCGTGTTCGCGCACACCGACGACGCCGGTGACCGCGAGCTCGCCGCGTCGCTGGAGCGCGCGGCGCGCTACGGCGCGTCCGTGGTGCTCTCCGCGCCCGCGGAAGGCCCGGTCGCCGCCGCGGTGGCGGGCAAGGGCGTGCTGCTGACCCCGCGGATCCCGGTGCCGCCGGAGCTGGCGTTCCCGCGCGGGCTCGCCGCCGGACTGCTCACCGCGAACGCGCTGGGCCTGCTCGTCGCCGACGTCCAGCAGCTCGCCGATCAGCTCGACCTCGAAGCCGAGAAGAACTACCTGGCGCGGGAGACCTTCGCGAACCCCGCCAAGGCGCTCGCGTTACGCGTCGCCGAGCGGGTCCCGCTGCTGTGGGGTCTCGACCCGGTGGCGGTCGCCGTCGGCGAACACGCCGCGCACGCCTTCGCCGCCCACGCCGCCACGGTGTGCGACGTCGAGGACTATCGTCAGGCGCTGGCGCGGCCGGCGCTGCGCCGCGCGGCGCAGGCGGGTGACACCGAGCGGGACATCTTCGCCGATCCGGACGACGGTCCCGCCGGGGCCAGGATCAGGCTGCTGCTGCTTTCGGTACGGACGGGGCCCGCGGCCGACGCCGCGCGCTTCCAGGCGGACGAGCTGCTGCCGGGCGCGGACGTGATCGTCCCGGCCGAGGAGATCGAGGCGGACGAGATCGTCCGCGCCGCGGTGCTGGCACTGCGGTTCGAGCTGGCGGCCGTCTATCTCGGGCTGGCCGCGGGCAGCATCGGCGGTGCGGGGCGGTACGAGCCCGCCACCGTCTGAGTCCCCGTGCGAGCGGGGCGGGGCGCGCCCGCGTGATCGGTGCGCGCCGAAGTGAGGATTGGGAGTTGAGGTGACAGTGGAGCTGCTGCGCAATGCCGTGCGGCCCTACGCGTGGGGATCGAGAACGGCGATCCCCGAGCTGCTGGGACGTCCGGTGCCGGCGCCGCACCCGGAGGCCGAGCTGTGGATGGGCGCCCACCCGGGCGACCCGTCGCACGTGATCGGCCCGGACGGCACCGAACGGAGCCTGCTGGAACTCGTCGACGCCGACCCGATCGGGCAGCTGGGCGAACGTTGTGCGCGGCACTGGGGCGGCAGGCTGCCGTTCCTGCTGAAGATCCTCGCCGCCGAGGAGCCGCTGTCGATGCAGGCCCACCCGTCGGCCGAACAGGCCGCCGAGGGGCACGCACGTGAGGAACGCGCCGGGATCCCGCGCGACGCGGCGAACCGCAACTACCCCGACCCGACCGCGAAACCCGAACTCGTGTGCGCGCTGACGGAGTTCCACGCGCTCGCCGGATTCCGTGCTCCGGAGCGCACGATCGCGCTGCTCCAGGCGATCGAGACGCCGGGGCTGGCCAAGTACGCGGTGCTGCTGGAGGCGCAGCCGGACCCGGCAGGGCTGCGCGCGTTGTTCACGACGTGGATCACCCTGCCGCAGGCCTCGCTCGACGAACTGCTGCCGGAGGTGCTGGACTCGTGTGTCCAGCACGTCAAGGCGCACGGCGAATTCAGCGAGGAGTGCCGGACCATCCTCGAACTCGGCGAGGCGCACCCGCGCGACGCCGGGGTGCTCGCCGCGCTGCTGCTCAACCGCCTCACGCTGCGGGCGGGCGAGGCGATCTACCTGCCCGCCGGGAACCTGCACCTCTACCTGCACGGCACCGCGGTCGAAATCCTGGCGAACTCGGACAACATCCTGCGCTGCGGGCTGACCCCCAAGCACGTCGACGTGCCGGAGCTGCTGCGGGTCGTGGACTTCGCGTGTGGCGAGATGCCGGTGCAGTCCGGGCGGCAGGACGGGCGGATGGCGGTCTACCACACCGACGCGCCGGAGTTCGAGCTGTCGCGGGTCGAATGGGCCGCGGGCGAGACGGACGAGATCGTCGTCGACTGCGCGGGCCCGCAGATCCTGCTGTGCACCGCGGGGGACCTCCTGGTGACCGCGGCCGACGGCGAACAGGTCGAACTGCGCCGCGGCCGGTCGGTGTGGCTGCCCGCGGCCGATCCGCCGGTCCGCGTCCGCCCGCTCGACGGCACCGCCTCGCAGCTCTTCCGGGCCACTCCCGGCACCTGCTGACCCCCTCCTGACGAGCACCCCGGTGGCTTTGCCCCCGGGGTGCTGTTTGTCGTGCCTGGGGGGCGACGAGTGTGTTCGTTCCGTGTGGCGGGCTTCTCCACTATCACCCATTGGGGTGGTCCTGCCGGTCCGGTGGCCGCCCAGGAGAACCGACAAAGGAGAACAAGCTCGTGACTTCCTATCCCGACGCGGCGGCCGGGCAGCTGCGTCAAGGCCCGCCTGTGGCACCGGCGGCCCAGCGCCCGGCGCGGCCCGGCGTGCTGTTCGCGGCACTCGGTGTCGCGGTGCTCTCGGCGCTCACCGCGATCGTCGACGGCGTCATGATCATGTCGGGCGGCCGCGAACTCGCCGCCGACCTCGCGGCGAAGGTCGTCGCCTCGGTGACCGGCGAATCGGCCGACGCCGTCAAGGCGGGCGGCGGCATGCTGTTCGACGCGGCCGTCGAGCAGGCGCAGTCCTCGCTCCAGGTCCGTGGCGTGATGACGATCGTCTTCGGGGTGCTGCTGCTCATCTGCGCGGCGCTCATGCAGGGCGCGGCCGTCTGGGCCCGTGTCCTCGTCACGCTGACCGCGCTGCTCAACGCGCTCATCGCGTTGCGCGTCGCGACCGACGACGAGGGCGGCACCGGCGCCATGCAGGGCGTGGCCTGGCTCGCCGTCGCCACCGCGCTCGTGGCGATCGTGCTGGCGTGGCTGCCCGCCAATCACCGGTACGCCAAGGCCCGCAAGGGTTTCTAGAGGTTTCGGGGGTGGTGTCGGCTACCGAGGGGGGCCGGCACCAACCCCGATGCAACGCGACACCGGACAGGCCCCCGAGAATCAGCCCTTCCGGTGTGCCCGCAAGGCCATCCCTGATCCCGCCCGGCCCTCGCCTCCACCCTCACGGAGGCGCTGCGTTCCCCGGGCGGGAGCATCAGCCAGGGGTGGCCTTGTCGGCGTCGTATCCCCTGCGGACTCGGTGTCCCCCGGTGTACCCGGCGTCCCTTGTGGACTTTCCGGGTCAGCGGGGTTCGGTCAGTGTCAGTAGCGCCTTTTCGAGCACCGACGCGCTGGCGTCGCGAGGGTCCCGCAACCGTTCGGCCTCGCGGCGTGCCACCGCGGCGGCTTCGGAGTTCCCCGTCATCTCGTGCGCGCGGCCGAGGACCTGCCAGGTCAGGTTCGTCGCCGCCCGGCCGCCCATGGTGCGGAATTCGGCCAGGCACTCCAGCAGCACCGGAATCGCTTGCGCCGCACGGCCTTCGCCGATCCAGCTCGCCGCGAGCGCCCGGGTGCAGGACAGCTCCCTCGGGCGCTCGTCCAGTTGCCGTGCCAGGTCTAGCGCGCCCTTGAACGCCGCTACCGCCTCCCCGCGCGCGCCCAGCCCGGCGTGGATGGCGCCCTGGGTGCGCAACGACTTCGCCAGCGCGGATTTCGCCGTCGTGTGCCGCAGCAGCCGCACCGACTCGTCGATCGCCTCCGCCGCGTCCCCCGGGTTCCCGGTCAGCTGCAGGGACCACGAGAACCCTTGCAACGCCACGCCGATCCGCCGGGTGTCCCCGGCACGCTTCGCCAGTGCGAGCGTCGCCCGGTCGACGTCGAGTGCCTCGGCGACCCTGCCGAGCCGGTGCAGTGCCGCGGACTGGGCCCGCTGCACCCATTCGAGACCCGCTTCATCACCGTCCACAGTGAACAGTTCGTGGGCGCGTCCGGCAGCGTCCAGCGCCTCCTCCGCGTGCCCGAGCCCGGTCAGGCAGTGCGCGAGGTTGGCCTCGGTCCACGCCTGTGCTGGGCGGTCATCGAGTGATTCCAGCTCCTTGGCGCATGCGCGATATCCGGCGACCGCGTCTTCGTACTGGCCGTTGCTGTGCCGTAGCAGGCTCAGCATGGCGGTGGCGAGCGCCGCGCAGTGCTGGTCCCCGGCCTCGACGGCGGCTCGGTGCAGCACCTCACTCGCCGAGCACAGATCGGCGTAGTGCCCGTCCAGATAGACGTACGTACTGAGCTTTTCCAGTAGCAGCAACGCATCCTCGCGCCAGCCCACCGCGCAGAACGTGCCGATCGCGGTGACCAGATTGGCGCGTTCCGCCGCGAACCAGGCCTCCGGCCGGGCGAGCAGCCGCTCGACCAGCTCGGGTGGCAACGGCTGGGCGGGCAGTGGCCGGGCCGGTGCTGGCATCGGCACCGTGCGGGGGAGCCGCGCGGCGGCCGCGTCGGCGAGGCACAGCGCCGCGTCGGCCACCCCGCGAATCGAGGCGACGCGCTCCGCGTGGCTCTCCAGTTTCACGCCCTGCTCGGCGGCGAACACCCGGACGAGATCGTGCATGCGATACCGCGGCTCGCCGCCGGGATCGGCGCCCGTCGGCTGGAGCAGGCTCGCCTCGATGAGCTCCTCGATGGCCTCGTCCGCGTCGTCGCTGTTACCAATCCGGCCAAAAGCAGGCGGATACGGGCCGCGGCCGATCTGCTCGTCGGGACCTGTTTCCGCCGTGACTGTGGTCGGATTGGTAACCAACGGCGCAGTACCCGCGATCAGGGTGACGGCCGCCCAGTGCGGGAGATCGTGCCCCCGGCAGCCGCCGAGCCGCCGGAACGCGCGCTGGGCGGCCGGGCGCAGCGCCGCGTAGCTCAGCGCGATGCTGCCGCGGACCCGCAGATCGCTCACGGTCAGCTCGTCGAGCCTGCGTGCCTCGTCCTCCAGCCGGTCGGCGAGCAGGCCCAGCCGCAGTTGTGGCCGGACCGCGAGCCTGCTGCCCGCGATGCGCAGCGCGAGCGGGAGGAAACCGCAGGCGACGGCGATCCGTTCGGCATCGGCCTGCTGGCTGCCGACGCGTTCGGCACCCGCGAGCCGCCGCAGCAACGCGCTCGCGTCGCTCGCCGACAGCGGCCCCAGCGACAGCCGATGTGCCCCGGCGAGGCCGCTGAGCCTGCGTCTGCTGGTGACCACCACCGCGCAGCCGGGCGTGCCTGGCAGCAGGGTGCGGACGTGTTCCGGGTCGGCGGCGTCGTCCAGCACCACCAGCACCCGCCGATCGGCCAGCCTGCCGCGGTAGACCGCCGCGCGGGCCTGGAGGTCGTCGGGGATCGCCGGGCCGGTGACGCCCAGCGCGCGCAGCAGATCGGTCAGGACCTCGCCGAGGTCGCGCGGTGCGGCGGCACCGGCCAGCGGTACGTACAGCTGACCGTCCGGATAGGACGCGCGCAGCACATGTGCCGCACGCACCGCAAGGGTGCTCTTCCCGGCGCCGGGCTCCCCGGTGATCACCGTGACCGGGACGTCCGCCTCGTCGCCGGTGATCAGCGCCGCCAGTTCGGCGAGCTCGGCCTCGCGCCCGGCGAAGTCCGCGATGTCCGGCGGCAGCTGGCACAGCGGCCACACCGGCGGAGCCGCGACGGTGAGGCCCTGGGGGACGGGATCTTCGCCGCGCAGCACCGCCGCGTGCACCCGGCGGGCTTCGGCGCCTGGTTCGACGCCGAGCTCGTCGATCAGCGTGGCGCGCAGCCCCCGGTAGACGGTGAGCGCGTCGGCCTGGCGGCCCGCGCGGTGGAGCGCGATCATCAGCTGCGCGGCGAGCCTTTCCCGCAGCGGGTGCTCGGTGATCATCGCCTGTAGTTCGCCGGTCAGCTCGCCGTGGCGGCCGGTGGACAGCTCCGCGTCGACACAGTCCTCGAACACGGCGAGCCGCTCCGACTCCAGCCGCGCGATTTCCGCGTCCAGCAAGGGAATGTGCAGCCCGGAGAGCACCGGACCCCGCCATTGGGCGAGTGCCTGCCGGAAATGCTTCGCCGCCACGGCCGGGTCACCGGTGCGCGCGGCCTCCCTGCCGAGCGCCGCCTCGGCACGGAAGGCCAGCAGGTCCAGCTCGTCCGGCCCGGCCCGCAACCGGTAGCCGCGGGCCGAATGTTCCACCCGCAGGCCCTCGATCCTGGCGCGTAGCCGGGAGACGTAGGTGTGCAGGTTCGACGTGTAGGACTTGGGTGGGCCGTCCGGCCAGAGCGCGTCGACCAGCCTGCCGGCCGGGACATGCCGATCGGCGTCGAGCAGCAGCACCGCCAGCAGGGTGCGCTGGTGTTCCCCGCGCAGCGCGGGCCAGTGCCCTGGCGGGCTTTCGATGCTGAGCGGTCCGAGCACGCCGAAGCGCATGGTCATCACCTCCCCCTCCGGTGCTGGGCGATCGAGACTAACGGTGGTCGTCCTGGGTCTTGAACCGAGCAGGGACGAAGCTAGCGGCCACCACCGACAAAAACGCGTGACCCCAGGTCAGGGCCCGATTACCCAGTGGTAACGACCCGCCGGGCGGCGGCCTCGCGCGAGACGCGCGGACGTGCCCTCTAGGCTCCAACCCGGCAAACAGGGCAGACGATATGGGGAGCGACCGTGTCAGCTGGAGGCGGGACCAAGGCGATCATCGCCGCGCTCGGCGCGAACGCGGGGATCGCGGTCGCGAAGTTCGCCGGGTTCCTGGTGACGGGCTCGTCGTCGATGCTCGCGGAGTCGGTGCACTCGCTGGCCGACACGTCGAACCAGGGACTCCTGCTGCTCGGGCAGAAGACGTCCAAGCGGCGCGCCGACGCGGAGCACCCGTTCGGTTACGGCCGGGACCGGTACTTCTACTCCTTCATCGTCGCGCTGCTGCTGTTCACCCTCGGCGCGGCTTTCGCGCTGTACGAGGGCATCCACAAGATCATCGAGCCGGAACCGCTCAGCTCGCCGGTCGTCGCGGTGGTCATCCTGCTGGTCGCGATCTGCCTCGAGGGTTACAGCTTCAAGACCGCGATCGGCGAGTCCCGCAAGATCAAGGGCAAGGCGACCTGGTGGCGGTTCATCCGCCAGGCCCGCGAGCCCGAGCTGCCGGTGGTCCTGCTCGAAGACGCGGGCGCGTTGCTGGGCCTGGTGTTCGCGCTGCTGGGCGTCGGGCTCGCGGTGCTCACCGGCGACCCGGTGTGGGACGGCGTCGGCACGGTGCTCATCGGCGTGCTGCTCGGGATCATCGCGACCATCCTCATCATCGAGATGAAGAGCCTGCTGATCGGCGAGGGCGCCACCGAGACCGAACTCGCCACCATCGTGGACGAGCTCGCGGCCGGCAAGGTCGAGCGCGTGATCCACATCCGGACCCAGTATCTCGGCCCCGACGAGCTGCTCGTCGCCGCCAAGCTCGCGCTGGTCCCCGGCCTCGACACGGCGGAGGTCGCTACCGCCATCGACGACGCCGAAGCGCGGGTGCGGGCCAAGATCCCGGTCGCCTCCCTGATCTACCTCGAACCCGACCTCGACCGGCACCTCGGCTGATGGCCGACGAGGTCGTGCCCGAGCCGGAAATGCCCCAACACCCCCTGAAAGACGACGATTAATCCCTCCTGCCAGGTGTGGAGCGGAGTCACGCGCTAGGGTGACGCACCGCGATACATGCGGTCTGAGGAGGTCAACGTTGCCCGGGACGGGTTTGTGGCGCACCAAGTCCATCGAACAGTCCATTGCGGACACCGACGAGCCGGATACCAAGCTCCGAAGAAACCTCAGTGCCTGGGACCTGACGGTGTTCGGCGTCGCGGTCGTCGTCGGCGCCGGGATCTTCACGCTCACCGCGCGTACCGCGGGTGACTTCGCGGGTCCCTCGGTCTCGGTGGCGTTCGTCATCGCCGCGATCGCCTGCGCGCTCGCCGCGTTGTGCTACGCCGAGTTCGCTTCGACCGTGCCGGTCGCGGGCAGCGCGTACACCTTCTCCTATGCCACGTTCGGCGAGTTCACGGCCTGGATCATCGGCTGGGACCTGGTGCTGGAGCTGGCCGTCGGTGCCGCCGCGGTGGCGAAGGGCTGGTCCCTGTATCTGGAAACGGTGCTCGGCTACATCTTCGGCAAGGGCACCAAGACCTCCTTCGACATCGGCGGGCTCACCGTCGACTGGGGCGCGCTGATCGTCGTCGCCGCGCTGGCCATGTTGCTCGCACTGGGCACCAAGCTGTCCTCCCGGTTCTCGATGGTGATCACCGGGATCAAGGTCGCGGTCGTGCTGTTCGTGATCGTGCTCGGCTTCTTCTACATCAAGGGCGCCAACTACCAGCCGTTCGTCCCACCGGGCACCACGGGCGGCAGCGCCGAGACCGGTGTCGACCAGTCGCTGTTCTCCCATCTCGCCGGCGGCGCCAGCAGTTCCTTCGGCGTGTTCGGCCTGCTGGCCGCGGCCTCGCTGGTGTTCTTCGCGTTCATCGGTTTCGACATCGTCGCGACCACCGCCGAGGAGACCAAGAACCCGCAGAAGTCCGTGCCCCGCGGCATCTTCGGCTCGCTGGCCATCGTCACCGTGCTGTACGTGGCGGTGTCGCTCGTGGTCGTCGGCATGGTGCCCTACACGGACCTGGCGACGTCGGCGGGCGACGGCAGCCACAAGACGCTGGCCACCGCGTTCGCTGCCAACGGCGTCGACTGGGCGGCGAACATCATCTCGGTCGGGGCGCTGGCCGGGCTGACCACGGTCGTCATGGTGCTGATGCTCGGCCAGGTGCGGATCATCTTCGCGATGTCGCGGGACGGCCTGCTGCCGCGCGGGCTGGCCAAGAGCCACCCCAAGAGCGGGACGCCGCGCCGGGCCACGATCCTGGTGGGCACGCTGGTCGCGATCGCGGCGACGTTCTTCCCGGCCGACAAGCTGGAGGAGATGGTCAACGTCGGCACGCTCTTCGCGTTCGTGCTGGTGTCGGCGGGCGTGCTGGTGCTGCGCAAGACCCGCCCGGACCTGCCGAGGGCGTTCCGGGTGCCGTGGGTGCCGGTGATCCCGGTGCTGGCGATCCTGATCTGCCTGTGGCTGATGCTGAACCTGACGGTACTGACCTGGCTGCGGTTCCTGGCCTGGATGGTGCTCGGCGTGGTCGTCTACTTCGCCTACAGCAAGCGGAACTCCCTGCTCGGCAAGCGGCTTCGCGAGCCGGGCCCGGTCGAGGTCAAGGACTGAGTTTTCGCCACGCGGACGGCCCGTCGCCCCTTCGGGGACGGCGGGCCGTCCTCTTTTAGGTGACACGGGTCACGGGTTGATAACCGGCTGGTTCCGGTTCGGGGCGCTACTCGCACTGAGGGTGAACGTGGTGACCCGTTTGCGATATACCTGCCGGGCCTTGTGTCCCTCTGTCGGGTTAATTACCTCTGAGTGATTCGTACTGAGAGTGGCTTCGTTGTCCGGCGAGGGTGCAGTGCCTCCCCGCTTGTCTTCCCCGTTCGGTACAGGAGTTCTGAATGTCAGTCATGTCCAGACGGCCGGTCCGCGCCACCCTCGGCGTCCTCGCGCTGACCACCGTCACCCTGCTCGGGACCGCGACGTCCGCGTTCGCGTGCCACACCGACGACGGCCGCGCGAAGCCCATCCCGGGCAGCGTGACGAAGTGCGAGCAGGTCAAGAAGGAACAGCTGTCCCACGAGGACGTCAGCTTCACCGGTGGCGACGGTGAGAAGTACCTGAACATCACCGCCGTCGGCGAGGGCGTGAAGGTCACCGCGATCGTCGTCGAAGGCGGTAAGGACGGCTACAACGTCTACGAGCCCGGCAAACTCGCCGACCTGCCGTGGAAGGAACTGCGGGCGCCGAAGACCGTCGACAACCGCGACGCCAAGATCGACCACTGGTTCCTGTGCGGGTCGAAGACGGACAAGCCGACCTCGTCGCCGAGCAAGCCCGCGGAGCCGACCAAGGCTCCGACCAGCTCGGCGGCCCCGACCTCGGCCGCTCCGTCCACTTCGGACACCGCGGCGCCGAGCACCACCGCTGTCCCGGCCCCCGCGATCGACGCGGGAGGGGCCAACGGCGGCGGCCTGGCGAACACCGGTTTCGACAACGGCTGGCTCATCTGGGTCGGCGCGCTGTTGCTGCTCGGCGGTGGGAGCCTGCTGACGCTGCTGAAGCTGCGTCGCCGCGCTCAGTAGTCCTGACGTGAGCTGAAGGGGACTTTCCTCGCATCGGATGCGAGGAAAGTCCCCTTCAGCGCTGGGTGGGGAAGTCGCCGAAGAGGGCGCCCTGCTCACCCCAGCGCTTCGACGGCTTTCCCGGCCGGGCGAGGCCCGCGGCCATCGCGACGGCGTTGTCCCATTCCGGATCGACCAGGTAGTCCCGCTGCTTGAGGACCCCGGGCGCCCAGCGGTGACGTCCGGTCGGCGCGCGCAGCGGGTCCGGGAGCCAGTGGTCGCCGCCGAGGACGAGCACCCCGTGCGGATCGGGTTCGGCCGCGAGCGCGCCGATGCCGCCTTCGGGAAGATAGCCGTCGCCGAGCAGCTTCCCGGACGTCACCTGGTGCCGCCACGTCGTGACACCGCCGCCGAAGATGTCCGTTCCCCGGCACAGCGCCCGCCACCGGCCGTCGAGATCGCCGAACAGCGCCGCGAGCGATTCCGGCGGCAGCAGCGCGGGAAACGCGCGCTGGTAGCCCCACTGCAGCGGCGAACCCGCGGTGAGCAGGCCGATCCGCTCGAGATCCTCGTCCGGCAGTTCGCCTGCCAGCCGCGACGCGGCGAGCACGGCGAGCAGGCTGCCCAGGTTGTAGCCCGAGAGCACGACCCGGGTGTTCGGCTCGGCGAGATGGTCCTTGACCCGGCTCGTGAGTTCCGGCACCACCTTCAGCGCGTAGCACGGCGGGACGGTCGGATGCGCGGCGCGCGGCCAGAAGCACACCAGGTCCGCGAGCGCGCCGAGGTGCCTGCTGCGCTGCGGGCTCTTCGCCGCGGTGTAGACCACGCGCAGCAGCCCGGCCGCCAGCGCGGCGAGTGCGAACACGCCGATCGTCGACAGGGGCTCGAACCAGCCGGGGTTCAGGCGGAAACCGAAGCGCACCACCAGGAGCGCGATCCCGCCCGCGGCCATCGCCAGCGCGACGGTGAGTGCCAGATGGTGCAGATGACGACGTTCCCACGCCGATCGCGCCCACGCCGACGCGGCGTCCGCCTCCTGTTTTTCGTCCAGCTCCATCAGTTCCACGACCGCGGGGACGCCCCGGCGGCGACGGCGCAGCGGGACGGCGATCGCGAAGCCGACGACGCCGAGCACGACGGCCAGCACCAGCCCGCCGCCCCACAGCACGGTGATCAGCCGGTAGGTGTCGGGAAGCCGGAGCCCGTCGGCGCCCGCCAGCTTCCGCACCACCCCGGCGAGCCCGGCGCCGAAGCCGCCGCCGAGCAGCCCGGCGAGTGCGAGCACCGGTGCGGCCGTCCAGCCACCGACCCACGGACGCAGCCGCCGCGGCTGGTCCTTCCAGGTGCGCCGGGCCAGCAGCGCGGCGGGAATCAGCGTCACCGCGAACAACACGGTGACCACGACCTGCGCGGCGCCGAGGCCTTCCACCGTCGGGTCCGTGCCGGGCAGGCGGTGCCCGCCCGAAGGCAGGGGCAGCGCGCGGACCGCGGCCACCACGACGACCAGCACCGCGAAGGAGAAGAAGGTGCGGCGCGCGAGCGGACCGGCGTCGGTGCCGATCGTGACGGTCAGGATCGAGGCGAAGACCAGCGCGAGGGCACAGATCCACACGACGATGTCGAACGGCGCGTCCGGTACTCGCAGCGGCCCGCCGACCAGGGGCAGCGCGACGGAGGCCAGCGCGGCGACGGTGTGCATGACCCGCAGGCCCGGCGTGTCGGGGTCGGTGCGCAGCCGGAGCGGCCCGGACCGGCGTACGCCGTCCGGGGCGTGCACCTTCCAGTTCGCCGACGAAATCCGGTGCAGCACCAGGATGATCACGAACAGCGGCAGCACCCCGATGGTCACGCGCAGCAGGGACGACTCGCGCAGCCACGACGGCGCCGAGGGGATACAGCCCGAGCCGGGGGCGAGACATTGCGTGGCGACGAGGTCCAGCGCGGTCGCGGAGAGCTGGCTCACCAGCAGCATCGTCAGCAGCAACGCGGCGATGCGGAGCAGGCCGCGGCACAGCGCGCCGAGGAACGCGGCGAACCGGCTCCCCGGCGGCACCGGTGGCAGCATCCAGAACGCGACGTTGGCCAGCGAGAACGGGAACAGCAGCGCCCACGTCGCCTTCGCCGCGCCGCCCGAGGTCATCCCGCTCCAGAGGTACCCCTCGAGCGTGCGGGGGATCGACCGGCCCAGCGCGGGCAGCACCGGCCCCGGCGCGGGGCGGCGCAGCCGGTCGGCGGGCCGGATGACCCTGCCGAGGCCGTCGCCGGCGACGTCGACCGTCGCGACCGAGTCCAGCAGGCTTTCGCCACTGGTGCCGACCAGCCCTGCGACGCGCAGTTCGACGATGCGGGTGTCGGGGCCTGGCAAGGGCACGGCGGGGGTCTCCTCAGCGTTCCAACTAGCGTCAAGGCGACAACGGTAGTGTTCGGATGTCGTCGAGTCTTGGAGGAACCGCCACTATGACCCCCGAAAGCGTTGCCCAGCGGCACCAGACCCGTAATGGCATCGAATTCGCCGTCGCCGACCTCGAAGCCGCCGAGTTCGGCCGCAAGGAGATCCGCCTCGCCGAGCACGAGATGCCCGGTTTGATGGCGTTGCGCCGGGAATACGCCGAGGTCTACCCGCTGCGTGGCGCGCGTGTCTCGGGCTCGCTGCACATGACGGTCCAGACCGCGGTGCTCATCGAGACGCTGGTCGCGCTCGGGGCCGAGGTGCGGTGGGCCTCCTGCAACATCTTCTCCACCCAGGACCACGCCGCCGCCGCGGTCGTGGTCGGCCCGCACGGCACGCCCGAAGAGCCCAAGGGTGTCCCGGTGTTCGCGTGGAAGGGCGAGTCGCTCGAGGAGTACTGGTGGTGCACCGAGCGGATGCTCACCTGGGACGGCGACGGCCCGAACATGATCCTCGACGACGGCGGCGACGCCACCATGCTCGTGCACAAGGGCACCGAGTACGAGAAGGCTGGCGTCGTGCCGACGCCGGACGAGAACACCTCGGACGAGTTCCGCGTGTTCCTCGAACTGCTGCGTGCCTCCGTCGCGGCCGATACCGGGAAGTGGACGAAAATCGGCGAGGGCATTCGCGGCGTCACCGAGGAGACCACGACCGGTGTGCTCCGGCTCTACCAGCTCGCCGCCGCCGGTGAGCTGCTGTTCCCGGCGATCAACGTCAACGACTCGGTCACCAAGTCGAAGTTCGACAACCGCTACGGCATCCGGCACTCGCTGATCGACGGCATCAACCGCGGCACCGACGTCCTCATCGGTGGCAAGGTCGCGGTCGTCTGCGGGTACGGCGACGTCGGCAAGGGCGCGGCGGAATCGCTGCGTGGCCAGGGCGCACGGGTCATCGTCACCGAGATCGACCCGATCTGCGCGCTGCAGGCGTCGATGGACGGCTACCAGGTCAAGAAACTGGAGAACGTCCTCGACGAGGCGGACATCATCATCACGACCACGGGCAACAAGGACGTCGTGATGGCCGAGCACATGGCGCGGATGAAGCACCAGGCGATCCTGGGCAACATCGGGCACTTCGACAACGAGCTCGACATGGCGGGCCTGGCGCGCTACCCGGGTGTCCGCCGGGTGAACATCAAGCCGCAGGTCGACGAGTGGGTCTTCCCCGATGGCAAGAGCCTCCTCGTGCTGTCCGAAGGCCGTCTGCTGAACCTGGGCAACGCCACCGGGCACCCGTCCTTCGTGATGTCGAACAGCTTCGCCAACCAGGTGATCGCGCAGATCGAGCTGTTCACCAAGCACGAGGAGTACGACAAGGAGGTGTTCCGCCTGTCCAAGAAGCTCGACGAGAAGGTCGCGCGGATCCACCTCGAGGCGCTGGGCGGCGAGCTGACCAAGCTCACCAAGGAACAGGCCGAGTACATCGACGTCGACGTCGAGGGCCCGTTCAAGTCCGACCACTACCGCTACTGACGCATCGCGAGCGAGGGACCTTTGCTATCGCCGGGCGATAGCAAAGGTCCCTCGCTCCTTTTCGGGGCCGATATCGCGTTGCGGCCGCTCGCTAGGCTGGTGGTGTTGTTCTTGGCTGGACGAACCTCACAGCCCGGTAGGTAGTCCGGGCGGCAGGCGGCGGTGGGAGCCCGCCCCGGCTCGTTGTCCCGCGGCCCGAGCGGGAAACCAGTGCGGCCAGGCTGATTCGTCATGCCTGGAGGTTTCCGGTGAACGGGGTTTTCACGCTGTACCACGACGGCCGGTTCTGGGTCGGCGTTTACGAGATCCACGAGGACGGCGCCGTGCGCGCCGCCCGCCACGTCTTCGGTGCCGAGCCGACCCACGCCGAACTCGCCGCGTTCGCCGCCGGACGAGGATTCGTCCGGCTCGCCGACGCCGCCCGCGCGGCACCCGCCGTCCCCGTCGAGGAGCGGCCGACGGCGCGGCTCAACGCCAAGCGGCTGGCGAAGCTGGCCAAGCGTGCTCAAGAGGACGCCGGCATCGGGACGGCCGCGCAGCGCGCGTTGAAGGAGTCGGTGGCCGAGCGGATCGTCGAGAACAAGGCCGCGCGCAAGCGTCGGGCGGCTGCGGAGGCGCAGCGCAGGCGCACGCTGGCGCGGGACAAGGCCCGAGCGAAGCACCGTGGCCGGTGAGAGGTGCCGAGGGCAGTGGGCCTGGCGATGTGTCGCGAACGCTCCGTTCGGGACGTTCATCGTCGGCAACGGAGCGTTCGCGACATCGGGTCCGGCAGGGGGAAACTTCGTTGGGGCGCTCGACCCCGGCGCGGCTCAGGCGTCGTTCCACTCCACGGCGACGCCCGCCAGCCCCGGTCCCGCCTCCCGGAAGTACGCGCTCGTGACGCCCTGGGCGTCGCACGGCAGCTCCTCGGCCTCGACCGGCAGCGCGTCGTCGCGCGCCCGGATCTGCCGGGTGCACCGCGCGGGCAGGGCGTCCGTGGCGAACCGCAGCTGCAGCAGGTAGCTCGAGCACTGGTCGCGCAGCATCCGGTAGTAACCGGGGGAGGCCGAGCCCGAGTCGTCGCGGACCTCGAAGCAGAAGACGTGGATGTCGCCCTCGGCGAGCTTGCGGTCGAACAGCAGCTCGGTCGCCATGGTGTCGTGCTCGGGGTTGCGCCGCATCCGCCCGACCCGGCAGCCTTCGTCGGTGATCAGCTCGACGTCGGCGATCCGGCAGCCCGGGTCGCCGTTGTACACCGTGACGTAGCGGTCCGGGCCGTGTCGCCGGGCGCGGGTCACCAGCCGGGTCCGCACGCTCACCTGGCGGTGTTCGGCGTCGAAGGTGATCGTGTCGTGCACCGACAGCAGCTCGAGGTCGGCGTTGTGCCGGTTGGTGGCCGGGTACGCGCCCAGCTCGGCGAGCAGCTCGTCGACGATCGAGCCCATGTCGCCGGATCGCAGGTCGTGGAACGACGCGGCCATCTGGTGCCCGCGCGGCCGCCCCACCCGCGGTCCGATCAGCACCACGAGGGAGTTGGCCGGCAGCTGGAGCACCGCCTCCAGTGCGCGGACGGCGGGCAGCGCCTTCGGCACCTCCGGCTGGCGGAGGCCACGCTGCCAGTAGCTCAGCGTCGACTGTCCGATCTGGACACCCCGAAGGCTCAGATGGGCGCGCAGCCGGGCCAGTGACAGGCCCCGGTGCGCGATGGCCAGCCGTAGTGCCTGGTGGAATTCGCCGCCGCGGAGCGCCGCGGAGAGTTCCTTCGGCAGCTCGCCGGCCGGACGGCGGACGCCGTCGATGATCAAGGGGAGGTCTCCGTCTGTTGCCACCGCTCGTCCCTTCACCCGAACAGTGTGTGCGCTGGGCGTGAACACCGCGGAACGTTCACGTTAGCAGTGCCCCGGAATGCTGCCGACCCCCGTTCGGGGTGGCTGGCACGGGATCCCCGCCGTTCCGCGTTCCGGCACCGGGGCGGAACGGTCCGTTCGTCCGGATGGCGTTCTTGCCCAGCGTGACCGCGCTGTTCACCGTTGTGACCACCGAATGGTTCGCCCATATTCGAGCAGGAGGCCGTCCGTGCCAGTGATCTCGAATCGGGCTCGTACCGCCGCGGCGGTGAGCCTGGCCTTGTGGCTGGCCCTTCCCGCGACGGCGGAGGCGGTTTCGCTTCCGGCGTCCTATCAGGACACCACCGCGCGGGCGACGGCCGTGCGCCAGGTGATGCCCCGTGGCGGGGACATCCCCGCCCAGCAGAACGGTGACGACGGCGTCTGGGTTCCCCTGCTGCTCCTCGGCGGGCTGCTGGTCGCGAGCGCGGGTGGCTATCTGGTGTACGCGTTACGCCGTCCGGCCGAAACCTGACCGGCGGGCCCGGTGGTGAGCACCCCCGCCGGGCCCACCGGTCGACCACGGGCACCGTAGGGTCTTCCCGTGGGCCGACTCGTGGTGATCGAAGGACTGGACGGTGCCGGGAAGCGCACCCTGACGGACAGGCTGACCGGTGCGCTGAACGCCGCCGGGGCGAGCGTGGGCAAGCTCGCGTTCCCGCGCTACGGCGAGAGCGTGCACGCCGACCTTGTCCGCGAAGCGCTGCATCGCGGTCACGGCGACCTCGTCGATTCGGTGTACGGGATGGCGATGCTCTACGCGCTCGATCGCCGTGGCGCCGCCGAGGACATCCGGACGCGGCTGGCCGCGAACGACGTCGTGCTGCTGGATCGGTACGTCGCCTCCAACGCCGCGTACGCCGCCGCACGGCTGCGACAGGACGCGAGCGGCGAGGTCGTGCGCTGGGTCTGGGACCTGGAGGTCGAGCGGTTCGCCCTGCCGCGCCCGGACGCGCAGCTGCTGCTGCGGGTCGCGCCCGAGGTCGCCGCCGAGCGGGCCGAACGTCGCGCGGCGACCGAAACGGACCGGGAGCGCGACGCGTTCGAGACCGACGACGCACTCCAGACACGCTGCGCCGCCGTATACGACGAACTCGCGAAGTCGGCGTGGCTCGCTCCGTGGCATGTCCTCGACGGCGTCTCGCACACCGACGTCGAGGCGCTCGCGAAGGAATTACTCCAGAGCTGAGACGTCTCGGGCGAACCGAGCCGGGTCGAACAACGCGATCGGGTGCGTGGTCCCGCCGTCGACGACGAGGTCGGCCAGGATCTCCCCGACCACCGGGACGAACTTGAAGCCGTGCCCGGAGAATCCGCACGCGACCGTGACCCTGTCCTCCGCCGGATGCGGCGCGATCACGAAATGCGTGTCCGGGGTGGTGGTGTAGAGACAGGTCGCCGCGCGCAGGAAGCGTCCCGGCAGGGTCGGCAGGCGCGGCGCGACGGTCGCGGCCATGTTCGCGACCTCCTCGTCCGACACCGTGCGGTCGATCGTGTCCGCCGTGCAGGTCCGCCCGCCGCTGAAGATCGCGACCTTGACCCCGTCCCGCGGTCCGTGGCGTGCCGGGAAGCCGTAGAGATCGCGGCCGTCCCCGGTGTTCCAGATGTACACCGGATGCCGCCGGTACGGCTCGATACCGCCGTCGGGGGCGAACCAGTACTGGATCTGCCGCTCGATCCGGAACTCGACGCCGAGGTCGGACAGGAGTTCGGGGGCCCATGCCCCGGGGCAGACGACGAGGTGCCCGGCGGTGTAGTGGTCGTGCGAGGTGCCGACCCGGACGCCCGAGGTGCTCGCGCTCCAGGTGTAGACCTTTTCCTCGTGGTGCAGTTCGGCGCCCGCTCGCGCGGCGAGCTGCAGGTGCGCGGCGACACTCGCCTCGGGCACCACGAGCCCCGCGCCCGGTTCGTACAGCGCGATTTCGTCGTCCGCCGGGTTGAGGGTGGGGAAGCGGCGGCGGATCTCGGCCGCGTCGAGCAGCTCGTGCGCGAGGTCGAATTTCTGCGCGCTCAGCTGGCTCCCGGTCACTGGCCGCGAATCCGGCCGCCCGAGGACGAGCCCGCCGCAGCGGGTGAAGATCTCCCGCTGGGAGTCGCGTTCGATGCCCTCCCACAGTTCGTGCGCCCGCAGCAGCAGCGGGACGTAGGCCGGGTCCTCGAAGTAGGCCTGCCGCGTGATCCGCGAGCCGCCGTGGCTGGAGCCGCGGTTGTGCACCGGCGCGAACTGGTCGATACCGAGCACCCGCTGCCCGCGCCGCGCCAGCCGGCACGCGGCCGCGCTGCCCATCCCGCCGAGCCCGAGCACGATGACGTCGTAATGGGTCATCGCGCGCTCCGCAACCGTGTCATCGTCGGATCGAACAACGGCTCGGCCGCCACCAGTGCGGGGATCTTCTCGGCGAAGTACTCGATCTCGACCCGCTGACCCGGCGTCGTGTAATCGACGGGAAGCCACGCGTAGGCGATGTTCTTGCCGACCGTGTAGCCGTATGCCGCACTGGTGACGTAGCCGATCGGCCGGCTCTGCGCGTATACCGGCTCCTTGCCGAGCACGACGGCGTACGGATCGTCGATGGTCAGGCAGGTCAGTTTCCGCGTGACCGTCTCGGCCGAACGTCCTTCGAGCGCGTCCCGGCCGAGGAAGTAGCCCTTGTCCCTTCGCACCGCGAAGCCGAGACCGGCCTCGTACGGGTCGTGTTCGGTGGTCAGATCCGTGCCCCAGGACCGATAGCCCTTCTCCAGGCGCATGCTCGCGAACGCCTCCCGGCCCGCGGCGATGATCCCGTGCGGCCTGCCCGCCTCCCACAGCGTGTCCCACAGCCGCCTGCCGAGGTCGGCGCCGGTGTAGAGCTCCCAGCCGAGTTCGCCCACATAGGACAGTCGCATCGCGACCACCGGGATACCGCCTACGTATGCGGCTTTCGCCTTGAAGTAGCCCATCGCCCGGTGTGAGAAGTCCGTTGTGGACAGTGGCTGCAGGACCTTGCGCGCGAGTGGTCCCCACAGGCCGACACAGCAGGTGCCGGACGTGGTCTCGTGGATCTGCACGGTGCCGTCGCCGGGCAGATGCCTGCGCAGCCAGTCGAGGTCGAGGGGCCCGTTGACGCCGACCTGGAACCGGTCGGCGGCCAGCCGCGCGACCGTGAGATCGCCGCGCACCCCGCCGTCCTCGCCGAGCAGCAGCGTGTAGGTGATCGCCCCCGGCGGCTTGTCGAGCTGGTTGGTGGTCATCGCCTGGAGGAACGGCAGCGCGCCAGGACCGGTGACTTCGAGGCGCTTCAGCGGTGTCATGTCGAACATCGCCACCCGCTCGCGGGCCACCAGCGCCTCGGCTCCGCCGATCGGCGACCAGTACCGCCCGGCCCAGCCGTTGCGGGCGGGGATCCGGTCGACCTCCGGCAGGTTCTCGTTCTCGGCGTACCACTGTGGACGTTCCCAGCCGCCCGCCTCCAGGAAACACGCGCCGAGTTCGAGCTGGCGCTCGTAGAACGGGCTCGTCCGCAGTGGCCGCGGTTCTTCCATCGGCTGCAGGGGATGGATGACGTCGTACACCTCGACGAAGCTCTGGCAACTGCGGGCGCGCACGTAGTCCGGCGCGAGCTGGACCCGTTCGAAACGGGCGAGGTCGCAGCCGTGCACGTCGGTCTTCGGCTGCCCGTCGACGAGCCATTCGGCCAGTGCGCGGGCGGCACCGGCGGAGTGGGTGATCCAGACGGCCTCCGCGACCCAGAAGCCGTCGAGGTCCGGGTGTTCGCCGAGCAACGGCATCCCGTCCGGGGTGAACGAGAACAGCCCGTTGACGCCTTCTTCGACCTTCGCCTCGCGCAGGATCGGCAGCAACTCGGTGGCGGCGGCCCAGGACGCTTCGAAGTCGGCTGGGGTGAACGCGAGTTCGGACGGCATGCCTTCGGTGGCACGGGGATCGGCGATGTCCGAGGGATCGACCGGCATCGGTCGGTGCCCGTACGCGCCGACACCGAGCCGGTCGCCGTGCTCGCGGAAGTAGAGGTCGGCGTCCTGGTGCCGCAGGATCGGCCTGCTCGCCTCGGTGGGGTCGGCGAGCGCGGGCAACGGCGTCGTCTTCGCGTACTGGTGCGCCATCGGGACCAGCGGCACGGTGAGGTCGACCAGCTCCCCGAGCAGCGGTCCCCACATCCCGGCACAGGACACGACGACGTCGGCGCGGAACCGGTCGGTCTCGGTGACCACGGCGGTGACCCGGCCGCGCGCGCGTTCCACGGCGACGACCCGCTGGCGGGCGAGGAACCGGGCCCCGCGCTCGATCGCCCGCCGGGCCTGGGCTTCGGCCGCGCGCAGCGGTTCCGCCAGCCCGTCGCCGGGGGTGTGGAAGCCGCCGAGGATCTTCGTCGCGTCGAGCAGCGGGTGCAGGGCGGCGCACGCGCCCGCGTCGAGCAGCGTGCTCGGCACGCCCCACGACGTCGCCCAGCCGTGCCGTCGTTGCAGATCCGCCCAGCGGGCCGGGGAACCGGCGACCTCGAGCCCGCCGACCGGCCGGAAGCACGGACGCCCGTCGAGGGTGAGACCGCTGTACTTCTCGACGGTGTAGCCGGCGAACTCGGTCATCGTCTTGCAGCCGTTGGTCTGGAAGACCAGCCCCGGCGCGTGCGAGCTGGACCCGCCGGTGGCGAACAGGTCACCCTGCTCCAGCACGGTGACGTCGGTCCAGCCGCGCTCGGTGAGCTCGTCGGCCACCGCGCAGCCGACTATCCCCGCGCCGACGACGACAACGCGCGGCCGTGGAGCCATCGGGGTCCTCCTCGCCTGCCCGCGCGTCCACTGTGGACAGCCGGGCTCCTTGCCGTTGGCGTGCTCGGGGCCCGCGTCGGGGGAGGCGCGGGAGGTTGCGGATGGGGGAATACGTTCCGTCTTCTGCAACAAGGTGCGTGATGCCGCGAGCAGTGTCAAGAGCCCGAAAAGGTTCCCGTTCCAGGGTGGTCGCGCAGGTGGGCGCGGTGCTACCGGCGAACGGGCCAAGTAACGGCACGCTCGCCCTTGTCGATGCGACGTCGGGGGAGTGGACGCCTCAGTCCGCGAAGTAGCCGAGCTGGGCGGAAAGCTCCATCGCCGCTTCGGTGAGCGGCTGCACGATCTGGCGGACGCGCTGTTTCGAGAGGCGGTACGAAGGCCCCGAAACGCTCATCGCGGCCACGACTTCGCCGCCGGGGCCGCGGATCGGCACCGCGACCGCGTGCATACCGAGTTCGAGTTCCTCGTAGCAGGCCACGTAACCGTCTTCGGTGACGCGGTCGAGTTCGGCATTCAGTTCTTCCGGGTCGACGACCGTACGCGGGGTGTACTGCTCCAGCTTGCGGCGGAGAAGACGCTTTCGCTCCGCCTCGGGCAGCGAGGCCAGCAGGATCTTGCCGCTGGAGGTCGCGTGCAGCGGCGTGCGCTGGCCGGTCCAGTTCTGCGTGGTGATCGCGGCCGATCCGCGGGCCTGGCTGATGTTGATCGCGACGCCGTCGTCGGCGATCGCGATGTTGACCGTCTCGCCCAGCGACTCGGCCAGTGCCTGGCAGCTGGTCCGGCCCAGCTTCGCCAGGTCCATCCGGCCGGTGGCGGCCCCGGCCAGCCGGACGATGCCGAAGCCGATGGCGTACTTCCCCCGCTCGCCCAGCTGCTCCACCAGGCCACGCGACTCCAGGACACTCAGCAGGCGGGACGCGGTCGACTTGTGGACGCCCAGTTCGCCCGCGATCTCGGTGATCCCCGTTTCCCCGTTGCGGGCGAGCAGTTCCAGCACGCTGATCGCGCGGTCGACCGATTGCACCTGGCTGGGAGTTGCGTTCGCAGGGTCCTGGTTCCGCATGACGCAACACTAACGGCTGACGCTGAAAAAGTTCGGCTGAGTGGGCGAACACCGAGGGACGCCCCTGGTGCGTTGGCTGTGGCGAGGGACGCCCTCGGTGCATCGAGCGCACCGAGGGCGTCCCTCGCATCCGCTCGCGGTCCGCTCCACACGGGTACGGTGGGCGGTGAGGGGACGGCCCGGCCGCCACCCGGAAGGCCCGCACCCGGATGGAGCAAATCTGCTCGATTTCGGATCTTTCCGGCGTCCGAACCCCGGGTCGCGCGTCCTCGTGTGGCAAGTAGTGCGAATATGTGTTCATGAAGGCACGTGTCTTGGTGGTCGACGACGACCCCGCACTCGCGGAGATGCTCACCATCGTGCTCCGTGGGGAGGGGTTCGACACGGCGGTGGTCGCCGACGGTTCGCGCGCGCTTCCCGCGCTGCGCGAGCTGAAACCCGACCTCGTCCTGCTCGACCTCATGCTGCCCGGGATGAACGGCATCGACGTCTGCAAGGCGATCCGGGCCGAGTCCGGCGTGCCGATCGTCATGCTCACCGCCAAGAGCGACACGGTGGACATCGTGCTCGGCCTGGAGTCCGGCGCCGACGACTACGTGGTCAAGCCCTTCAAGCCGAAGGAGCTGGTCGCGCGGGTCCGCGCCCGGATGCGCCGCACCGAGGCCGAGCCCGCCGAGTCGCTCACCATCGGCGATCTGGCCATCGACGTCCCCGGCCACGAGGTCACCCGCGAGGGCAAGGCCATCCCGCTGACTCCGCTGGAGTTCGACCTGCTGGTCGCGCTGGCGCGCAAGCCGCGTCAGGTGTTCACCCGCGAGGTGCTGCTCGAGCAGGTCTGGGGTTACCGGCACGCGGCCGACACCCGGCTGGTCAACGTGCACGTCCAGCGGCTGCGGTCGAAGGTGGAGCGGGACCCGGAGCACCCCGAGGTGGTGTTGACCGTGCGCGGCGTCGGGTACAAGGCCGGCCCGCCGTGATCCGTCCATGACAGCGCCATCCCCGGAAGAGCCGGAAAGCACCGGGGCGGAGCCCGGCCGTGACCCGAAGAGGGGACGGCTGCCGCGCTCCGCCCGCTCGGCGGCGCGCCTCGTACGGCGCGTCGCGGCTTTCGCGCGCCGTCGTGTCGTCGGCTTCAACGAACTGTGGCGGCATTCGCTGCAGTTCCGGGTCACCGTGTCGACGCTGGCGCTGTCCTCGGCGGTGGTGTTCGTGCTGGGCATGGTGCTGCAGAACCAGATCACCGAACGCCTGCTGGACACCAAGCGTTCCGCCGCGATCGAGCAGACGCGGGCGCTCGCCGACACCGCGGCGGGGGAGCTGGTCGGCGTCGGCGGCGAGAGCTCCGAAGCCATGCGCACGCGGCTGGAGAACGCGCTCAAGAAGATCTCCAGCAGCCCGGCGAACCAGGGCGGGGCCGGTTCTGCGGCGGGCACCTTCGACCCGGTGCTGGTCAGCGGCGGCCGTGGCCAGGCGGTCAGCGTCCCGGTGTCGGCGGGACCGTTCGCCAGCGTGCCGGCGCGGCTGCGCCAGTTCGTCGAGTCCAACCAGGTCAGCTACCTGGAGCACACCGTCGAAGACGGCAACGGCGGCCGCACCACGTACCTCATCGTCGGCGCGCCGCTGAGCACCGTGGCCAGCCCGCTGCAGCTGTACCTGCTGTTCCCGCTGACCAGCGAGCAGAACACGGTGTCCACCGTGCAGAACACGCTGCTCGTCGGCGGGCTCGTGCTGCTGTTGCTGCTCGCCGGGATTACGAACCTCGTCACGCGGCAGGTGGTGCGGCCCGTCCGGCAGGCGGCGGCCGCGGCCGAGCAGTTCGCGGGCGGGGATCTCGACCAGCGGCTCGCCGTGCTCGGCGAGGACGATCTGGCGAAACTCGCGGTGTCCTACAACGAGATGGCCGCGAGCATCCAGCGGCAGATCCGGCAGCTGGAGGAGTTCGGCGGGCTGCAGCGGCGGTTCACCTCCGACGTCTCGCACGAGCTGCGCACCCCGCTGACCACCGTCCGGATGGCGGCCGACGTGCTGCACGCCTCGCGCGAGCAGTTCCCGGCCGGGCTCGCCCGCTCCACCGAGCTGCTGGTCGACGAGCTCGACCGTTTCGAGGCCCTGCTCGGCGATCTGCTGGAGATCAGCCGTCTCGACGCCGGTGTCGAGGAGCTGTCCGCCGAGTTCATCGACGTCCGGCCGATCGCGACCAGGGCGGTCGAGCAGGTCCGGGTCATCGCCGGGAACGCGGGCAGCTCGATCGATCTGGTGCTGCCCGACGAAGAGGCGCCCGCGGAGGTCGACGCCCGGCGCGTCGAACGGATCCTGCGGAACCTGCTCGCCAACGCCGTCGACCACAGTGAGGGCAAACCGGTGGTGCTCACCGTGGGAGTCAACGAGAACGCCGTGGCGGTCACGGTCCGGGACCGCGGTGTCGGGCTGCGGACCGGCGAGGCGGAACTGGTGTTCAACCGGTTCTGGCGGGCAGACCCGTCCCGCAACCGGCGCACCGGCGGCACCGGGCTGGGCCTGGCGATCAGTCAGGAGGACGCGCGCCTGCACGGCGGGCAGCTCGACGCGTGGGGCGAGCCGGGCTACGGCGCGTGCTTCCGGCTGGTACTGCCGCGCAGGCAGGGCACCGCGGTCGAGGAGAGCCCGCTGCCGCTGCCGCCCGCGGACCACGTCCCGCCCGCCGCCGAGCCGACCGTGATCGGCACGCTCGAGGTGCAGCCCGCGCCGGACGCGCTGCTCGCCGAGCGCGAGGAGGTCGGCCGGTGAAACGTGCCGCACTGGCCTTGCTGTGCTTCGTCCTCCTGGCGGGCTGCGCGAACATCCCGCAGGAATCCCAGCCGATGGTGGTGCCGGGGGAGAAGCCGCCGCCGGCGGCAGCCAGCGCGCCCAACCCGTCGGAGGGCATCGACTCGCTGACGCTGGCGCGCCAGTTCGTCCGCGCGAGCGCCGTGCCGGGGTCGAACAACGCCGCCGCCCGCGCGTACCTCGACGACCAGGCCCGCGCGAACTGGAAGCCCGCGCGGGGGCTGACGATCATCGACGACATCTTCAACACCACCTACGACACCGAGAACCGGTCGCCGGATCCGAACGTGCAGACGGTGAACGTGCACGGTTTCGCGCTGGGCGTGCTGAACGGCGACGGCTCGTTCGTCCCGAACCAGGCGCCTTTCAAGCTCCAGCTCGAAGTGCGCAAGCAGCAGGCGACGGGGCAGTGGCGGATCGCCAACCCGCCGCCGAACCTGGTCGTCACCAACGCCGACTTCTCGATCAACTACTTCCGCGTCCCGGTGAGCTTCTACTCGCCGGACGCGGGCACGTTCGTGCCCGATCTTCGTTACGTGGTCGCGAAACCGCAGTCGGGGCTCGCCGGGCGCGTGATGGACCTGCTGATGCTCGGGCCGTCCGAAGGGCTCGCGGGATCGGTGAAGAACCTCCTCGCGGATCCGATCACCATCGAGAACAACGTCAAGACCGCCGACGACGGTTCGGTGGTGGTGCCGCTGACCGGGCTGACCGGGGCGACGCCGGAGACGCGGAACCTGATCGCCGCGCAGATCGTGCTCTCGCTGCAGACCGTGACCTCGACCCGGATCCGGCTGCTCGCCGACGGCGCGCCGCTCGTGCCGGGGCACGAGTACTGGCGGGCGAGCGAACTGCCCGCGTACGGCGCCGCGTCGTCGCCGAGTTCCGATCTGCTGGGGCTGATGACCGCGGGCGGGCGGGTGCGTTCGCTCGGCACCGGCGCGCCGGTCGAGGGCCCGGCGGGTAGTGGTGGCTACGACGTCGCCGGCGCGGCGCAGTCGATCGACGGGAAACGGCTCGCGGTGGTCGAACGCGCCGGCGGCCGGATGCGGCTGCGGGTCGGCGACTACGGCAGGGACCTGCCGCAGACGGAGCTGTTCGGTGGTTCGCTCACCCGGCCGACCTGGCGCCCCGCCGCGCCCGGCGGCGACGCCTCCGGTGAGGTGTGGACGGTCGTCGATCACACGACGGTGGCGCGGCTCGTGCTGGCCCCCGGCGGGCATTGGGCGCAGCAGGGCGTGAACGCGAACGAGGTGACCGCGCTCGGCCAGATCACCGAACTCCGGCTCTCCCGCGACGGTGCGCGCGCCGCGGCAGTGGTCGGCGGGAAGCTGGTGGTCGCCTCGGTGGTCCGGACCGCCGATTCGGTGACCCTGCGCGCGCCGCGGCTGCTGCAGAACCGCGATCTCACGAACGTCGTGGACGTCGACTGGGCCACTCCGGACACGCTCGTGGCGGCCACGTCGTCGACCTCGCAGCCGGTGGTGAAACTGCCGATCGACGGGCTGCGGATGGACGCCTTCAACAGCTCGAACCTGACCCCGCCGGTGCTCTCCGTCACCGCCGCCCCGAACCGCCCGATCGTGGTCGCCGACAGCGGTGGCCTGTGGGTCGCCTCGGAACTGGGCGAGGTCTGGCGGCCCCATGCCCACACCACCCCCGGCGCCGATCCCTTCTATCCCGGCTGAAGCCTGCGCACCCGACTGTCCCTTGTGGACGCTGGGTTGCGCTCGTGCGGCGCGAGCGTGAGCAAAGGTCCCTTGCTCCCGGTTTCGGCGGGGCGGGGTGTTGATCCGAGGGCCTCCCTGGGTGCGCTCATCGCACCGAGGGACGCCCTCGTCGCACCCAACGCACCCAAGGCGTCCCTCGGCACAGCGCCCGTCCGCGCGCGTCGCGAACGTTCCGTTCGGGACGCTCAACGTCCTCAACGGCGCGTTCGGGACATGGACCCGGCGTCCGCGCCGCAGCCTTGCCGCGTCGCGGCGAGCCGAAACTGTCGGTGGTGGGCGGGACACTCAGCGGCATGAACTCCCGTGTGCTCGATCTCCTCATCCCCGCCCGCTGCGCCGCCTGCGGTGTGCGCGGTGCCCCGTGCTGCGCCGGATGCGCCCAGGTGTGGGGAGCACTGACCGAGGTGACCCGCCTGCCGACGACGGGTCTCGTGCCGGTGTACGCGCTCGCCCGCTACGAGGGCGTGGCCAAACGGCTCCTGATCGCCTACAAGGAACGCGGCCGCCGTGATCTCGGCCCGCCGCTCGGCCGGGCAGTGGCCGACGCGCTCCCGTCGCTGCTCGCCAGGGCGCTCGCACCCGGAGCCGGGATTCCCATCGCCGGGAATCTCCGGAGTGGGAATCCCCGCACTGGGATTCCCAGCCTTGGGATCCCCGGCGGTGGGAATCCCGAAAGTGGGATTCCCACATCCGGCCGTCCCACAAACGGCCTTCCCGCCTCCGCGCTTTCCGAACCGGCGAACCCACGAGGCGGGAATCCCCGTCGCGGGATTCCCCAGTCCGGGAATCTCCCACCGGGGTTTCCCGGACCTGCGGCTCTCGAGCCGGAGGACCCCGAAACCGGGAACGCCGGTACCGGGACTCTCCGAACCGGCCCTCTCGGTGGCGGGAATCCCACTACTGGGAATCCCAGACCGGAGCGCCCCGGAACCGGGCTTCCCGCAGTGGGGAACCCCCGGACCGGGAATCCCGAGGTCGGGAATCCCACTCACGGTGTCTGTCTCGTGCCCGCTCCGAGCAGGCGCTCGGCGTCCCGGCTGAGGGGCGGTCCGCACGTCCAGCGCCTGGCCGAGGCCGCCGCCGAGCTGCTCGCCGCTCGCGGTGTCCCGGCCGCGGTGGCGCCCGCGTTGCGGCTGGCGGGTGGCGCGAAGGACGCTGTCGGGCTGAGCCGGGCGGAACGACTGGCCAACCTCGAAGGACGGCTGCGGTTCGTCCCGGCGGGCCGTCCGCCGCCGGAGCTGCCGGTGGTGGTGCTCGACGACGTCGTGACCAGCGGCGCCACGGCCGCGGCGTGCACGCGGGTGCTGCGCGGACAGGGAGTGGAGGTGGTCGCGGTCCTCGCACTCCTCGCGGCCGAGTGATCCGAGGGTCACCTACATGAGTGACCTTTAGCGGGAACGTCAGTGCCCGCGCGGCCGTTGTCCGGGTATGAGGGCCCACCCCCGAAGCACTCCGATGACACGCCACTCCACCGGGGTGGCGGCTGTGCCCGGCGGGGTTGTCACCCTCGGTTTTCCTGGCACCGAAGCGTTGCGCCGTCCGCGTGAAAACGAGTCACGGGAACGGTGCCCGAACCGCGAGGATTTTGCGGTGATCACCCGTGCGTCACTGCGCGCCGTGACGGTTTCTTACCCCCTGACATCCCCCGGCTCGGGGGCTGTTGCAACGGCCGTGATGAAGCTAACGTGCTCCGCAATCAGCAATCCCCGCAGGCAGGGAGGTGACCAGCCCATGTCCCTGGCGCCGGAGGTGCGCTGAGTTCGCGCTCGGACATCCGCCGCGAGACGTCGTGACCGTCTGCCGAGTTCCCTCAGCCCGCGATCCGGGCTTCGTCCCCGCTTTACCGGCGCCCTGGTTAAACACAACAGCTCGCAGTCATTTCAGCGAGGGAGGTCGTGTATGGACATCGTCGTTAAGGGCCGCAACGTGGAGGTGCCCGATCATTACCGGGCGCTTGTCGGCGAAAAGCTGGCCCGGCTTGAGCGCTACGACAAGAAGGTCATCCGGTACGACGTGGAGCTCTTCCACGAGCCGAACCGCAGGCAGGCCAAGAGCTGCCAGCGCGTCGAGATCACCGGAAAGGGCAGGGGCCCGGCCGTGCGCGCCGAAGCGTGTGCCGCCGACTTCTACGCAGCGCTGGACTCCGCGGTCACCAAGCTCGAGAACCGTTTGCGGAGGACACACGACCGGAGGCGCGTGCACTATGGCCGCAGCCGTCCGGAATCGGTCGCCGAGGCGACCTCCATGGCGATGGCGCCAGGCACGTCCCCGGCGAATTCCGCCGCTCCCGCCGCGCGTACCGCGGTGTTGGAGGCACCCGAGGCCGAAACACTCACGAACGGATTCGCGGCTTCGAGTGTCGAGGGGATTCCCCAGCAACAGCGCTGGGAAGACGATGAGCTGGGCCACCAGCCCGGCCGCGTCGTCCGCGAGAAACAGCATTCCGCGGACCCGATGACGGTGGACCAGGCTCTCTACGAGATGGAGCTGGTCGGCCACGACTTCTACCTGTTCAACGACTCCGAAGCCGGCAGGCCGAGCGTCGTCTACCGCCGGAAAGGCTTCGACTACGGCGTGATCCGGCTCGGCTGAGCGGACCCGGACAAGGCCTCGAGCGGCCCGCACGCACCGCGTGCGGGCCGCTCGCGTGCGGTCCCTACGCAAGGTGCGTGCGCGCATGCTGTCCGGTTCCCTACGATGGGGTGCGGACGACTGCGGCTCACCAGGCCCCAGTCGCGGACGACACTGCCCGGGAGCGGCTCGGGTGCGTTCAACAAATCAGCTAGTGAGGTCGACCGGATGGTGCTGAACCGCCTGCTCCGCGCGGGTGAGGGCAAGATGGTGAAGCGGCTGCGCAACATCGCCGATCACATCAATACCCTCGAAGACGACGTCAAGGACCTGTCCGACGCCGAGCTGCGGGCGAAGACCGAGGAGTTCCGCAAGCGGTATCGCGAGGACAAGGAGACGCTCGACGAGCTGCTCCCGGAGGCCTTCGCGGTCGCCCGCGAGGCGAGCAAGCGGGTGCTCGGCCAGCGGCACTACGACGTCCAGCTGATGGGGGGCGCGGCGCTGCACCTCGGCCAGGTGGCCGAGATGAAGACCGGTGAGGGCAAGACCCTGACCTGTGTGCTCGCGGCCTACCTGAACGCGATCCCCGGCGACGGCGTGCACATCATCACGACCAACGACTACCTGGCCAAGCGCGACTCGGAGTGGATGGGCCGTATCCACCGCTTCCTCGGACTCGAGGTCGGCGTCATCCTGGCCGAGCAGCAGCCGGACGTGCGGCGCCAGCAGTACAACGCCGACATCACCTACGGCACGAACAACGAGTTCGGGTTCGACTACCTGCGCGACAACATGACCTGGAGCCTGGACGAGTGCGTTCAGCGCGGGCACAACTTCGCGGTCGTCGACGAGGTCGACTCGATCCTCATCGACGAGGCGCGGACCCCGCTGATCATCTCCGGTCCCGCCGACCAGTCCTCGCGCTGGTACGTCGAGTTCGCCCGGCTCGCGCCGCTCATGCAGGGCATCGACACCACCACGATGGGCACGCGCGAGCGCGTCGAGAAGACCAACCTGATCAACAGCAAGTACCACTACGAGGTCGACGTGCGGAAGCGCACGGTCGCGGTCACCGAGAAGGGCGTCCGGTTCGTCGAGGACCAGCTCGGTATCGACAACCTCTACGAGGCCGCCAACACCCCGCTGGTCGGCTACCTGAACAACGCGCTGAAGGTCCAGGAGCTCTACCACCGCGACAAGGACTACATCGTCCGCGACGGCGAGGTCATGATCGTCGACGAGTTCACCGGGCGCATCCTGGTGGGCCGCCGCTACAACGAGGGCATGCACCAGGCGATCGAGGCCAAGGAGAAGGTCGAGATCAAGGCCGAGAACCAGACGCTGGCCACGATCACGCTGCAGAACTACTTCCGGCTGTACAAGAAGCTCTCCGGGATGACCGGTACCGCCGAGACCGAGGCGGCCGAGTTCCACCAGACCTACAAGCTGGGCGTGGTGCCGATTCCGACGAACCGGCCGATGGTCCGCGCCGACCAGGCGGACCTGATCTACAAGTCCGAGCAGTCGAAGTTCGAGGCCGTGGCCGAGGACATCGCCGAACGGCACGAGAAGGGCCAGCCGGTCCTGGTCGGCACGACCAGCGTCGAGAAGTCCGAGCACCTGTCGAAGCTGCTGCTGAAACTGGGTGTGCCGCACGAGGTGCTCAACGCGAAGCACCACGACCGCGAGGCGCTGATCGTCGCGCGGGCCGGCCGCAAGGGCGCGGTCACGGTCGCCACCAACATGGCGGGCCGCGGTACCGACATCGTGCTCGGCGGCAACCCGGACATCATCGCCGACCAGACGCTGCGCGAGCGCGGCCTCGACCCGGTGGAGAACTCCGAGGAGTACGAGGCCGCGTGGCCGAACGTGCTCGAAGAGATCAAGGCGGACGCCAAGGCCGAGGCCGAAGAGGTCCGTGAGGCGGGCGGGCTGTACGTGCTCGGCACCGAGCGCCACGAATCGCGCCGCATCGACAACCAGCTCCGCGGTCGTTCCGGCCGTCAGGGCGACCCCGGCGAATCGCGGTTCTACCTGTCGCTCGGGGACGAGCTGATGCGCCGCTTCAACGCGACGATGGTCGAGCGCGTGATGACCACCATGCGGCTGCCCGACGACGTGCCGATCGAGCACAAGATGGTCTCCAAGGCCATCAAGAGCGCGCAAACACAGGTCGAGCAGCTCAACCACGAGACGCGCAAGAACGTCCTCAAGTACGACGAGGTCATGAACGAGCAGCGCAAGGTGATCTACGCCGAGCGCCGCCGCGTGCTCGAAGGCGAGGACCTGCGCGAGCAGATCGAGCACATGCTCATCGACGTCGTCAATGCCTACGTCGACGGTGCGACCGAGTCCGGGTACGCCGAGGACTGGGACCACGAAAAGCTGTGGACCGCGCTCAAGACGCTCTACCCGGTGAGCCTCGACTGGGACGACCTGATGGAGGACGGCGACCTCGACTCCGAGGGCCTGCGCGCCGCGCTGGTCGAGGACGCGCATCGGGCTTACGACCGCCGCGAGGCCGAGATCGACGAGCTGGTCGGCGAGGAAGGCGCGATGCGCCGCCTCGAGCGCCAGGTGATGCTCACCGTGCTCGACCGCAAATGGCGTGAGCACCTCTACGAGATGGACTATCTCAAGGAGGGCATCGGCATGCGGGCGCTCGCGCAGCGCGATCCGCTGATCGAGTACCAGCGCGAGGGCTTCGACATGTTCCGCGCGATGCTGGACTCGTTGAAGGAGGAGGCCGTCGGCTTCCTGTTCAACCTCCAGGTCGAGCGTGCCGAACCGGCGCCGGTCGCCGAGGAAGGCGCCACGGCGCTGCCCACCGGGGTGAGCGGCAACGGCAACGGCCAGGCCCCGGAGGGCGAGGGTGAGGGCAGGCATGCCCGCCCGGCACCGCCGCAGCCGACGACCGACACCGAGTCGGTGCCGTCCGCCTTGCGGGGCAAGGGACTCGGCGGTGGCGGTGCGCAGAGCGGGCTGACCATGTCGGGCCCGGGTGAGGACGGGAACGTCGAGTCCCATTCGGACGGTCCAGCCGAGGCGGCCGGTGGGGCGGGTGGTGGCACCCGCCGGGAGCGCCGTGCCGCGCAGCGTGCCGAGGCGAAGAAGGGCAAGAAGGGCCCGCGCCGCTAGGAGTTTCGGTCGCCGGAGGGCCGTCGCGTCAGGAACGCGGCGGTCCTCCGGCGCGTTGTACCGGGTATGGGGCGGAAGCCCGGCATGTGAGCGAGGGGAGCGCCGTGTCCACCACGCCGGTCGAAGCAGATTTGTCGACTTTTGCCGCGCTGTTCGGCGAGGACCGCCGACCCGATCCGTATCCGGACTATCGCCGCTGGCGAGAGCGGGCCCCGGTCGCGCTGTTGCCAGGCGTGGTCGCCGTGAGCGGTCAGGCCGAGGCGGTGCAGTTGTTGCGCGACAACGCTTTCGGTCACCCGGAACCGGAGATTCTCGCGCCGGAGGACCAGCGCCCGGACGAACCGGTGGACGAAGAGGGCCGGGTCGTCCGGTCGTTCCTCGGGCTCAACCCGCCCGATCACACGCGGCTGCGGCGGCTGGTGTCGAAGGCGTTCACCCCGCGGATGGTCGAGCGGCTCACCCCGCGGATCGAGGAGCTTGCCGCCACGATGGTCGGCCGGATCGCCGACGCGGACGAGGCCGATCTCATGGCGGATCTCGCGGCGCCGCTGCCGGTCGAGGTGATCAGCGAGATGCTGGGCGTCCCGCTCGACGACCGCGAGCGGTTCGCCACGTGGTCCCACGCGATGGCACGCGCGCTCGACCCGGAGTTCCTGCAGGCACCGGAAACCCGGGAGCCCGCCGTCCGCGCCCGGCAGGAGTTCGTCGCCTACTTCCGTGAGCTGGCAGCGCGACGGCGGCACGAGCCCGGCGACGACCTTCTGTCCACTTTGGTCGCCGTGTCCGACGCGGGTGACACGCTCAGCGAGGGCGAACTGCTCGTCACGGTGACCCTGCTGCTGATCGCGGGCCACGAGACGACCACGAACCTCATCGGCAACGGCACCCTCGCCCTCCTGCGGCATGCCGAGGGCGTCGGCGCGCTCGGCCCCGGCGGCGAACTCGCCGAGCGGGCCGTGGAGGAGGCGCTGCGCTACGACTCGCCGGTGCAACTCACCGCGCGGACAGCGCTGCGGGACACCGCGGTCGGCGACGTCGCGGTCGCCGAAGGCACCCAGGCGATCGTCCTCATCGGAGCCGCGAACCGCGACCCCGCCGCGTGCGCCGACCCCGACGTCTTCGATCCGTCCCGCGAGCCCGGCCGTCATCTCGCCTTCGGACAGGGCATCCACTTCTGCCTCGGCGCCCCGCTGGCCCGGTTGGAAGGCCGCGTCGTCTTCCGCGAGCTGGCCCGCCGCGTCCCGCGGCTGCGCCTCGCCGGTGAGCCGCGCTGGAACGCGACCACCACCCTGCGCGGCCTCGCCACCCTCCCCGTCGCCCACTGAGCCTCAGGCCGGAACGCTCCTGGGCGCTTCGCCGGGGTTGCCGCCCGACCAGGGTCCGGTGCCGTGAAGGCCTCCTTACCGGCGTTGAGCGCTGTGAAGGAGGCCTTCACGGCATTGGGTGGGTCGGGGATGTGTGGTCGGTGGGGTGTGTGGTGTTCGCGGGGTTGTCGTTGCGGCTGGGGTTTGTGCGGCGGTCTTGGATGTCGTGAACGCTCCGTTGGGGACGTTGATCGTCGGTAACGGAGCGTTCGCGACGTCGAGCGATGGTGTCGGCGTGGGCGGAGAGAGTCCGAGGGACGCTCTGGGGGCATCCACCGCACCGAGGGACGCCCCCGATGCACTCAACGCACCCAGGGACGCCCTTGTCGCACCCCGGCCAGCGCATCGCCGACAGGGGTGCGGAACGGCGGGAGCAAGGGACCTTTGCTCACCTTTGGTTAGTGTGCTAATGGTGAGCTTGCTCAAGGACGTTAGCAAAGGTCCCTTGCTCCTCCTTGCCGCCGGAAAGCGCCGCTGAGCAGGGGGAACGCTGGTCAGGCCGCCATGCGCTGCGCCGTGGCGAGCGGGTCCAGCAGGTCGAAGCGCACGCACCGCCACCGGCCGCCGGTCCGTTCGAAGCGGGCGGCGAGCGCGATGGTGCGGCGGCCGGTCTCGACGCGTGCGCAGGCCTCGACGACGTCGTCGGCGGGTGCGCACAGTCGCACGCTCCGTACGCGATGCCGGGCGGTCGCACGCGCCCGGCTGTGGGCGCGGAGGCGTTCGAACAGCGGCCGGTCCACCAGCGGCTCGATCTGCGAGGCCGTCCGGTGCCCGTCGTGCGTTTCGAGGATCGCGGTCAGCATGATCGCGACCTGCGGCCCGTCGAGCGCGGGCGAGACGTCGCGGACGGCCGCCAGGGGACGGCCCGCCGGGAGCGGCGCGGGTGACCCGGTGGCGATCGGGCGACCGGTGCGGTGGGGTTCGTAGCCGGTCAGGGTTTTCAGACGGTGCGCGGTGGTCATGGCTTCCCCTCTCGTGCCGTGGCGGGTGCCCGGCACGAGTTAGTGGCCGCGAAACGCCGGGAAGCGGACAAGGATCGCCATATTCGGGGAAAAGCGCAGAATCGGCTGCACGTTATTGCGGATTGCGCTATCCGGCCCGCGTGCCCCGCTGACCGGGCTAGGGTGTGCGGGGTGCTGAAGGGCCTAGTGATCGATTACGCCGGGGTGCTCACGGAGCCGGACGCCAATCTGCTTTACACCTATCTTGAGGCCGCCCGCGATCGCGGCCTTCGCACCGCGTTGCTGTCCAACGCTCCCGGTGCCTCCTCGCAGGTGAAGAACACGATGAGCCGCTATTTCGACGCGCTGGTGTTCTCGGGCGAGATCGGGGTGGCGAAGCCGGACCGCGAGGTCTACCTGATCACCGCGGCGATGCTGGGCCTGCCCGCCGGCCGCTGCGTGTTCGTCGACGACTCGGCCGCCAACGTCCGGGGCGCTGTCGACGCGGGGATGGTCGGCATCCACCACGACACGGTCGCCGGGACACTGGCCGAGCTGGCCGTGCTGTTCCCGCCGGAGCGCGCTCGCCGGGAGTGAGGGTCAGCGAGCCCGGCGCACGAGTTCGAAGGAAAGCACCGCCGCCGCGGCCGAGACGTTCAGCGACTCGACGTCACCCGGCATCGGGATGCTCAGCCACTCGGTGACGAGCTCGCCCACCTCGGCGCCCACGCCGGCCGTCTCGCCGCCCAGCACGAACGCGGTCCGCTGTGGCAGCTCGACGTCGAACACCGTCAACGACTCCGCGGAAGCCGAAGCGCCCAGCGCGTAGAGCGAGTAGCCGGCCTCGGTGAGCATCTCCGCGGCTTCCCGCGCGCTGCCGCAGCGCAGCACCGGCGCGCGGAACGCGACCCCCGCGGACGCCTTGACCACCATCGGGTCCAGCGCGGCGACGCCACGCCGCGGCACGATCACGCCGTCGAGCCCGGCGGCGGTCGCGGTGCGCAGGATCATCCCGACGTTGGCCGGGGTGGTGATGCCGTCCAGCAGCAGCACCCGCGCGGGCGGGCGCTTCCCCGACAGCGCGGTGGCCAGCGAACGCATCCGTGGCGCGACGACGTCGGCGAGCACGCCCTGGTCCTGTTTGCCGTTCCCGGCCAGTACTTTGACGCGGTGCGCGCTCGCGCGCTGCACCGGCACCCCGGCCGCCTTGGCGGCGCGCTGGATCTCGGCGGCGCCCGGCCCGCGCACGGTGTCGGCCAGGATCACCTTGTCCACTTCGAGGCCGGTGTCGGCGAGCGCCTCGAGCACCGGTTTGCGCCCGTAGACGGTCAGGAACCGGTCTTTCGGCGAAACCGGGGAGGCCGCAGAGTCATCACCCACACCGGGCAGTCTCGCATTGTGTAAGGATCGGCCCATGCCCGACCGCCTTTCCGCGCTGGACGCGTCGTTCCTGTACGTCGAGGACCACGCGACCCCGATGCACGTCGGCGGGGTGGCGATCTTCGAGCGCCCGCGTTCCGGGTTCGGCTACGAGCAGATGCTCGCCCTGATCGGCCAGCGCCTGGCGTTCCTGCCGCGGTACCGGCAGCGTGTGCTGGAGGTGCCGGGACACCTGGCGCGCCCGGTGTGGGTGGACGACGTCGACTTCGACCTCAACTACCACGTCCGCCGCTCCGCGCTGCCCCAGCCGGGCAGCGACGAGCAGCTGTTCGACCTCGTCGCCCGGCTGATGTCGCGGCGGCTGGCGCCGGAACGCCCGCTCTGGGAGGCGTACTTCATCGAGGGGCTCGGCGGGGACAGGGTCGCGCTGGTGACCAAGACCCATCAGTCCGTTGTGGACGGTGTGGGCACGATCGAGCTCGGCCAGATCGTCCTCGACCCCACACCCGCCGAAGTGGAGCCGTTCGACGACGTCTGGACACCGCGGCGCGAGCCGAGCCGTACCCAGCTGATCCTCGACGCGGTCAGCGAGACCGTGCAGCGCCCGACCGAGCTGGTGGAGAACGTCCGCTCCGCGGCCAACGACGCGGTCGCGACGGCGGGGAAGGTCGCGGAGGCACTCGGCGGCGTCGCCACGACGCTGCGCACCGTGGTCCATCCCGCGCCGTCCGGGCCGCTGAACGTCCGCGTCTCCGGCGGACGGATGTTCGCGGTGGTCCGCACCCGGCTGGAGGATTTCCGCAAGATCCGCGCCGAGCACGGCGGCACCGTCAACGACGTGGTGCTCGCCGCCATCACCGGCGCGCTGCGGGAATGGCTGCTTTCCCGTGGCGAGACGCTGAACCCGACGGACACGGTGCGCGCGCTGGCGCCGATGGCGGTCCGCGACGCGGAGACCGCCGAGTACTCGACACCGGCGCTGGTCGGCAACCAGGTCGCGGCCTACCTGGTGGACCTGCCGGTCGGCGAGCCGAACCCGGTACTGCGGCTGCAGCACATCGGGCACGCCATGGCCGACCATCTCGACTCGGGCCGTTCGGTCGCCGCGCGGGGGCTGCTCAAGGTCGGCGGGTTCGCCCCGGCGACGCTGCATTCGCTCGGGGCGCGGGCGGCGGGGTCACTCTCCGGGCGCATTTTCAACCTCATGGTGACGAATTCGCCCGGCCCGCAGATGCCGATGTACGCGGGGGAGGCCAGGATGGTCGAGATGTTCCCGGTGATGCCGCTGATGCGCAACCAGGCGCTCGCGATCGGGGTCAGCTCGTATCACGGCGGCGTCTACTTCGGACTCAACGGCGACCGCAAGGCCGTCAGCGATGTGGAGCTGGTGGCCGGGATGATCGAGGAATCGTTGGAAGAGCTGAAGGGTGCGCACTGGTGAGGGTCTATCTGCCTGCCACGATCGCGATGTTGCGTGAGCTGAACACCACCGGTGAGTTCCGCGCGCGGAGCGGGACGGCGTTCGCGCTCACGCCCGCGCTGCGCGAGGCCTACGCGAGTGGTTCCGACGAGGAGCTGGAGTACGCGGCACTGCTCGACGCCGCGCGGGCGTCGCTGCGGCTGATCGCGGCCGAGGAGAAGGGCGAACCGCGGCGGGCCGTGGTGTCCGCCGACGTCGAGGGCGCGACCCATCGGCCCGATCTCGACGACGCCGTCGTGCGGCTCGCCGGTCCGGTGCTGCTGAAGGACATCGCGGCGATCCACGTCGACGCGGCCGAGGCCGAGGACGCCGTCACCGCGGCGGCCGCGGTGATCGACGCCGCCGACCTCGGTGACCCCGACGCGGAGTTCACCCTCGGCGACGCCGAAGACCACGAGCTCGCCTGGTACGCACCGCAGGAACTCCCGTTCCTGCTCGAACTCCTCTAACGGCGCTTCCGGCCCGTCGCCTTCCGGACCCCGGAGACCAGCTTCCGCCCGGTGAACAGCACGGGCCAGGCGGCGGCCACCCCGACCCCGAGCGGGAGGCCGCTCTGCCACGCGGGGGCGCCGAGCGCGACCGGTTGCGCGGCCGCCTGCGGGTCGTGGTCGGTGATGCCGCCCCACCGGCTCGGCGGCAGCACGATGATCCGCGCCTTGCCGATGATGTTGGACACCGGGACCGTCCCGTTGAGACCGCCGCCGCCCTGGCAGCGCGAGTCGCACGAGTCGTTGCGGTTGTCGCCCATCACCCAGACACTGCCCTGCGGCACGGTGACCGGAGCGAACTGCTGCCGCTTGGGATTGATCTCGCCTTCCCAATGGACATACGGCTCGTCGAGCGCTTTCCCGTTCACCATGACCCGGTTGCTCGTGTCGCAGCACTGCACGGTCTGGCCGCCGGTGGCGATGACGCGTTTCACGAAGTCCTGCTCGTCCGGCGGCGCGAACCCGACCAGCGAGCCGAGCCCGCGCAGCGCCTTGACCACGATATTGCTCGACTCCTGCGAAGCGATTTCGTGCGTCGACCAGGTTTCCGGGCCCTTGAACACCACCACGTCGCCCGGCGAGGGGTCGGTGAAGTCGTAGGTGACCCGGTCGACGAGCACCCGGTCGTTGGTGCAGCCGGTGCAGCCGTGCAGCGTCGTCTCCATCGACCCCGACGGGATGAGGAAGACCTTCGCGAGGAACGTCTGGATCAGGATCGTGAGCACGAGCGCGATCACGAGCAGGATCGGCAGCTCCACCCAGAACGACCGTTTCTTCTTCGGCCTGCCACCTGCCTTGTCCCGGTCCTGGCCATCGGGGTCGTCTTCAGCCGCGTTCCGCGATACGGGTTCCACCACGGTGTCACGCTATCGGTGATCGAGTCGGCACGGCGTGAACCGGTGGCCAACTTCCCCCGTGCCGGGTGAACCGGAGCCCGCCGAATCGGACGTAACGCTCAGCTGGGCGTGGTCCCGACCTGTTCGGCGGGAGGTGCCTGCACGTCGACGGCGGTGCCCCAGTCCGTGTAGCGGGTGGTGATCCGCGCGCTCGCCCCGTCCGGCGCGCCGGCGGCGGTGAGGATCGGTGAGAGGTCGACGACGATCTGCCGGGGCCGGTTCGCGTCGTCGATCCAGAGTTCCATGCCGAACGAACCGGCCTTGCCCCGCAACTGCGACACGGCCTCCGCCGACAGCCCGGCGGGTAGCTGACCGCCGAGCTTTTCCAGGTCGAGCTTGAGCCAGTAGTGCTCGACGGACATCCCGTCGAGGTCGCCGCGTTCGGCCATCGTGATGGCGCCCGCGGAGCGGATCTGGCCGATCGTCCGAAGTGGATCGTTCTGCTCGGCCAGCTGGCCGAGGCTGCCGCCGAGCACTTGGGAGAACTGGTCGGTGCCGTCGGGGGAGACGGTGATCCACGGCTTGTCGTCCTCGTCGCCGCGTGACCCCTCGGGCACCTTCACGAAGAGCTTTTGTTGCACCAGGCGGAGTTCGAGCGGGTCACCGAGCACGTCGGTCGTCATCGACAACGTGGTGCCGCCTTCGGCGAACAGCGCCTGGCCCTGCCCCTTCGACTTGACGGTGCCCGCGTTGACGTCGGTGCCGAACTTCGCCGAGCGTCCCGCGATCGTGCCCGTTCGCGCCGCGTCGGCGAGCGCCTTCGCGTCGGTCATCGCGGGTGGCGTGTCGTCGCCGCCGCACGCGCCGAGCAGGAGCACGCACACGAGCGCGGCGGCCGGTTTCCACATGCGGTCCAGACAAGCATGGGTCCCCCGAACACGTTCGGGGGACCCATGCTACGGAAAGTCGATCTCAGCGGCCGCCGGTCTTCATCATCTCGCTGAGGTCCGCGACCTGGTCGGCGGGCGGGGCCGTGACGTCGACCGGCTTACCCCAGTCGGTGTACTTGACGGTGATCTTGCCCGCCTCGCTCGCGCCACCCGGCGCGCCGGCCGCCTTGGCCACCGCGGAGCTGTCCAGCACCATCTGCACCGGCAGCTGGTCCTTGTTCAGCCACAGCTCGACCGGCATCTTGACGCCCTTGAGCTTGTCGGCGAGCTGCGACTTCGCCTCCGCGGGCGCGCTCTCCAGCACCTTGTCGAGGTTCTTGGAGATGTCGATCTCGGCGACGTAGTGGTTGACCGGCTCGCCGTTCAGCTGCGTCTGGTCCGAGCTGATGATCTTGCCACCGTTCCCGATCTGCTCCAGGATCTTGGTCGGGTCGCTCTGCTCGGAGCTCTGCGCCAGGGAGCTGCCCATCGCCTTGGAGATCGGGTCGTCACCGTTCGGGGTGATCTTCACCCAGCTCTTGCCGGTGCCCATCTTCTGGAGCTGCTCGGGCGGCATCTTCATGTAGAGGACCTTGTCGACGAGGCGGACCTCCATCTGCTGGCCCGCCTGGTCCATGGTCATCGCCATGGCCGTGTTCTGGCCGTCGAACTTGACGGCGCCGTTCATGTTGATGGTCTTCGCGGGGTCCGACGACTCCATGGTCATCTTCGCCGACTTGGACTTCTGCGTGCCCTCCTTGGACGCGCTGGCCAGCTGGAGCGCGTCGCTGAACGGCGCGGCGAGGCCGAAGCCCTTGCCGTCGCCGGAAGCCTTGGTGTCGGTGCCGGTACCGCCGCTGTTCCCGCCGCACGCGGTGAGCGTGAGGACGAGCGCGGCTCCGGCCGCGACGAGAGTGGTCTTGCGCAAGGTCTGTGCCCCCTCAGTGGTGGATGTACTCCATCCGGGTTATCGCCCGAATGAGGAAAGAGTTACCACACGTCCGCTTTACGACTCCAGCCCGCCACGAGAGGCGAGGAGCCGCCGGAGGGAAAGCAGCCGATCCGCCCTGGCCTCGCCTTCCGCGACGACGTCGTCGAGCGCGCAGTCCGGATCCTCGGGCGGCCCGAGGTGGCCGCAGCCGGACGGGCATTCCTCGGCCGCCTCCGCGAATTCCTCGAAGGCTTGCACGATGTCGTCGGCGGTGACGTGCGCGAGACCGAACGACCGCACGCCCGGCGTGTCGACCACCCAGCCGCCGTCGGGCAGCGGCAGCGCCACTGCGGCGACGGAGGTGTGACGTCCCTTGCCGACCGCGCTCACCACCCCGGTGGCCAGCCCGGCGTCGGGCACCAGCCGATTGACCAAAGTGGACTTGCCGACGCCGGAATGCCCGACCAGCGCGGTCACCCGGCCCTTGAGGCGTTCGGCGAGCCCGGCGGGTTCCTCGTCGTAGCGGGTCACCAGCGCCGGGATGTCGAGGCCCGCGTAACCGGCGAGCAGTTCCTCGGGACCGGCGAGGTCCGCCTTGGTCAGGCACAGGATCGGCTCGACGCCGCCGGAGTAGCAGGCCACGAGGCAGCGGTCGATGAACCCCGCGCGCGGCGGCGGATCGGCCAGCGCGGTCACGATGAGCAGCTGTTCGGCGTTGGCCACCACGACACGCTCGTACGGGTCGGTGTCGTCGGCCGTGCGGCGCAGCACGCTGGCCCGCTCCTCGACCCGCACGATCCTGGCCAGCGTGTCCGGCCGCCCGCTGACGTCGCCGACGACCGCGACCCGGTCGCCGACCACGACCGACACCCGCCCCAGCTCGCGGGCCCGCATCGCGGTGATCACCCGGCCGGGATCGGCGTCGATCGCGCAGGTCCAGCGGCCGCGGTCCTTGCCGATGACCATCGCGGTGACGGCGTCGGCGTGTTCGGGACGGCGTTTGCTGCGTGGCCTGGTGCCCTTGCCGGGACGCACCCGCACATCGGATTCGTCCAGCCTGCGCCAGTCGCTCCGCGCCAATCCGCCCACGTCCTCCCGGTCGCCGTCCCTGCCGGAATGATCCCACGCGGCTCGCCACGGCCCTGGCCTGCGTGTAACGATGGCTACCCCGACACGAGGAGGTTGGCGATGTGCGGCCGCTATGCCGCCACGAAGGATCCGGCGGCGCTGATCGAGGAGTTCGCGGCGGTCGACCTGACCGAGGGCCGGGCCAGGACCGACCACAACGTGGCGCCGACCAAGAACGTGGTGACCGTCGTCCAGCGGCATCCGCGGGACGCCGAGGGGCAGGTGCTCGAGGACGAGCCCGCCGAGCGCTCGCTGCGGCTCATGCGCTGGGGCCTCGTGCCGTTCTGGGCCAAGGATCCTTCGGTGGGCTCGCGCATGATCAACACCAGGGCCGAGACGGCGAAGGAGAAGCCCGCCTTCCGCCGCGCGCTGTCCTCGCGCCGGTGCCTCGTCCCGGCCGACGGCTGGTTCGAATGGCGCCGCACCGGCAAGGAGAAGGAGCCGTTCTACATGACCGGCCCCGATGCCGCCTCGCTCGCCTTCGCCGGGATCTGGGAGAGCTGGCGCCCGAAGGACGACGACGCCGCCGAGCCGTTGATCACCTTCTCGATCATCACGACCGACGCGACCGGGCAGCTCACCGACGTCCACCACCGGATGCCGCTGATCGTGCCGAAGACGCACTGGGATCCGTGGCTCGACCCGGACCGGTCCGACGTCACCGACCTGCTGGTGCCCACCGCGTCGGAGATCGTCGAATCGCTGGAGCTGCGCCCGGTTTCCTCGAAGGTCAACAACGTCCGCAACAACGGCCCCGAACTGCTGGACCGCGTCGACCCCGGTCCACGTCTCGACGACGACGCGCTCTTCGAGACGCCCCGGTCATGACGACCCTGGAGATCGGCACCGGCTACGGCCCGGCGAGGGCCGAGCTGCACTGTGCCGAGGAGGGCACCGCGGTGCTGATGCTCGGGCACGGCGCGGGCGGCGGGATCGGCGCGAAGGACCTCGTCGCGGTGACCCGCGCCGCGCAGGCGATCGGCGTGCACGTGGCGCTGGTCGAGCAGCCCTACCGGGTGGCGGGACGGCGTGCCCCCGCGCCCGCGAATCAGCTGGACAGCGCCTGGCTGACCGTCGCGGACGAACTCGCCGAGCGCTTCGACGGCCTGCCGGTGGTGTTCGGCGGCCGCTCCTCCGGCGCGCGGGTCGCCTGCCGGACGGCGTCGGCGGGGCAGGCGGTGGCGGTGCTGTGCCTGGCGTTCCCCGAACATCCGCCGGGCAGGCCGGAGAAAAGCCGTCAGGGCGAACTCGACGCCGTCGAGGTGCCCACGCTGGTGGTGCAGGGGGAACGTGACCCGTTCGGGCGACCGACGGCGGGCCCGCACCACGAGATCGTCGTCCTCGACGGCGACCACAACCTGACCGCCGACCTGGACGGCGTCTCTCGCGCCGCCTCGGAGTGGCTGACCCGCGTCCTGCGCCTGTTCTCGTAACCCTCGCGGGGGGTGGCGCCCGAGCGTGCCGTTAAGGCCACCTTACGGGCGTCAGACGCCCGTAAGG
>NZ_JBHYJW010000046.1:0-83066 GCF_042741125.1 Amycolatopsis sp. NPDC058986 | reverse complement strand
CGCGCGCTGCGCTGGGCGGCGCGGCCCCGGGCGACTATCGCCCCCATCTCAACGCGCTCCCAAAAAACCCCCCGCGGGGTGTCCCGGCGCGCGGCCACACCGCGCGTCGCTGCTTTATTTCACTGCCTGCGCAGGCGCACCGCGTAGGCGCCGGCGGCGACGAGCGCCAGCGCACCGGCCCCGAGCAGGATCGGGACGAGCAGGTCGCGCGGTTCGTTCGGCCGGGCGGTCGCGGACGCGGGGGTGTAGCCACCCCCGGCGCCTTCGCGGTCGTAGGCCGAACCCGGCAGCTTGTCGGCGTAGCGGTCACGCAACGCCGTGCGGAAGGCGTCGACGCTCATGGTCGCGCCCTTCGCCGTGCCGGTGACCGAGCCGTCGAGCACCCGCACCGTGCCGCCTTCGACCGCGTACCAGGCGTTCACCTGCGGTTCGTGCAGCAGGTAGCCCTTGCCCGCCTCGGCCGCGAGCCGCTGTTCGACGTCGCCCGAGGCGACGTTGAAGACCGACCAGTCACGGCCCTCGCGCTGGGCCTGCACGGTGGCCGTCGCGCCGTCCCCGGTCCTGGCGGGCACGGCGACGTAGGCGAGTTCGGCAGGTACCGCGGACTTCCCGGTGACGAACTCCGCGGACGGCTCGTAGACCGCGACGGGCTTGGCCGGGTCGGCCATCGCGTTGCGGGCCGCGGTTTCCGCGGCGACTCTGGTGCCGTCAGGGAAGACCGTGGTGGCGAGCCGGTTCGCGGTGTCCTTTCCGGACACGAGGGTGCCGATCGCGGCGAGGTCGGCCGCATTCGGCTGCCCGGCGGGGGATTCCGCGGCGGAAGCGCTTCCCGCACCGAGCACGACGAGCAGCCCGGCACCGGCGATGATCGCCGCACGCAAAAGGTTCCTCATCGTCTCAGCCCTCGATCCCGTACACGGTGTGGGTCCACCGGAATTGGTTGTTCGATTTGTAGGAGCTGTAGTTCATCGAGTTGTAGCGGCTGTTGTTCGGCCACGGGTCGCCGTATTCGACCTTGGTCGCGCCATTGGTGTCGTCGTAGCCGTAGAGCACGTGCATGTGCCCGCCGCCCGAGGTCCAGCCGATCCGTGTGCCGATGGGGTGCTTGGCGTCGATCTGGTTCTTGATGGCGGCGAAGGAAAGGATCTGGCCGTTCGAGTTGTACGTGCCCACGTTCCGGAAACCGAGGTACCGGAAAACGCGCTGCTGGTCGCTGAGATAACCCTGGTTGTTCCGGCAGTCGCTGCCCGACTCGTTGTGCGCGATCTGGCAGAACCGGGTCTGGGTCAGCTTGTGACCCCAGAAGGCGGCGATGGTGTTGCCGCTGGCGTCCCAGCACCACTGGTCCTTTTCCTGCGCCTGCATCGTGATGCGCAGGTCGGTACGGGCGGCCGGCGCCGCGGTACCGGATGCCGGCGACGCGAGCAGGGCGACGACGGACGCGCACGCCGTCGCGAGCCCGCGCAGGGCGAGACTCTTCGTCCTCACGAGGCACACTCCTTTGTCCTTTGTGGACACCCGAGGGTGCTGAGCCCGAAGGGGGTGTCCGAATCGGCGGGGATGGAAGAGGAAGAACTGGACAAAGTTTTCGCGGCGGCCTACGGGGCCGGTACCTACTAACGGATGGTTTCCGGTCCGGGGTGGACACGGCGGCGGATCACGGCGTCCGGCCTGTCGCTGTGGTGGATTCCGGCGGGATGGTTGGCAATCCGTGACGAGTGGGTCACAATGCGCTCCATGTCGCGGCAGGTCGCCCCTACGCCGGATTCCGGCCCTTCCCGGAAAGCGCTGCCGGAAAGCGCCCTGCTGACCGAACTCGACCTCGCGCTCGTCGAGGCGCTGCAGGTGGATCCGCGGGCACCGTGGACCCGGATCGGCACCGCGATCGGTGTCGACGCGACGACCGCGGCGCGCCGCTGGGAGCGGCTCACCTCGGCGGGGCTCGCCTGGCTGACCGCGTACGTCACGGTCCCGACGCTGACCGTCGGGTACCTCGACATCGCGTGCCGCCCGGAAGCGCTTACGCCGCTGACCGAGCGGCTGTGCGGCTGGCAGTGCGTGTTCAACCTCGAACGGACGACCGGGCGCTACCAGCTGTTCCTCGGCGTGTCCGCGCACGGGCTCGCCGGGCTGGACCGGCTGATCGCGCGGCGGGTGGCCGAGCTCGACGGCGTGACCGGGGTGCGTCTCGCCGTCGCCACCCGCGTCTACCGGGAGGGAAGCGGCTGGCTGGTCCACACGCTCACGCCCCAGCAACGGGCGGTACTCGACGACACCGCCGAGCGCGCGCGGCTGGTGGTCCCGGCACGGTGGAACGACACGGATTTCGAGGCGCTGGTGCACGCGCTCGGCGCGGACGGGCGCCGGAGTTTCGCCGAGCTGGCACGGGATTGCGGGATGAGCGAGTCCGCGGTCCGCCGCAGGCTCGCCAGGATGCTCGTCGACCACGAACTGGACTTCCGCTGCGATCTCGCCCACGGCGTCGCGGGCTGGCCGGTCATCGGCGGGTACCGGCTCGACGTGCCGGGTGATCGGCTGGACGAGGTGGGCCGGGTCGTCGCCGCGCTCCCGGAGACGCGGCTGTGCGCGGCGGTGGCGGGCGAGCACAACCTGGTGTTGTCGACCTGGTTCCGTTCGCCGTCGGGCTGCCTGGACTTCGAGGCGACGCTGGCCGCGCGCCTGCCCGGCGTGCGGATCGCCGAACGGAGCATCACCACGAAGATGCCGAAGCGGATGGGCAGGCTGCTCGACGCGAACGGCGTCGCGCGGGGACAGGTGCCGATGACTCCCGCGCCGTGAATCGGCCGTCCCGGTGGCGGGACACCGATGCGCACCGCCGATGCTCCGTCCTTTATGGACTGCCGGGTTCGGCCGCGAGGCCCTCCGGCGCCGGGGTGAGCCGGGCTTCGAGGCCGTCGAGGACCGTGCTCAGGCCGAACTCGAACGACCTGTCCCGTGCGCTGTCCCGGTCCGCCCGTGCCGCGGCCTCGTAGCGTTCCCGCACCCGGGGGAACGGGGCGGCCGCCGCCCGCTGCCTGTCGATCAGCTCGTTGAGGTACTGCTCCTCGTCGACCCCGGCCTGCCGCAGCTTCTCCCGCAGGTGCGTCGTCGTCGCCTCGCCCAGCGCCGTGCCGTACACGAAGGCGAACAGGGCGTTCGTGGCCCAGTCCAGGTGGGCGTCGGCGAACCCGGCTGTCTGGAAGACGGTGAAGGCGTGCTCGGCGTGGCGCGCGGTCATCGGGCCGAAGGCCGGACGGGCGGCGATGACCTGCGGGAGCCACGGATGCCGCAGGATCGTCGCGCGCAGGCCGCGCGCCATCGTGCTCGCCGCGGGCCGCCAGCCCACCCGGGCGGGATCGGGCAGCTCGATCTCGCCGAACGCCGCGTCGGCGGCGAGGGTGGTCAGCTCGTCCTTGCTCCGGACGTACCAGTAGATCGAGGTGGCGCCGGAGCCGATCCGGCCCGCGAGCCGCCGCATGCTCAGCCCGTCCACACCGTCGGCGTCGAGCAGCTCGATCGCGACCCGGACGATCTGCTCGCGGTTCAGCGGGTCGGAGGTCATGCCGGGATCATAGGTCGGCTCCGAGACATGAGGGTGTTTCGGTTTCGAATCGGCCAGGGTTCCCGGGTTGTTCGCCGCCGCACACAAGTGCCACCGGATACCGGGGACACCCCTACCCGGAAACCCCAGTCGCCCCCTAACAGATGCTTTCCCGATGGGCAAGGGTTCGCTGGGGATCTAGCATTGTCCTCGCGGCGGCGGGAACGCTTCTTCGCTGGTCAGCGGAGTCGCTGTGACCTGCGGGCATGGGGGAGGCGGAAGATCCACCGTGCTGGGAGAACTACCCGTTCGGAGGTTCCTCGGTTAGTTGACGGTTTGGAACAGTGTGCGAGAACGAACGGGACGGGTTCGTGGACAACGGGGGATTGCGAGCGAAGCGTATTCGCCGTGGCCATGAGTTCGGCCGGTGAAGAAACGGTTCTGGGTGGTCGTGCACGGCCGCGGTGTGGCCGGGCACGGGCCGAATCATGTTCGACTGGGGGCTTCAATGAGCGTGACCGACAACGTCCCGGGCCCGGAAACGGCCGGGGCCTTGGAACGGCGGCTGCCCGCGGAGGTGCCGCCGGGCCGGGACGACGACCAGGTGCTGATGACCGGGGTCGGCCTGAGCATTCCGGCCGATCTGAGCTTCGAGGGCTGGGAGCGGGCGGGACGGCAGCTTTCCGGCATCGTCGACTCGTCTTCGTGGTGGCTCGGCGACTGGCTCGTCTACGGCAAGAAGCGCTACACCGACCGGTACCGCCGCGCCATCCGCGCGGCGGGGCTGCAGTATCAGACGCTGCGCAACTACGCCTGGGTGGCGCGCCGGTTCGACCTGGACAGGCGGCGTGCCGGGCTGAGCTTCCAGCACCACGCCGAGGTCGCCTCGCTGCCGGCCGAGGAGCAGGACTTCTGGCTCGACAGGGCCGAAGAGGCGATGTGGACGACCAAGCAGCTGCGGAGCCGTATCCGCGACGAGCGCCTCGAGAGCAGTGGTGAACGGAAGCAGCAGTCCGCCTCGGTGATCCCGCGCATCGAGGTCCCCGACAACCGGCTCGTGTGGTGGCGCCGGGCGGCGGACCTGTCCGGGGTCGAATTCGACAACTGGGTCATGGCGATGCTGGACCGCGCCGCGGAACAGGTGCTCAGCGACGAGGTCAGCGCCGAGACATGGCGTTTTCCGGCGGTGGTGGCGAATCGGCTGACGTGAGGGCAGGGCCCGGACGGCGCCGCCCGCGGTGAGAATTCGCCTGTGCCTGCGGCCCCGGCCATTCCGGTGCGGCTTTCGGCGGATTTCCCGGCGAATTCCTTGACAGTTCGGCGAAGGCCGCCGTGTCCGGCACCGGAAAAGGTCGCGCGTACGGAGCTTTCGATGGTCGCGTCCGTGAGTAGATTTGACGGGGTAGCCATCGAAACGGAGTGGGTATGGACGGGCTCCTTCGTCATGAAGCACGGCTCGCACATCACCAGCGGATCCTCATCGTGCACGACCTGCCCGCCTATCGCCTCGGCCTGGTGTTCGGCCTCAAGGAAGCGGGTTTCGACGTGCACGACGCGGATTCGACCGGTCCGCTCGGCGATTCTTCCTGGCAAGCCTGTTTCCTGCCCGCCTCGGCCGACGACGTGGCCGTACTGACCCGCACGAAGGAACGCTGGCCAGGGCTGCCGATCATCTCCCTGCTGAACGAGCCGACGGTGGCGGGTCACCGCGCAGCGCTGCGGGCGGGGGCGGACGGGCTGGTCGCCCACGACGCGGACATCACCGAGATCGTCGGTGTGCTGCGCGCTGCGCTGCGCGGCGCCACCTGCCTGCCGAGCCGGATCGCCCGCGCACTGGCCGAGCCCGAGGTCGCCGTGCCCGAGGGGCTGGGACTCGATCCGCAGGCGATCGGCTGGCTCGGCGCGCTTTCGCGGGGCGCGTCGGTGGCCGACATCGCCCGCGCCGCGGACTATTCGGAGCGGCAGATGTACCGGCTGATCCAGGACACCTACCGGAAGATCGGGGCGCGGAACCGGAGCGAGGCGATCGTCATCGCGACGCGCTGGGGCGTCATCGGTGCCCCTGCGGCGAAGGGGAGCGGTTGCTGAATTCCGCGCGGGGCGGGTCAGTCGTCGGCGAAACCGTCGAGCCAGTACTCGAAGATCGGCCGCATCGCGACCTCGGCGTCGAGCTGGCACAGGATCGCGGTCGTCCCGCCGGTGGCGCGGACGAGCATGAGATGCCGCGCGGGCAGGTTCAGCGAGCGCCCGGTGTCGAACTCGGGCCGCCGGAGGTCGGTCATCCGGCCCGCCTGCCTGCGCAGCCAGCGGCGGGTGAAGTGGAACGTCTCGCCCTGGACCGGTTCCACCAGCGGCGCGAGGTAGCGCAGCACGTCCGCGGCCTCGATGGTGATCCCGGGCTGGACGAAGTTCTCCTTGCGCAGCAAGGCGAGCAGCTCGTCGGGGCGGCCGTCGACGGCGAGCCGGACGATCCGGCCGAGTGTCCACGGGATGCCGCCGGGCACGCGGCCGACCGCGCCGAAGTCCAGCACGCCGAGGCGCCCGTCGCCGAGCAGCAGGTAGTTCCCGGGGTGCGGGTCCACGTGCAGCCGTTCGACGCGATCGGCCGAGGAGTAGTGGAACTCCGCCAGCAGCGCGGCGAACCGGTCCCGGACCTCCTTGCCGCCCGAGGCGATGACCTCGGCGAGCGGGGTGCCGGTGACCCATTCGCCGACCAGGACCTTCGGCGCGCTGGCGAGTATTCCTGGCACGAAGATCCGCGGATCGTCGCGGAAGGCGGCGGCGAAGGCGCGCTGGTGTCCTGCCTCGGCGTGGTAGTCGAGTTCCTCGGTCATCCGCTCGGTCAGCTCGGCGAGCAACGGCCGGACCGCCATGCCGGGGACCAGTGGCTGGAGCAGCCTGCTGAACCGGCGCAGCTGGTTCAGATCGGCGAGCAGCGCCTCGGCCGCGCCGCGGTACTGGACCTTGACCGCGACTTCGCGCCCGTCGTGCCACACCGCCCGGTGGACCTGCCCGATGCTGGCCGCGGCCGCGGGCCGGTCGTCGAAGTCGCGGAACCGCCGCCGCCAGCTCGAGCCGAGCTGCTCGGTGAGGATCGCGTGGACCGAGCTCGCCGGCATCGGCGGCGCCGCCGACTGAAGTCTCGTCAGCGCTTCGCGGTAGGGCTCGGCGAGTTCGTCCGGCACGGCGGCCTCGAACACGCTGAGCGCCTGCCCGACCTTCATCGCGCCGCCCTTGAGCTGCCCGAGCACCTCGAACAGCTGCTCGGCCGTGCGCTCGGCCAGTTCGGCCTGGACACCTTCGGCGTCGGCGCCGAGGAGCCGCCGTCCCCAGCCGCCGACCATGCGTCCCGCCACCCCGAGCGGGAGGCTCGCGAGCTTGGCGGTGCGACGCGCGCCTCGATGCGGGATGTCGGCCATCGGACGATGGTGACACGGGGTGTGCCTACTTGTCAGTAGGCAGTGGGTGCGGAGGCTGCTGACCAGCTCCTACTCTCGCGGCGCGGGTAGTCCGAACACGGGCACGGTCACCGAGACCGGCTCCGCCGGGCGCCCGCCGGTCGTCTGCGTGACGTCGGTGTGGCCGCCTCCGGTCAGCGCGCGCTGGTACGTCACGGTGAGGAGGGCGAAGCCGCCCGTCGAGGTGACCGTGATCCGGCCGCCGCCGACCCGCGCCGTGCCCGCGGAGGCGGGACGCAGTTCCGCGTGTACGCCGTTGAGCGGATTGGCCAGGTCGAATGCCGCGCCGTCGCGCGCCAGGACCGACACGGTGGTGCTCGCCCGCTGCCCGGCGGGGACGACCAGCAGCGGGTCCGCCGCCCGGATCCGGAACGGCGCGATCCCCGAGGGGAGCGGCCGGTCCTCGGTGGTGCCGTCGATCGCCAGTCCGGCCCGCGCCGGATCGAGCCGCAGCCGTGCCGTGTAGAGCCGTCGATCGTCCACTGTGGATGGACGGCCGTGGTGGACGTAGTAGAGCTCGCGACCGTCCGGCGAAGCCGCGACGCTGCCGTGTCCGGTGGAATACAGGCCCTGCGCCGGATTCTGGGTGAGCACCGGGTTCGCCGGGCTCTTGCGCCACGGCCCGAGCGGGCTGTCGGAAACCGCGTAACCGACGCCGTAGTACTGGTTCTCGTAGTTGTTCGCCGAGTACGTCAGGTAGTAGACGGCCTTCCGGTTCCGGCCGGTCCCGGTGTAGGTCTTGATCGTGGTCGAGCCCTCGGCCCATCGACGGTCCTTTTTGGACCCGCCGGACTTCGCGTAGTCGTCGACGTGCGCGTTCTCCCAGTGCTGTTTGTCCGCCGCGTACGAAAGGATCGGGGTGAAGCCGTCCTTGCGGGTGCCCGGCGGGTCCGCGGGGGAGCGGTTGGTGTCGCGATAGGACGGACTGATCGCGGGCATGGTGGTGCCGCTCGGATCGTCCCACCAGCCGCGGGTCAGCTCGACCGCGTAGATGTTCGACTCCTCGACGTATTTGCCGAGATCGGTGTCCCAGACCCAGTTCCGGTACGCGTTGCGGGAGAAATAGAGATAGATCCGGCCGTCGTCGTCGAAGAACACGTCCGGGTCGATGAACGGGATATAGGTGCCGAGCGGCGCTGTCCGGCCTTCTTCGAGAGTGGCGGGCGGTTTCTTCTGCGTCGCGTCCATGATCAGGTTCACGTCGTGATACGCCGGGTCGAACGGGAAATAGTCGATCGGCCGCGCGGCGATGTTCGTGAAAGGACCGCCCGGTGAGCGGGAAACCGCCACCCCGATCTTCGACGGCTCCTCGAAATCGGCGTACTTGAAGTGCTCCGCGACGTGCGTGTTCATCCGGCCCGCGTAGAAAAGGTAGTACAGCCCGGTTTTCTCGTTGTGGTAGACCTCCGGCGCCCAGTACCAGTCGTGTGCCCAGTTGCCGGGATCGTCGGCGCGCAGGGCTCCGCCGGGCAGGTGTTCCCAGGTGGCCAGGTCCGGCGAGCGGTAGACGCCGAAGTGGTAACCGGGGTCCGCGCCCTCGGTCGAGTAGGCGTAGTAGTAGCCGGTCGCCAGGTCGTAGCGGACGTACGGGTCGGCTCCCGGTGTCTTCGCGTCGTTGAAGAACGTGGCGTTCGTGCGCGTCGTCCCGCCGGGCGCGGCCGACACCGGCGGCGTCCCGGCGAGCAGTGCCACGAGCACGGACAGCACGAGCAGGAACCGCCGTCTGGTCATCACGCCTCCCCGCGAACCGGCTGGATGGCTATCCGACGTTAGCCCCTCATGTCTTCATCGGGAAACCATTCCGGTGTGCGCATCGCCGGTCCGGCGAGCCAGGTGATCGTCGCCTGGGCCATCGTGGCGCCCAGCTCGCCCGCGAGGACCGCCAACGGTGCGAGCAGCTGCCACTCCGGTCTCGGCACAGTGCGGGCGCTCAATGGTGACCGGCCTGTGCGGGGATGACGAATTCCACGGTCTTGCTGTCCATGACCTTGTGCGTCGGATCGGCCAGCCCGACCCAGACCTTGTGGGGGCCCGGCGGCAGCGCCTGGATGATGAGGGGCTCGCCGCTGCCGTCCGCCCAGTGCCACGGCGCGTCGTCGACCGTGACGTGGATGTGGCCGATCCGCGGCGAGACGTCGAGCGCGCCGGGTCCGTAGACCGGCACGATCCGCAGGTTCTCCGCGCGGTAGCGGAGCACGACCAGGCCCATGGCCAGCTGGTCGGGCAGTGGCGCGTCGACGACCAGCGACGGAGGCGGTTGCGTGGGCAGCGGAACGACCGGCGCGGGTGACCAGCCACTCGCGGCGACCGGGGCCGGTGTGGCGGCAACCGGGGATGACGGCGCTGGTGGGGGCGTACTCGCCGAGCAGGCGGCGGTGAGCGCGGCGATGACCGCGACGGCGGCTACGCGCACTGTCCTGTGGTGGTTTGACACGCGGCCAAGGTAAGTCCGTGATGAAGGCCTCGGCGCCCGTCGGATGACGCCGACGTTGTACGTCATGGTGGGTATCGTCGTGATCAGTACGCACAAGAGGGGGCACGATGCCGCTGTTCGGACGGGACGCCGAGCTGAAGATGCTGGCCGAGTTCGTCGGCGGACCGGCCGAACACGCCGGCGTCCTCCTGCACGGGGAGGCGGGGAGCGGGAAGTCCGCGCTCGTGGCCGAAGCGGTTTCCGCGGCGTCGGTGGCGGGCCTGCGCGTGCTGACGGCGACCGGCGCGGAGGCCGAGCGGAACCTGGCCTACGCCGGGCTGCACCAGCTGCTGTACCCGCTCCGGGCCGGGCTGGACGCGCTCCCGGCGCCGCAACGAGACGCGTTGCGGGCAGCGCTCGGCCTCGCCGGGGGTGACGAACCCAGTGCGTACCTCGTCGGCCTGGCGGCACTGACCCTGCTGGCCGACGCGGCCGCCGACCGCCCGCTGCTGGTTGTCGCCGAGGACGTGCACTGGCTCGATAGCGCGAGCGCGGACGTCCTGGCGTTCGTCGCCCGCCGGATCGACTCCGAGCCGATCATCCTGATCGCGACCCTGCGGGACCAGGAGCCCTCCCCACTACGGGACGCCGGGCTGACGCCGATGCCTGTCGACCGGCTCCCGGACGAGGCCGCCGCCGAGATCTTGGACACGGTCGCCCCCGGCCTCGCTTCGACGGTCCGGGCGCGCGTGCTCGAAGTGGCGGCGGGCAATCCGTTGGCGCTGACCGAACTGCCGTCGGCGGAGTTCGACGGGGCCGATCCGGTGCTGCCGTTGAGTGATCGTCTTGAGCGTGCCTTCACCGCGCGGGTCGCGGACCTGACGGCGCCCGCTCGGACCGCGCTGCTGGTCGCGGCACTCAACCCCAGTGATTCCCTCGCCGAAACCCTCGCGGCCACCGGCCGGATCCTCGGCTCGTCGCCCGAGCCGGAGATCCTGGCCCCGGCCGCCGCGGCCGGGCTGGTCGAGCTGGGGTCCGGCACGGTGACCTTCCGGCATCCCCTGATGCGCTCGGCCATTCCCGCGGCCGCCGACCTCGCCGAGCGACGGCGGGCTCACCTGGCGCTCGCCGAAACCCTGGCAGGGCACCAGGATCGGCAGGCGTGGCACCGGGCCGCCGCGACGACCGGAGCCGACGAGACCGTGGCGGAGGAGCTGGAACGCACCGCCGACAGGGCACACCACCGGGGCGGCGCGGCGGCGGCGATCGCCGCGCTGGAACAGGCCGCGCGGTTGAGCGAAGCGCCGGACGCGCGGGCGAGCCGCTTGCTGCGTGCCGCCGAGCTGGCGGTCGACTCCGGAAGCCGGGGCACCGCCGAGCGACTGGTGCGCGACGCGCGGACGGCGGAGCTTTCGCCGCGGCAGCGGGCCACCGCGAGCTGGCTGCTCAGCGGATTCGAGGACGGCGTCCGCGAAGACGTCTCGCGGGTGTCGGAACTGGCGGAGCTGGCCGGGTCGGTCGCCGCGGAGGGGCAGCACGACGCCGCGGGGCGGATCCTGTGGGGCGCCGCGATGCGCTGCTTCTGGGCCGAACCCGGGGCGGACACCCGGCGTTCGCTGCTGGCGATCGCGGACCGCGTCCTCGTCCGGAAGGACGATCCGCGCGCGATCGCCGTCGCCGCCTACGTCGCGCCGTTCGAGCGCGGCGACGTCGTACTGGCGGGATTGCGCGAGCTCGCCGGGGCACCCGGTGACGATCCGGAACGCGACCGGTATCTGGGCAGTGCCGCGTTGCAGGTCGGCGCTTTCGACCTGGCGGCGCGGTTTTCGGAGACCGCGGCGCCCGGTCTGCGAGCACAGGGACGGCTCGGCCTGCTGGCCAGGGCGCTGGCCGTCCAGGCGTGGAGCCGGACCCGGCTCGGCGACCTGGCCACCGCCGTACCGGTCGCGGCGGAGGCCGCCCGGTTCGCCGGGGAGACCGGGCAGCCGTTCATGTACGGGTTTGCCACGGCCGTCCAGGCAGAGATCGCCGCGCTCAGGGGCGACCACAAACAGGCGAAGACGCTGGCGGACGAGGCGGAACGGGCCGGGCTCGTCGCGGGCGCCCGGCCGGTCCTGGCCACCGTCCAGCTCGCGCGTGGGCTCTCGGCGCTGGGCGAGGGCCGCTTCGACGACGCGTTCGCCGACCTGAGCCGGATCCTCGATCCGGCGGATCCCGCCTACCAGTTGGCCTTGCGCGCGTACTTCGTCGCGGAACTCACCGAGGCCGCTGTACGAGCCGGACGGACCGACGCTCTGCGAGACATCCTGCGCGATCTCGAGCCCTTGGCGGCGTCGACGTCGTCACCGGCTTTGCACATCGGGCTGCGTTACGCGCGTGCCGTGCTCGCCTCGGGTGACGATGTCGAGGAGCTGTTCCTGACCGCGTTGCGGGCGGACCTGCACGGGTGGCCCGCCGAACGCGGGCGCGTGCACCTGGCCTTCGGCGAGTGGCTGCGGCGGCAGCGCCGGGTGGTGGAGTCCCGGACACATCTGCGCACGGCACGGGAGACGTTCGACGCGCTCGGCATGACGGCCTGGGCCGAGCGGGCCCGGCGGGAACTGCGCAGCGCGGGGGAGTCCAGCCCGAACCGGGGACCGGACGCGCGGGAGAAGCTGACTCCGCACGAGCTGAGCATCGCGCAGCTCGCCGCCGAGGGGCTGACGAACCGGGAGATCGGGCAGCGGCTCTACCTCTCGCACCGGACGGTCGGCACGCATCTGCACCGGATCTTCCCCAAGCTCGGCGTCAGCTCGCGCGCGGATCTCGCGACGGCGCTCGCAGCACTCGGGGACTGACTTACCCCGGCTGCGTCATCCGACGGTCGCGAAGGCCCGCGACGGCTGCCTAACGTCGCCGTCGTACCCGAAGGCTTTCGCACAGGAGTCCAGATGATCAGCAGGCGACGGTTCACGCAGGTGTTCGCGGCGGGGGTGGCGGCGACGTCGCTGGCCGCGTGCTCGTCGAACGCTCCGGCCGCTGCTCCGCCCGCCGCGCCGGATCTTCGTGCCGGGTCGGGTGAGCACACCGCGCTCGGCCCGATCAAGCGGATCGACGCCGGGGACGTCACCATGGCCTACGCCGAGTTCGGCCCGGCCACCGGGCAGCCGGTGCTCCTGCTGCACGGCTGGCCCTACGACGGGCACAGCTACGTCGACGTTGCGCCGCTGCTGGCTGCGGAAGGGTACCGGGTGCTCGTCCCGTTCCTTCGCGGGTACGGTGCGACGACGTTCCGGTCCGCACAGACCGTCCGCAATGGACAGCAGTCGGCGGTGGCCGCCGACGTCGTCGCGTTCATGGACGCGCTCAAGATCGACAAGGCGATTCTCGGCGGATTCGACTGGGGTGCGCGGACGGCCGACGTCATCGCGGTGCTGTGGCCGCAGCGGTGCAAGGCGATCGTCGCGGTGAGCGGGTACATCATCACGAACCTCGAAGCGACCCAGCGGCCGCTCGCCCCGGCGGCGGAGCTGGGCTGGTGGTACCAGTACTACTTCGCGACCGAACGCGGGCGCGCGGGCTACCGGGCGAACCGGCACGACTTCAACAAGCTGATCTGGAAGAACGCTTCCCCGTTGTGGACGTTCGACGACGCCACCTACGACCGCAGCGCGGCGGCCTTCGACAACCCCGACCACGTCGAGATCGTCGTCCACAACTACCGCTGGCGGTTGAGCCTCGCGCCCGGCGAGCCGCGATTCGACGAGTACGAACGGAAACTCGCCACCGCGCCGCCGATTTCCGTGCCGTCGATCACGATCGGCAGCGACTTCGACGGCGCGGCGAAGGACGGGAAGTCCTATCGGGACAAATACGTCGGCAAGTACGCCCACCGGATCCTCGACGGGATCGGGCACAACGTGCCGCAGGAGGCGCCGCGGCCCTTCGCCAAGGCGATCATCGACGCCGATCGTCTCTGAGTCCGGTTCTCGGTCCGTGAATGGCGTCCCTGGGTGCGCCGCCCGACGTCGCGAACGCTCCGTTGCCGACGATGAACGTCCCGAACGGAGCGTTCGCGACACCCAAGCACGCAGCACCAGCCACCCACCGGCCCCCGGAGCCGAAGGCCTTCACGGTGCTCAGCGCGGGTAAGGAGTCCTTCACGGACGAGCGTCAGCGCAGTAAGTCTATTGTGGACTCACGTAGGTTGCCGTCGTCGAGCCGGAGCCAGCGGTCGATCCGGATCTCGGCGAGGAAGCGTTCGTCGTGGCTGACGACGACGAACGCGCCCTGGAAGGCGTTGAGCGCGCTTTCCAGCTGTCCGGTGCTGACCAGGTCGAGGTTGTTCGTGGGCTCGTCGAGGAGCAGCAGCTGGGGCGCCGGTTCGGCGAACAGGACGCAGGCCAGCGTGGCGCGCAGCCGCTCCCCGCCGGAAAGGACGCGGACCGGCAGGTGCGCCCGCGCGCCGCGGAACAGGAAGCGCGCCAACAGGTTCATCCGGTCCGACGGCGGCATCGCGGGCGCGGCGGCCTCGAGGTTCTCCGCGACGGTGCGCTCGCCGTCGAGCAGGTCGAGGCGCTGGGACAGGTAGGCGATCCGGCCGTCGGCGCGTTTGACGTCGCCGCCGTCGGGCTGGAGTTCGCCTTGGACGAGCCGCAGCAGGGTGGACTTCCCGGCGCCGTTGGGGCCGGTCAGCGCGATCCGTTCGGGGCCGCGGATAGCCAGGTCCGCGCCTTCGCCCGCGAACAATGTGCGTTCGCCGTAACTCATCCGGAGGCGTTCGCCGAGGAACAGCGTCCGCCCGGCGGGGACCGCGGTCTTCGGCAGTTCCAGGCTGATCTTCTGTTCGCTCCGCAGCGCCCGCTCGGCCTGGTCGAGTTTGGTCTTGGCCGCGCTGACCCTGGCCGCGTGTGTCCCGTCCGCCTTCGCCGCGGACTCCTGTGCGTTGCGTTTCATGGTGCCGGCGAAGATCTTCGGCAGTCCCGCGTTGCCGAGGTTCCGTTGTGCGTTGCTCGCGCGGCGCGCGGCCCGCTCCCGTGCCTGCTGCATCTCGCGCTTCTCGCGCTTGACCTCCTGCTCGGCGTTGCGGATGTTCTTCTCGGCAACCTCGCGCGCGGCCTGCACCGCCAGTTCGTATTCGGTGAAGTTCCCGCCGTGGAACCGGACTTCCCCGCTTTCCAGCTCGGCGATGCGGTCCATCCGGTCGAGCAGCGCGCGGTCGTGACTGACCACCAGGAGACAGCCGTTCCAGTCGTCGAGCACGCCGTAAAGCTTCTGGCGCGCGTGGAGATCGAGGTTGTTGGTGGGTTCGTCGAGCAGCAGCACGTCGGGCCGCTTGAGCAACTGCGCCGCGAGGCCGAGGGAGACGACCTGGCCGCCACTGAGGGTGCCCAGCCGCCGGTCGAGTTCGACCTCGCCGAGACCGAGCCGGTCCAGCTGGGCACGGGTGCGTTCCTCGATGTCCCAGTCGGTGCCGATGGTGGTGAAATGCGCCTCGTCGACGTCGCCGGACTCGACGGCCTCCAGCGCCCGCAGGATCTCGGCGACTCCGAGGATTTCGGCGACGGTCGGTTCGCCGGTCAGGGGCAGATCCTGCGGCAGGTACCCGAGCAGTCCGTCGACGGTGACACTGCCCGCTGACGGCCGCAGCTCGCCGGCCAGCAGCTTGAGCAGGGTCGTCTTCCCGGCGCCGTTCGGGGCGACGAAGCCGGTGCGGCCACTGGGGACGGTGAAGGAAAGCTGGTCGAAGACGGGGGTGTCGTCAGGCCAGGAAAAGGACAGGCCGGACACGACGATGCAGGTATCGGACATGGAAAAAGAGACCTCGCGATGTGGCGTGGACAGAACAGTGCCCACGCAGGGGAGAAGGGGACGACGAAGCGGCCGCCACGGCGCTGCCGGGGGCCTGCTACCTCCGGGGCTCACCCGGAGATGTCGTCTTCACCTGCCACGTCGAGTTCTCCTCAGAACGATCTCCCTTCCGACCATAGCAGCCGCTCCCGTTCCGCGCGCTGAAGGGGACTTTCCTCGCGTCCGCCGAGACGAAAGTCCCCTTCAGCCACGGACGGCGCCCTTGACGAGGTCGGCGACGAAGTTGCGGGCGCCGAGCACGAACACCACGATCAGCGGCAGCACGGCGACGAGCGTGCCCGCCATCACCATGCTGTAGTCCGTGCTGTGCACGCTGTTCAGCTGGGACAACGCGACCTGCAGGGTGAGATGGCCGGGATCGACGAGCACCACCAGCGGCCACAGGTAGTCGTTCCACGCGGTGATGAACGTGAAGATCCCGAGGAACGCCAGCGCGGGACGCAGCACCGGCAGCGCGACATGCCAGTACAGCCGGAAGAACCCGCAGCCGTCGAGCCGCCCGGCATCGAGCAGTTCCTCCGGCACCGCGCCCTCGATGTACTGGCGCATCCAGAAGATCCCGAACGCGTTGGCCGCGGCGGGCACGATCAGCGCGTTCAGCGAGCCCGCCCAGCCGAGCTGCGAGACCACCACGAACTGCGGAATCGCGTTGAGCTGCGCGGGAATCATGAACGTGCCGAGCAGCACGACGAACAGCACGCGCTTGCCGGGGAAGTCGAACTTGGCGAAGGCGAACGCGGCGAGCGAGTCGAAGAACAGCACCAGGACGGTGGTCGCGGTCGCGACGATCACCGTGTTCAGCATCGAGCCGAAGAAGTCGATGTTCCCGAACACCCGCCCGAGGTTCTCGAACAGCCGCGGCCCCAGCGTCAGCTTGGGCGGGAAGCGGAAGGTGTCGCCGGTGGTGTTCGTGGCGAGCACGATCATCCAGTAGAACGGGAAGACCGACACGAGCACGCCGAGGATCAGCACGCCGTGCGCGGCGAGAGTGCGGACGCGGGACATCAGTGCTCCCTCCGTCGCACCAGCCGCCAGTTGATGATCGAGAACAGCACCACGAGCACGAACAGCCCCCAGGCGATCGCGGCGCCGTAGCCGTAGTCGTTGTTGTCGAAGGCCTGCTGGTAGAAGTAGAGGACGATGGTCAGCCCCGCCTGGCCCGGCCCGCCGGAGTCGAGATTTCCGGTGCTGGCCAGCAGGACCTGCGGTTCGGTGAACGTCTGCAGCCCGCCGACGGTGGTCATGATCAGTGAGAACAGGATGATCGGGCGCAGCAGCGGCAGGGTGATCCGGAAGAACGTCGAGACGGACCCCGCGCCGTCCACTTTGGCCGCTTCGTACACGTCGGCGGGAATCCGTTGCAGCCCGGCGAGGAAGATGATCGCGTTGTACCCGGTCCACTGCCACGCGATCATCGCGGCGATCGCGACCTTGATGCCCCAGCCCGTGGTCAGCCATTCCACAGTGGACAGGCCGAGCCCGCGCAGCACGGCGTTCACCAGCCCGAAGTTGCTCCCGAACACCGAGCCGAAGATGATCGCGATGGCCACGATCGACGTCACGTTCGGCACGAAGTAGGCGATCCGGTAGAACCCGCCGAACCGGATCGACGAGTTGAGCGCCACGGCCAGCACGAGCGCGATCGACAGCATCGGCACCGTGGAGAGCACCCAGATCTCGACCGTGTTCAGCACCGAAAGCCAGAACGTGCGGTCGCCGAGCAGGTAACCGAACTGCCGTAACCCGACGAAGTCCATCGCGCCGATCCCGTCCCAGCGGTGGAACGCCAGGTACAGCGTGAACAACACCGGGAACAGCCCGAACACGGCGAAGAGCAGATAGAACGGCGAGATCGCCAGGTACTGCGGCAGGAACTTCCGGAAGCCGCGCCGCGAACGCCGTCCCGGCGCGGTGACGTCGGCCGCGGCGGGCATGCCGAGCTGCGCCGTCATGTCAACCCCCAGTGCTCGGCGGTGCGATGTGCCCGGTCCAGCGCGTCCCGCCAGGCCACGCGGGGATCCTTGCCCTGACTGTCCACAGCGGACAGTTCGTCGAAGTACGGCTGGGTCAGCGCGTCCTCGTACGGGCTGAGGTAGATCGGCGGCACCGCCCGCGCGGACGCGCTGAACACGTCGACGGCGACCTGGCCGCCGAAGAACTCCTCCGGCAGCCGCAGCCGGGGATCGGCGAACGATTCCGGGGTGGACGGGAACAGCACCTCGTCGCGATAGCCCTGCACCTGGTTGGCCGGATCGAGCAGCCAGGTGATGATCTCGAACGCCAGTTGCGGTTCCCTGCAGTACTGGGTGATGGCGAGGAACGAGCCGCCGAAGTTGCCCGGCCCGTCCGGTGGCGCCGCGACGCGCCACCGGCCGCTCGTGTCCGGGGCCTGCGACCGGATATCGGCCCCGCCCCACGACGCGGCGACGCGGCTGGGCACCAGTCCGTTCGCCAGCGCGCCCGCCGCGTCGTCGGTACCTTCCGGGATCCCGGCGCTGACGCCCATTTCGTGCGCCCGCACCGCGAGATCCCACGCGCGGCGCACGTGCGGCCGGTCGCCGAGGAACCTCCCGGTACGGTCGGCGAGCTGATCGGGCCCTTGGTACAGGGCGAACCGGAAGACGTCGACGATCCCGAGCAGCAGCCGTTTCTCCGGCGAGGTTCTCCGCAGCCGCACGCCCGCCTCGAAGTATTTGTCCCATGTGGACAGTTCACGGGCCACCTCGGCGGGTTCGGTGGGCAGTCCCGCCTCGCCGAACAGATCGGCCCGGTAGAACAGCGCGGTCGGGCCGGTGTCGATGGGGAAGCCGACCATGCGGCCGTCGTCGGCGAAACCCTGCCGCCACTTCCACGGCAGGTACCGGCCGGCGAACCGGTCGGCCCCGAGCGTCCGGAGATCGACGAACTGCTCGGCATGGCGGCAGAACGTCGCGATGTCCTGGCCCTTGAGCGCGGGAATGTCGGGCACGTGCGCCTTACCCGCCATCGTGGTCAGCAGCTTCGCCTTGACGTAGCCGCCGATCTTGACCGGCTTCAGATCGACCCGGGTGAACCGCCGCGCCGCCTCGCCCAGCACCGTGGTGCTCAGCCCGCCGCCCCAGTACCACAACGTCATGTCCCGGCCGGTCGACCCGCCGGGCGCCGCGCACGACGCTGTCCCCGCCAGCAGTGCGCCGCCCAGCCCCGCCTTCAGGAGCCGTCTTCTGGACAGCGGCATCCTCAGACCGCCCCGACGTCGAACCCGATCGTCACCGGGCCGCGGCGTACCCTGCCGGGTTCGGCCGACGGCAGCACGTCGTCGAGGAAAGCGTAGTCCTCGCGCGGGTTTTCCTGCCGCCATCGGGCGATCTCCGCCCAGCCGGGTGCGGCGAGCGCGCCGCCGAAGTGGTGCAGGGAAAGACCGGCGACGAGGTTCGCGAAGCGCAGCCGCCGGTCCAGCGGCCAGCCCGCGAGGGTCGCGGCGACGAAACCGGCACCGAAGACGTCGCCCGCACCGGTGGCGTCCATGGCGTCGTCGACCCGCAGCGCCGGGACCCGCGCGCTTTCGCCGGTGGTGCGGTCGGTGGCGAGCACGCCGTCGGCACCGCAGGTGATGACCGCGATCGGGACGAGGCGGGCGAGCGCGTCCAGCGCCGCCTCCGGGGTGCTGGTGCGGGTGTAGCGCATCGCCTCGACGCAGTTGGGCAGGAAGGCGTGACAACACGCCAGCTGCTCCAGCAGCAGCGGATCCCATTCCTGGGACGGATCCCAGCCGACTCCGGCGAAGACGAGGCTGCCCGCCGCGTGTGCCCGCCGGACCCACTCCGCGGTGCCGGTGCCGAGATGCGCGACCGTCGCCCGGCTCGGTGGCGGGCACCCGGCGAGCCGGCCGACCGGGACCGGCGGCTCGTGCCCGTGCGTGATCATCGCCCGGTCCTGCGCGTAGGCCAGCGAAACCGTGACGGGGGAGTGCCACGCGGGGAACCGGCGCGAGCGCGAGAGGTCGATGCCTTCCTGCGTCAGCACGTCCCAGCAGTACGTGCCGTAGACGTCGGTGCCGAACGCGGCCGCCAGCGAGGTACGCAGGCCGAGCCTGCTCAGCCCGACCGCGAAGTTGGCGATCCCGCCGGGGCCCGAGCCCATTCCGGCGGTCCACACCTCGGTGCCAGGGGCGGGCGGCCGGTCGAACCCGGTGAAGACCAGGTCGAAGAACAGGAGGCCGGACAGGAAGACGTCGAGGTCTCGCGGAGTGGCTGTGGTGTCGGACAAGGGACCTCCCCACCGCTCGGACTTGCGCATGAGCGTGCGCCACTTGCGCGGATTTGGCAATGGCCGCTCATCTTCGTGCGTGCCTTTGCGCGAGTTTGACTGCTACCGTGAGGTCCATGCTGCCCCAGCGTCGCCACGAACTGATCCTCACCACGTTGCGCTCGGAGGGTCCGGCGCCGGTGCGGGTACTGGCGGAGCGGCTCGGCGTCAGCCAGGCGACGGTGCGCCGCGACCTCGTGCAGCTCGATCGCGAGGGCAGGCTGACGCGGGTCTACGGCGGCGCGATGGCGGCGGCGGACAACGACGAACCGTTCGCCGAGGTCGCGGAGGTCCACGCGGCGGACAAGGACGAGGTGGCCCGCCGCGCCGCCGAACTGGTCACCGACGGCGATACCGTGCTGCTCGACATCGGCACCACCGCGCACCGGCTCGCCCGCCAGTTGCACGACCGCGTGCTGACGGTGATCACCAGCAGCCTGGCGGTGTACGAGGAACTCAAGGACGACGCCGGTATCCAGCTCGTGCTGCTCGGGGGCATGGTGCGCCGCAGTTACCGGTCGATGGTCGGCTTCCTCACCGAGGACGCGCTGCGCCAGGTCCACGCCGGGACGCTGTTCCTCGGCGCCAGCGGCGTCCGGCACGACGACGGCGGCGTGCACGTCATGGACACGACGGTCGTCGAGGTCCCGGTCAAACGCGCCATGATCGCCGCGTCCGACCGGGTCGTCCTGCTCGCCGACGCCGCGAAGTTCCCCGGCACCGGACTCGCCAAGGTGTGCGGGCCGGAGGCGCTGGACGTCGTCGTCACCAACGCGGCCGCCGACGCGGGCACCTGTGCCGCGCTCGCCGAGGCCGGCGTGGAGGTGAGGCGATGCGGCTGACCATCCTCGGCGGGGGCGGTTTCCGTGTCCCGCTGGTGCACGCCGCCCTGCTCGCCGACCGCGGCGAGGGCGGGGTCACCGAGCTGGTCCTGCACGACGTCGACGCCGATCGCCTTGCCGCCATCGGAAAAGTACTGGCACAGCAGGCCGAGGGGGTGCCGGGCGCGCCCCGGGTCACCGCGACCACCGACCTCGCCACCGCACTGTCCGAAGTGGACTTCGTGTTCTCCGCGATCCGGGTCGGCGGCATGCGGGGGCGGCAGCTCGACGAGCGGGTAGCGCTCGCCGAAGGCGTGCTGGGCCAGGAAACCGTGGGGGCGGGCGGCGTCGCGTATGGACTGCGCACGGTGCCGGTGGCGGTCGAGATCGCGCGCCGGGTCGCCGAACTCGCGCCGCGGGCGTGGGTCATCAACTTCACCAACCCGGCGGGCATGGTCACCGAGGCGATGGCGGCGTATCTCGGGCCGAAGGTGATCGGCATCTGCGACTCACCGGTCGGGCTGTGCCGCCGCGTCGCCCGCGCGCTCGGTCTCGACCCGGCGGCCGTGTGGTTCGACTACGCGGGCATCAACCACCTCGGCTGGCTGAGCGCCGCGTGGTACCAGGGCGAGGACGTACTGCCCCGGCTGCTGGCCGATCGCGACGCCGTCGAGTCCTTCGAGGAGGGAAAACTGTTCGGCGCGGAGTGGTTGCGCGCGCTGGGTGCGATCCCGAACGAGTACCTGCATTACTACTACTTCGCGCGCGAAGCGCTCGCGGGCGCGGGTGACGGGTCGGCCTCGCGCGGCTCCTTCCTGCTGGATCAGCAACGCGACTTCTACGCCGATCCCGCGTTACCGGTGTGGGAACGCGCTCGGCTGGAACGCGAGGCCACCTATATGGCCGAAACCCGGCAAGGGGAGCGCGACTCCTGCGATCTCGACGGCGGCGGCTACGAGAAGGTCGCGCTGGCCTTGATGCGGGCCATCGCGCGCGATGAGCGAACGTCTCTGATCCTCAATGTGCGCAACGAAAACACCCTCCCCGGGCTTCCTGCCGACGCGGTGGTGGAGGTGCCGTGCCTGGTGGACACCAACGGTGCACGGCCGGTCGGCGTGGCGCCGCTGACCGGGCACGCGCTCGGCCTGGCGAACGAGCTCAAGGCTGTCGAACAGGCGGCGATCGAAGCGGCGGCAACAGGTTCCCGGGCCGCCGCGCTCCGGGCCTTCGCCCTGCACCCGCTGGTCGATTCGGTCGCCGTCGCACGGCGTCTGCTGGACGGCTACATCGACGCCCACCCGGAGCTGTCCTACCTGCGCTGATCCCTTCGAGCCCGTGGAGGCACCCGTGCACGACGACAGCCGCCTCATCACAGAACGTCTCGGCCGGGCGCTGACCCAGCGCGTTCTGCCCGCGGTCTACTCGGCTTCGGTGCCGTTGACGGTCGAGGCCTGGCACGTGCCGGGCGAGCCGGTGCCGGTCGAAGAGGCGCTCGCGGCCGAGTACACGCCGTTCGAGACCGGGACCCGGTGGGGCGCACCATGGTCCACGACCTGGTTCCGGCTCGACGGCGTCGTCCCCGCTGCGTGGGCGGGCAAACGGGTCGAGGTCGTGCTGGACCTCGGATTCGCCGGTGGCTGGCCGGGAAACCAGGCCGAAGCGCTGGTCTACGACACTGCCGGGAGCCCGCTCAAGGGCATCGAGCCGCGCAATCAGTACGTCCCGGTCGCGAACCCCGCGGCGGGCGGGGAGCGGGTCCGGCTGCTGGTGGAGGCGGCGGCGAACCCGGACATCCTCGGCGGCGGCTTTCTCCCGACTCCGTTGGGGGACAAGGAAACCGCGGGCGTCGAACCGCTGTACCGGCTGATCCGCGCGGACGTCGCCGTGCTCGACGAACCGGTGTGGCACCTCGGTCTCGACCTCCAGGTCCTGGGCGAGCTGATGACGGAACTCTCGCCCGCGGAGCCACGTCGGCACGAAATCCTGCGAGCGGTGGAACGGGCGCTCGACAAGCTCGACCTCCACGACGTCTCGGGAACGGCGACGGCCGCGCGTGCCCAACTCGCCGGCGTCCTGGCCCGTCCAGCGCACGCCAGCGCGCACACGTTGTCCTCGGTCGGGCACGCGCACATCGACAGTGCCTGGCTGTGGCCGATCCGCGAGACCGTCCGCAAGACTTCGCGCACGTTCTCGAACGTGACCGCGCTGGCGCGTGAGTATCCGGAACTCGTTTTCGCCTGCTCGCAAGCACAGCAGTACGCCTGGGTGAAGGAGCGGTATCCCGAGGTGTACGCGCGCATCGTCGCGGCGGTCAAGGCGGGGCAGTGGCAGCCGGTCGGCGGCATGTGGGTCGAGGCCGACGGGAACCTGCCCGGTGGTGAGGCGATGGCGCGCCAGCTGGTCCACGGCAAGCGGTTCTTCCTCGAAGAGTTCGATGTGGACTGTGCGGAGGTGTGGCTGCCCGACTCGTTCGGCTACACCGCCGCGTTCCCGCAGCTCGCGAAGCTGGCGGGGGCACGCTGGTTCCTGACGCAGAAACTGTCCTGGAACCAGACGAACAAGCTGCCGCATCACACGTTCTGGTGGGAGGGCATCGACGGCAGCCGGGTGTTCACGCATTTCCCGCCGGTGGACACCTACAACGCCGAGTTCTCCGGTGCCGAGGTGGCGCACGCGGTCCGCAACTACGCCGAGAAGGGCAGGGGAACGCGGTCTCTTGTCCCCTTTGGACACGGCGACGGCGGTGGCGGGCCGACCCGCGAGATGCTCGAACGCGCAAGGCGTCTGCGTGATCTGGAGGGATCCGCGAAGGTTGTCATCGAGCCGCCCGCCGAGTTCTTCCGCGCGGCCGAGGCGGAATATCCGGACGCGCCGGTGTGGTCCGGCGAACTGTACCTGGAGCTGCACCGCGCGACGTTCACCACGCAGGCGCGGACCAAGGCGGGCAACCGGCGCAGCGAACACCTGTTGCGGGAGGCCGAGCTGTGGGCGGCCACCGCCACTGTCCACACGGGAGCGTCGTATCCCTGCGAGCGCCTCGACCGGCTGTGGAAAACCGTGCTGCTGCACCAGTTCCACGACATCCTGCCGGGTAGTTCGATCGCGTGGGTGCACCGCGAGGCGGAGGAAGTCTATGCGCTGGTGCACGAGGAGCTGACCGACATCGTCGAGCAGGCCGTCGCGGTTTTGGCGGGGCCGTCGACGGTGTTCAACGCCGGGCCGAAGCCGCGTGCCGAGGTCGTGACGGCTCCGGCGGGAACCGCGGGTGGCCAGCCACTGAGCACCGGAGAGGTCGCGGTGTTCGCCGAGGTGCCCGCGCTGGGCTCGGCGGTGCTCGGCGAGACGTCGCCACCACGGGCTGTTGTCTTGAGTGGACAGTCGATGGACAACGGGCTCGTGCGGGTCGGACTCGACGAGAACGGGTTGCTGTCGGTGCGGGATCTGGTCGCCGGGCGGGACGTCTTCGCGCCGGGCAGCGCGGGAAACCTGCTGCAACTGCACGACGATCTGCCGAACCAGTGGGACGCCTGGGATCTCGACCGGCACTACCGGAACCGATGCCGCGACCTGACCGCCGCCGAGGTCGTCACGGTGACCGAAAGCGGCCCGCTGGTGGGGGAAATCCGCGTCGAACGGTCCTTTGGCGCCTCCCGTGTCGTACAGCGGATCCGGGTGTGCGCCGGAAGCCCGCGGATCGACGTCGTGACCGAGCTCGACTGGCACGAATCGGAGAAGATCCTGAAGGCCGCGTTCCCGCTGGACGTGCACGCGGCGCGGACGGCGTCGGAGATCCAGTTCGGCCACGTCGAACGGCCGACGCACACCAACACCGGCTGGGACGCGGCGCGGTTCGAGGTCTGGGCCCACCGCTGGATCCATGTCGCCGAACCCGGCTACGGCGTCGCCGTGCTCACCGACTCGACCTACGGCCACGACGTCGGCCGTGCCACCCGCCCCGACGGCGGCACCACCACGACGCTGCGGCTGAGCCTCGTACGTGCGCCGCGCAGCCCCGACCCGCACGCCGACCAGGGTACGCACCGGTTCACGTATTCCTTGCTCCCCAACGCTTCCGTGGCCGACGCCGTCGCTGGCGGCTACGCGCTGAACCTGCCGCTGCGGGTGGCCTCCGGCGCCGCGCCGCCGTCCCCGCCGCTCGTCGCCGTCGAGGAAACCGCGGTGGTCGTCGAGGCGGTCAAACTGGCCGACGATCTTTCCGGCGACGTCGTCGTCCGCCTGTACGAATCCCTCGGCGGCCGCTCGACGCTGACCCTGCGCACCGGCTTCCCGCTCGCCAGCGCCGACACCGTCGACCTCCTGGAACGTCCACTAAGGACACCCGAGGTCAGGACCGACGACAACGTCGTCCACCTGACCCTCCGCCCCTTCCAGATCGTCACCCTGCGCCTGCGCCGCTCCTGATCACGCGAGATCTCCGTTCAATCACGCGAGTTCCGCGTCCCATCACGCGAAATCGCCGTCCAGTCACGTCAGGCGTCGAGCACCTCGCGCAGTTTGCGCGCGAACGCCTCCGGCTGCCCGGCATACCCGAACTCGCCGCCGAGAAAACCGCCGTGATGGCTGGGAAACACGGTCGCCCGCTGGCCGAGCAGCTCGGCGACGGCCACGGCGGCGCGTCCGGTGAAGACGTCGGTGGATTCCTCGCCGACGGCGATCACGACGCGCGTCGGCGCCGCGTTGAGCGCCTCGATGTCCGGGCGATAGCTGGAGACGGCCCACGACCGGTCCGAGAGCAGCGGGTCGTCCCGGCGGCCGTCGTCATCCGTGGGCATCCCGAACTGGGCGGGATCGGCCGGGGGCTGGGCGAAATACTCGTCGGTGAACTCGCCGCGCCACGACGTCATCGCGATGAAGGCGGCCATACCGGCATTGAAGCCGTTGGCCTCGTACGCCGCTCGGATGGCGACGCGGGCCCGTTCGGCGGCCGCGGCGTCGGGCAGCACCGGGATGAGCGGCGGCTCGTGCGCCACCAGGGTGCGCACGTCGTCCGGATGAGCCGTCACGAGCGCGAGCGCGGCCACCGCGCCGCCACTGCTCCCGAACAGCTCGACCGGACCGGCGCCGAGGGCCTCGATCACGGCGTGCACGTCACCCGCCTGGACCTCGGGCTCGTTCTCCACTCTGCCGTCCTTGCGGACGCTGCGCCCGAGACCCCGTGGGTCGTAGGTGACGACGGTGCGGTCGGGAAAGTACGACGCCAGCGTGCTGAAGCCACTGGCTTCCATAGGCTGGCCGATCATGACCAGCGGCGGCCGTCCACCCTCGGTGGGCAGCGGGCCGTGCACGTCGTAGGCGACGTCGGCCCCGGCGGTTTCCAGAATGTGCGTCGTCATGGCGATCCGGCCTTTCCCCAGTGCGGAACTCCTCCAAGTCTACCCTTGCTCCACAAAGGACAGAGCAGGAACCTTCGGTGGCGGTAATTCACCTCGGATCTTCGGTACCCGGTCGGAAAACTTCTTGCGAAACGCCGTGCGCGCCGCGGTTCAGGACGGACTCAGCGTCGGGTCAGTGGTCCGGTCCACCATCGGCGGCGGATCGGTCCGGCCGATCCGCCGCCGGTGTCCTCGACGTATCCATGGCGCGGAGGTGTCGAGGACACCGGCTCGGCGCTAGGCTGCCGGGGGAGACGGCGGACGGCCGGGGAGGCTGATGCGGTTTCGGGTGCTCGGCCCGGTGCGGATCTGGGACGGCGAGGACTGGGTGGCCGTTCGGGCGGCCCAGCCGCGTTCCGTGCTGGCGCTCCTGCTCGTCGAGGCGGGCCGCGTGGTCGCCACCGACCGGCTCGTCGACGAACTGTGGGGCGCCTGCCCGCCGAGGACCGCGTTGAACACGGTCCAGGTCTACGTGAACCGCCTGCGGCGGCTGCTCGGCGAGGACGGGCACGAGCTGCTGGCCACCACCGGCCGCGGGTACCGGCTCACGGTCGCCGACGGCGAACTGGACGCGGGAGTGTTCCAGCGCCTCGTCGAATCCGGGCAGCGTGAACTCGCCGAGGGACGTGCCGAGGCCGCGGCGGCGACGCTGGCCGCGGCGCTGGCACTGTGGCGTGGCCCGGCGTTTTCCGAGGTGCCTGCCGAAACCGCGGTGGCCGAAGCCACGCGGCTCGACCAGCTCAGGCTGACCGCGCTGGAGGCACGGCTCGACGCGGATCTGCGGCTGGGCAGGCATCTCGAGGTCGTGGACGAGGTGCAGGACTGGGTTGTCCGGCATCCGTTGCGGGAGCGGCTGCTCCAGCACCTCATGCTGGCGTTGTACCGGTGCGGCCGGCGGGCCGAAGCCCTGCAGGCCTACCGTCGCGGCCGCGCGCGGTTGGTCGCCGAGCTGGGGCTGGAGCCGGGGCCCGCCCTGCGCGAGCTGGAACGCGCCGTGCTGTCCGACGACCCGCGGCTCGCGCCCGAGCCGGCGCGGGTCCCGCTCGTCCGTCCGGTCCAGCTACCCGCCGACGTCGCGGGTTTCACCGGGCGCGAGCCCGCATTGGCCGAACTCGACCGGCTGCTGGCCGACACCGGTGAAGCGCCGACCGCGCTGCTCGTCTCGGTGATCACGGGCACGGCCGGCGTCGGCAAGACCGCGTTGGCGTTGCACTGGGCACACCGGGTACGTAAGCGGTTCGACGACGGACAACTCTTCGCGGATCTCCGCGGCTACTCCGCCGGAGTTCCGGCGCGGCCGATCACGGTGCTGACGCGCTTTCTGCGGGCGCTCGGCGTGCCCGTCGACGAGATCCCGACGAGCGTCGACGAGGCGGCCGCCCTCTACCGCAGCATTCTTGCCGACCGGCGCATGCTCGTCGTGCTGGACAACGCACGCGACGCGGAGCAGGCCCGCCCGTTGCTCCCCGGCTCGAACACGTGCGTCGTGCTGATCACCAGCCGTACACCGCTGTCCGGGCTGGTCGCCCGCGACGGCGCGCGAAGCCTGCCACTGGGCCTGCTCACCGCGTCCGAGGCCGAAGCCCTGCTGCGCCGGGTGCTCGGCCCTGCGCGTGCCGGGCCGGTCGGCGAACTGGCCGGTCTGTGCGCGGGGCTGCCGCTCGCACTGCGGATCGCCGCCGCGCATCTGCACACCCGGCCCGGTCTCTCGATCGGCCACTACGCGGAACAACTGCGCGATGACAGGCTCACGGCGCTGAGCGTTCCGGACGAGAAACAACTGGCCGTACGCACGGCGTTCGACCTGTCGTACCGGCGTCTCGGTGACGACGCGCAGCGGCTTTTCCGGCTTCTCGGCGCGGCGCCCGTCGCCGACTTCACCGTGGGCACGGCCGCCGCGCTCGCCGCGGTCAGCGAGGCCGACGCGGGCCGGTTCCTCGCCGAACTCACCATGACACGCCTGCTCGACGAACACCGGCCCGGCCGGTACCACAGCCACGACCTGCTGCGCCTGTACGCCCGTGAGCGGGCGGTTCGCGAGGACGACACGGACACCGCGACGGATCGGCTTCTCGCCTGGTACCTCGCCACCACCGATCAGGCGGCGAACGCGCTGTACCCGCAGATGCGGCGGCTCACCCTGCCCGCGGCCGACGCCGTCCGGTCGGCCTTCGCCGAGCACACCGAAGCGGCCGCGTGGCTGGACGCCGAGCGTCCCAACCTTCTCGCGGTGGTGACCGACGCCGCCCGGCACCGGCCCGTCGCCTCGGCCGGATTGCTCGCCGACGCGCTGCGTGGCTACTTCTGGCTTCGCATGCATACCGTGGACTGGCTGACCGCCGCCGAGGCCGCGCTGGACATCGCCAAGGCCGTCGACGACCCGCGGGGAACGGTCACGGCGCTGCTGAGCCTGGCGGACGTCCACTATCGCCAGGGCCACAGCGAACGCGCCGAGCAGTACTCCATCGAGGCGCTGACGATGGCCACGGACACCGGCTGGCCCGACGGGCAGGCCGCCGCGCACGGGAACCTCGGCAACCTCGCCGCCGAAGCGGGGCACCTGGCCGACGCCGCCGATCACCACCAGGCTTCGCTCACCCTCAACCGGCGGACCGGGCGGCGCACCAAGCAGGCCAACAACCTCTGCAGCCTCGGCAACGTGCACCTGTACCGAGGCGACCTCCGGGAGGCTTTCGGCTGGTACACCGACGCGCTGGCGCTCTACCGGGAGCTGCGATCCGCGTCGGGGCAGGCTCTCGCCATGACCGAACTCGGCGTCGTCCAGCACGATCTGGGCAACCTCGACGAGGCGGCCCGGTGCCTCACCGCCGCGCTGGCGGGGCACCAGGAGACCGGTGACCGCGGTACGGAAGCCGCTACGCGGGCCGAGATCGCCGCTGTGCGCGCCGACGCCGGTCACTACGACGAAGCATTCGACCAGGCCCACGCCGCCAGAGTCCTCGCCCGCGCCGCGCGCGACCGCGCCGCGGAGGCCGAAGCCCTCATCGCGGTCGGCGTCGCGCATCACCTCCTCGGGCACCGCGCCGAGGCGGCGTCCCATTACCGGGAAGCCCGGGAACTCGGTCGCGCCATCACTCATCGCTTCGCGGAGGCCAAGGCGCTCATCGGGCTCGCCGCGGTACGCAACGATCCCGGCGATGCGCGGGCCGCGCTCGCGCTCGCCCGGCGGCACGGTTACCGCCTGCTGGAGGGACAAGCGCTCCTCGTGCTGACGAGCGTCGATTCGGAACGTGCCCAGGCGATCGAAGAGGTCACCCGCGTGCATGCCCGGTTCGCCGAGATCGGCCATCGCCTCGGTGAGGCGAGGGCCCGGCTCGTCCTCGCCCGGTTGCACGGCCGCGACGGGCACCACAGCCAGTCCCGGGTCCAGCGCAGGAACGCCGTCGCGCTGTTCCATGGCATCGGCGCACCCTGGACCGACCACGCCAACGCCCTCCCCGCCGCTCCGTGATGCCTGGTCCACTGTGGACGGACAAGCGGTCAGGCGGTGGGCTGGTGGTTGGCGGCGACGAGGTCGGCGTAGCGGCCGTCGCGGGTGAGGAGTTCCTCATGGGTGCCTTGTTCCGCGATTTCCCCTCGGTCGAGCACGATGATCCGGTCGGCGTGGCGGACGGTCGAGAGGCGGTGGGCGATCGTGATGATCGTGCGGTCGGCCATCCGGGCGTCGAGCGCCGCGGTGATGGCGCGTTCGGTGCGCGTGTCGAGCGCGCTCGTGGCCTCGTCCAGCAGCAGGATCGGCGGGTCGGCGAGGAGGGTGCGGGCCAGTGCCAGCCGTTGTTTCTCACCGCCGGAGAACCGGTGGCCCCGTTCGCCGACCAGGGTGTCGTAACCCTCCGGCAGGGCGGCTATGACGTCGTGGATCTGCGCGACCTTCGCTGCCGCGACGAGTTCGGCGTCGGTCGCGTTCTCCTTGGTGAACCGGAGGTTGTCGGCGATGGAGGCGTGCAGCAGGTACGGCTCCTGCGTGACGACACCGAGCATTCCGGCCAGTGAGGTGAAGCCGAGGTCACGGACGTCGACGCCGTCGATGGTGACCGAGCCGGAGTCCACATCGTACAGTCGTGCGAGCAGGTAACCCAGCGTGCTCTTCCCGGAGCCGGTCGTACCGACGATGCCCACCCGCGAGCCGCCGGGGATGTCCAGATCGATCCGCCGCAGCACCGGCGGCAGATCCTCGGCATAGCGGAAGGTCACGTCCTTCAGCCGGATGTGCCCGCGGACGTCCGGCGGCGCCACGACGACCGGTTCCGCCGCCTCCACGATGTCGGGCTCCCGGTCCAGGTAGTCGAAGATCCGCGCGAACAACGCGGTCGCGGCCCGGTACTGGACGCCCAGCTGGAGCAGTTCCTCCAGCGGCCAGATCAGCGCCTCCTGCAACGCGATCATCGCCACCAGCGTGCCGATCGTGACCGGTGCGCCGGTGCCCATCAGGATCCCGCCCAGCAGGTAGGTCAGCGCGGGCATCGCCGAGACGAGCAGGATCACCAGTGAGTACTCCCACTGTCCTGCGGTGTGCGACCGGACCTCCAGCCGCGCGACGTCCCGCGACGTCCGGGTGAACCGCTCGACCAGCCGCGCCGACCGCGCCGTCGTCCGGCTCAGCACGACACCCTGGACCGACAACGACTCCTGGACGAGGGAGGACATGTCGGCGAGCCGTTCCTGCTGCCGCGTGGTGATCCGCTGGCGGGCGATCCCGATGCGCCGGTTGACCCAGATCGAGAACGGCAGGGCCAGAAAGGAGAACAACGCGAGTTTCCAGTCCAGCACGAGCATCGCGACCAGCGAGACGCAGACGGCGCCGGCGCTTCTGGTCAGCTCCACCGCGGAGTTCGTCACCAGCGACTGCATGCCGCCGATGTCGTTGGAGATCCGCGACTGCACCTCCCCGGTCCGCGACGAGGTGAAGAACCGCAGGGAAAGCCGGTGCAGATGGCGATAGACGCGCACGCGCAGGTCGTGCATCACCGCCTGGCCGACCCGCGACGCGATCAGGATCTCCCCGACCTGCACGACCGCCGCCACCGCCGCGAACCCGATCAGCGCGCCGACGAGGGCGAGCAGCAGGACGAGGTCCCGGTTCACCAGCGCGTCGTCCACGATGGCTCGCACGATGAACGGGGTGAAGATGCCGAGGATGGACGTGAACGCGATGAGTGCCAGCAGACCGCCGAGCCGCCACCGGTACGGCGCGAAGATCCGCCACACCCGCGCACGGTCGATCTTCACCCGCTCACCGGCTGGCTCGTCACCGCTCGCGTCCGCGAGGTCCTCCCACGAAGAACCCGCGCCCATCACGACCTTCCTTCCCCTACGAAGTCCTTTTCGGACAGTGTGAAATCTAGTTCCGGTAAGGTCTTCAGGCGTTCACGTTGATGTTGACGCCCGCACGGGACTCGTCCTCGTCCTTCCAGTGCACCTGGTCGCCGAGGCCTTCGATCCGGATGCCGTACCTGCCTTGGCCTGCCGGGACATCGGGCACCGAGAAGCGCGTCGAACACGCCTGCCGCTGGGCGGTGCCGACGCTCAGCAGCGTGCCGTCCGGGCCGACGACCTCCACCGGCACCTCGGGGGCCGGGCCGGCGGCGCACTGGGCGGCCTTGACCGTGCCCGCGATGGTGAACAGGGCGGGCGCACTCGTCCACAGCACGAGCCTGGCCACGATCGCGGCCGCGACGACCAGCACGGCGACCAGGCCGAGCACGGTCTGCCGGGAGATCACCACGGCAGCCTCCGGAAGCGGGCCGCTGCCCGGTCCGTCACGACGATCGTCCGCTTCACCACTACTCCGCTCGAGCCGAATTTCCCCACCGGAGGCCGACTCTAATGCCCGGCTACGATCACCTGCCCGTGATTTCCGCCGGTGCACGACGGATGCCGGGCCGGTTCCAGCCGGGTGGCGGGGCCGCGCCAGCCGGTCGGCTGGTGGTGTCGTACTTCCGGACACGCGATGAAGAGGAGGCGTGGTGCACACTCAGGAGAAGGCACCGGACCCGGTGCCCGGCGACGCCGGGTTCGACGACGTACTCGCCGAACTGGCCGAGCGGCGGCGCGAGTTCCACGAGCTGAGGTATGTCCCGAAGGACTTCGTCGCGCGGCTCGAACAGGTCGGCGTCTACCGCGCGGCCGCGCCCGCCAGGTTCGGCGGCAGCCCGCTCCCACCCGCCGAGTTCCTGGACCTGATCGAGCGGATCTCCGTCGTGGACGGCTCGACGGGCTGGGTCGCCAGCTTCGGCTCCGCGCTGATCTATCTGGCCGCGCTGCCGTTGGACACCCAGGCCGAGCTCTACCGCGACGGGCCGGACGTCGTATTCGCCGGTGCGCTCTTTCCGACGCAGCACGCCGAACCCACCGAGCGCGGGTTCCTGGTCGACGGGCACTGGAAGCTCGCCAGCGGCTGCATGGGCGCGGACCGGATCGGGGTCGGGCTGCCCGGCGACGCGGAGTCCGACGGCAAACCCCGCACTGCCGTGCTGCGGCCCGAACAGGTCGAGATCCTCCAGGACTGGGACGTGGTGGGCATGCGCGCCACCGGCTCGTTCGACATCGTGGTCCGCGGGGTGGAGGTGCCGCGCGAGTGGACGTTCATCCGCGGCGGGGAGCCCGCTGTCGACGAGCCGCTCTACCACTATCCGGCGATCGCCTACGCCTCGCAGGTGCTCGCCGTGGTCGGCGCCGGGGTCGCGCGGGCCGCACTGGACCACGCCGAACGGGTCGGCGGCGGGTACACCGGGATCACCGGCGCGCCGAAGCTCGCCGACCGGCCCTACTACCGCACCGGCGTCGCCCGCGCCGAGGCGGAGCTGCGTTCGGCTCGCGCCTGGTTCTACGATCTCAGCGAGGAGGTGTGGCAGCACGTGCTGGCAGGCAACACCGCGACCGACGAGCAGAACGCGTTGCTGCGGCTCGCTTCCGCGCATCTGGCCAAGGTCTCCTCCGACGTGGTGGGCGGCCTGGTCGAGATCTCCGGGACCGCGCCCATCCACACCGGGCACCCGCTGCAGGAGCTGGCAGGCGACGCACTGGTCCCCAAGCAGCACGCGTTCCTCGGCCCGGCCGTCTTCGACGCGGCGGGTGCCGTCCTCATGGGACTTCCGCCCACTTCGCGCGGTTTCCGCTGAGCCCCGACCGACCACCACGAGGAGAATCACCGTGAGCACACCGCCCCTGCGCGTGCTGTTCTGCATCGGCATCAACCAGAACTTCTTCGACCTGCCCGCCGACGGCATCACGGCGGGCCATGTCTGGCAGGCCTTCGTGTCCATGATGGACGGAATCAAGGCGTTGCCGGGCGTGGACTTCATCGGCGACATGGACGACGACGCGCACATGGTCGGCCCTTCCGAAGGCTGGCCGTGGACCTGCTACCTGCTGGCCGATGTCGACACACAGGAAACCGTGAAGGCCGCGTGCGACCTGTTCCGTACCACACCGGTCGGCGACGGCGAGGTCAAGCTCTGGCGGTTCGCGAAGGTCGAGGCCAGGATCGGCCGCGCGCTCACCGTGCGCGAAGACGTCGAACTTCCCGGCTGAGGAGGGAGAACGGGATGACCGAGGGCTACGCGGGTACCGCGCGGACCGCCGTGATCACCGGCGGCGGCAACGGGCTCGGCGAGGCGATCGTGCGCCGCCTGCACGCCGACGGATATCGCGTCGCCATCGCCGATCTCGACGGCGCCGCCGCCGACGCGCTGGCGGCGGAACTGGATGTCTCGGGCGCCACCGCCAGGGGATACGCGGTGGACGTCGCCGAACGCGTGGCGCTGGAGTCCTTGCTGGCCGGGGTGCTGGCGGACTTCGGCGCGGTGCACGTGCTGGTGAACAACGCGGCCCGCACCCAGGCCAAGGCGTTGCTGGAGATCACGCCGGAGGAACTGGACGCGGTCATGAAGGTCAACGTCGGCGGCACGTTCACCGCCTGCCAGGTCTTCGGCGCGCACCTGGCGGCACAGGGCTACGGCCGGATCGTGAACATGGCGTCGCTGGCAGGGCAGAACGGCGGCACCGGGACCGGCGGGCACTACGCCTCCTCCAAGGGCGCGATCATCGCCGCCACCAAGGTGTTCGCCCGCGAACTCGCGTCGCGCGGGGTCACGGTGAACGCCGTCTCGCCAGGGCCGCTGGACAGTCCGATGGTCCGCGCGATCATCGGGGAGGAAAACCTCGAGGGCTTCGTGCGGAACATCCCGGTCGGCAAGCTCGGTGATCCCGCGTTCATCGCGCGGATGGTCGCGCTGCTCGCCTCGCCCGATGCCGCCTCGGTCACCGGCGCCTGCTGGGACGCCAACGGCGGGCTTTACCTTCGATGACGAACACGGTGGCCCGCGTCGTGGCGCCCGTCACGGCCTGCTGTACCACGTCATGGTGGTTCCGTTCTCGAACGACTCGCGCCGGGCCGGCGTGAACCGGGCCGGGCTGAACTCGCCGCCGAACGCGGGGATCCCGGCGCCCGCCACCACGGGGTAGCTCTTGACGATCAGCTCGTCCAGTTCGGGGAGGAGCGCTCCGGCCAGCTTGCCGCCGCCGCACAGCCAGATGTCCAAACCGGACTCCTGCTTGAGCTCGCGCGCGAGCGCGATCGGATCGCCCTCGGCCAGTGTCACCGCCGGGTCGGCGATCTCGCCCAGGGAGCCGGACACCACGTACTGCCGGAGATGGGCGTACGGGCTGGTGAGGCCGTGGTCGAGCACCAGCTGGTAGGTGCCCCGTCCCATCAGGACGGTGTCGAACCGTTTGCCGGGCACGTTCTCGAGCCCGGCCGAGGACCGCATCGGCGTGGGGACGGTTTCGGGATAGCGCTCGTTGACCCATGCCGCGTACGAGGCATCGGCTTCGGTGCCCTGGGTGTAGAAGTCGACCTGTCCCTCGGGTCCGGCGATGACGCCGTCCAAGGACATCCCGATGTAGTAGACGAGCTTGCGCAAGCGGGCCCCCAGTAAAGTACTCTAAGTGAAGTGGTTCAACCGTAGTACTTCAACTGAAGTGGTGTCAATCTGATGCGCACGAACACCGAACGCCGGACCGCCCTGCTCGACGCCGCCATCGAGCTGCTGGCGGAACTGGGGGCACGCGGGCTGACCCTCCGAGCCGTCGATGCCAGGGCGGCGGTGCCCGTGGGGACGACATCGAACTATTTCGCCAATCGCGACGATCTGCTCGTGCAGGCGGGCACCCGGGTGTATCAGCGGTTGCGGCCCGAGGATCCCGCACTTGTCCGGCGGCTCGCGAACGCGCGGAGCCGCCACGCCTACACCGAAGTGATGCGGGACACCGTGGCCAGGATCGCCGAGTTCCGTGCCGGTTATCTCGCTCTGCTGGAACTGCGGCTGGAGGCGACCCGGCGCCCCGGACTGCGCGCGCTGCTGACCGAACGGGTTCGCGCCGACATCGACGCGAACATCGCCCATCACGAAGCGTCCGGTCTGCCCGGCGACGCTACCGCCGTTCGCCTGCTCTACCTGGCGCTGAACTGGCTGATCGTCGAACAGCTCACCCTGCCGGACGTCTTCTCCGCCGAGGACCGCGACGAACTGATCGCCAAGGCGGTCGCCCGGATCGTGGCCGGTTAGCGTGCCCCGCGACATTCGCCACGGTCCAGTGTGGACGCCCGGCGAAGGGGCCGAGTGACGGAAAAGGATCGAGAGAATTTGCTCGACGCGACAGCCGATACGGCATTCGGGTAATATGCCGCCGGATGGGGGAGGGCAATGTTCCGGGAACTGACCGGTACCCGGGTTGTTCCTGAATGACGACGAGAGAGAACAAGCGATGGCGCAGAAGGTGCTTGTCCAGCTTACGGACGACATCGACGGTAGCGAAGCACAGCAGACGGTGCCGTTCGGTTTGGACGGTGTGAGCTACGAGATCGACCTTTCCGACGAGAACGCGGACGATCTGAGGGACGCGTTGGCGCAGTACGTGTCCGCGGCCCGGCGGGTGGGCGGCCGCAAGGTGCGGCTGGCCGCCGGCCAGTCCGCCAGCGCCGCGGCCCCCTCGGCTCCGGTGGACCGGGAGCGGTCTCGCGCCATCCGGGCCTGGGCGGTGGAGAACGGCTACGCGGTGTCGGACCGCGGCCGGATTCCGACCGAGGTCGTGGAGGCGTTCGAGCAGGCCGAGGCGGCTCCGCAGGAAGCCGAGGCACCGCGGAAGCGCAAGTCCCGGAAGAAGAGCGCGGCCTGAGAAACGGGGATCGGTTCCGGCGGTGCGGGCCGCCGGAACCGACCTCCGCTCGCCCGGCGGCGAGTTCAGCTCCAGCGTCCGGCGCGTACGTGGGTGACCACGGTGCTGAGGACGCGGACACCTTGACGTGAACCGGGATCCAGCCCGACGAGTTCGCGGACCCGGTGGAAGCGGTAGTCCAGGGTTCTCGGGTGGATACGCAACGCGCCCGCGGTGTTCATCCGGTTCATGTCGTGCCGGTAGTAGGCGTCCAGCGTGGTCACCAGATCCGGCCCGCTGGTCAGTCGCCGCGCGAATTCCCGCAACCAGTCGTCGACCGGCGGCAGGTGTGCGACGCCGAGTTCGACGAAGACGTCGGCCAGGGAACACAGGTGACTTGGCACGGTTTCGAGCGGTGCCACCCGGCTGATCCGGCGCGCCAGCGCGAACGTGTCGCCCAGCGCCCGGACATTTCCCGAGGCCGCTCCCGTCGCGCACGGCCGCTCGATCAACCGCGCGAAGTCGCCGACGAGGCGGATCGCGCGTTCCTCCGCCGCTTCGGCGTTGTCGCCGGGGAGCAGGGCCACCAGCTCATCGGATTCGCGCCAGATCATCGGCACCCGGCAGTGCTTCAGCAACGCGCCGACGATCTCTTCCCGTCGCTGGGCGGCCGGTAGCGGGGAGCCGGAAACCCGCACGACGGTGATCAGATACTTCTCGGACGTCCTCATGCCGAGGCTTTCCGTGAGGCCGGGTGCCACGAATTCGTCTGCGAGCAGTGTCGCGGCAAGATCCCGAACACGTTCGACGAAGGGGATCAGCCGTTTCCGCCCGTTCAGGAAGCCCTGGGTGTAGGCACTTTTCCCGGCCAGGGCATTGGCGGGAAGCCAGCCGATCAGCCGCGTCACCTGGTCGGCCTGGTTCAAGCCCGCCGCTTCGTGGATTTCCCGGAGAGTGAGAACGTCGTGCAGATCGAGAACGCGTCGCCCCGAAGGCAGTGAGACTCCCTGCGCACCGCGCTCCTCGCCGAACGCGGCCAACATTCTCAAATCGTTGTCGGTGAATGGCGCACCATCACCCGCGAGCTCGGCTTCACGTCGTCTGAGCAGTACCGCGAATTCCAGCATCGAGGCTCGCGCATGCGGATTCTCCGCCGCCGAACGGAAATCGGGGAGCTGGTCGACGTAGATGTCGACCGCCCGGCGCGCGTTGCCGTCCGCGCTGTCCCACAACGACTTGAACAGGCCTTTCATCCCTCGGCCCCCTCGTCGCCACCTGCGTGTGCTGGTGTCCGCGGCGAGGGTACCCAGCCCGGCTTAACTCGCGCTGAACCCGGGAAAATGATGAATCGATCTTGGTCGTGACCGGCCGTTTTCACGCGGAATCACGTATATTTCCGCGCCGACCTCCTGAAACGATGTCGCCACGGCAAGAAAGCCCTTACTGAAATCCCCGAGGAGGATCATCATGCGTCGACCACTCAGCGGATCCGGTTCGCTCGCCGCGGCGGCGATGAAACCCGTGCTCCTGCTGGCCTTCGCGATCGCGGCGCTCTTCGTCGCACCCGCCGTGGCCTCCGCGGCGCCCGCGGGCGCCGGTACCGCGCAGGTCGTGAGCGAGCGGATCGCGAGCCCGCAGGGCGGGAACACGGCCGCCGCTGCCGTCTTCAGCTGCAACTTCGTCAGCGTGGCACCGTTCACCGTTGTCGACTTCAGCTGCCGGGTGACGTCCGGTGCCATCCAGGTGTACATCGACTGCTCGAACGGCCAGCGGGTCAAGAGCAGCACGCTGCGCGCGGTGGGCACGTACCCCGTCCGGCTCACGTGTACGGGTGGCCGCCTGGTCAATCTTGGCGCGCTCGACGTCTGACGCGCTCCGGACATGCCGGGGCGGCCGGTGCCCGAGCCCCCGCCTGCCGTCCCGGTGACCAGCGGAACCGCGGTCCATCATCGGTGGTGGACCGCGGTTCCTCTTCGTGCGGGCCTGGCCCGGGTGTGCCGCGGGCTCAGCGGAACAGCACGTCCGAGCAGGAGTAGAAGGCCTCGCCCGAGTCCGGCCAGTGCCGCTGCCAGATCGAGTAGATCAGGTGGCGGCCGGTGCGCCCGCCCGGCAGGTTCGCGCGGAGCTGATAGGCGTTTCCGGCGATGGGCGGGTTGTCCTGCTGGTAGAACGGCTTGTCTTCGAGGTCGGACCACTTCAGCGGTTTGGCCGGATCGTAGCCGGGTTTGGTGACATACAGCTCGAAGGTGCCCTCGTGCGCGGCGGTGAGCTGGTACTGGAAGGTGTACGGGCCGCTGCTCGGCAGCGTCGTCGCCGGCCAGTCGGCCCGCGCCAGATCCAGCCCCTTGTACTTGTCCCGGCCCGCGCTGCACAGCTTGCCGTCCGGGATGATCTCGCGGCTGTGTCCGCTGGCGTCGCCGATGTTGACCTCGTCCCAGTCGTAGATCGGCCAGCTGTCGCCGACCGCGATGGCGGCCTTGCACGCGGCGGACTGCGGGTTCTCCGGACCTTCCTGGAAACATTGCATGATCCGGCTGATCGGGTTGCCCATCGAGCCGTGTGCGAGGGCGGGGGTGGCGGTGAACACCGAGGCCGTGCCGAGCACGATGGTCAGGACCGCCAGTTTGAGGGCGGTGCGGGAAACTTTCATCGCAGGGTTCCTCTCTTGAGAGGTCTAGACCACATCACGGTAGTGGTCCGGACGCACCGGCCTGTAGGCCCGAAAGTCGTGCCGTCACCGGGGAGCACCGTGAGGTGGGGTGCGGAACGGCGCGGTCAGGTCGTCGATCGTGTAGGGCTTGCCGTTCTTCACCACCATCCGGACGTCGATGAGCCGGTTCACGTCGTGGGACGCGTCGCCGTCGGTGAACACGAGATCGGCGAGCTTGCCCTCCTCGACGCTGCCCAGATCGCGTTCGACCCCGAGCTGCCGGGCGGACAGCAGAGTCGCGCTCTGCAGCACCTGGAACGGATCGACGCCGTACTTGGCCATCGCCCGCACGTTCAGGTGCAGGCTCACGGCCGTGGTGTCGAGCGGCGCGTCGGTCCCGGTGAGCACGGTGCCGCCCGCCGCGAGCAGGCGCTTGATCAGGTCGACCTCCTTACGGGTCCGCGCCGCGTCGGCGTCGAGGAAACCGCACGGTCCCTTACCCTGCGCACACAGCAGCTTCGCGTGCAGGATCTCCTGCTGCGAGCGGGTGTAGAGCGCACTCAGCCGGGGGTCGGTGACCATGGCCGGGTCGTCGGCGAGCAGCGAGCTGGAGCTGAACAGTGTGGTGCTGAACGGCATCTTGCCCTGTGCCGCCAGCTGGATGACGTCGTCGTACGCCCCGCCGAGGGAACCTTCGTGTGAGAAGCCGAATCCCCAGCGCGACGGCCCCGCGAGGTGCTCCTTCATGTCGACGCCGTGGGCGATGGCGGGGTAGAGGTAGTGCGACGTGGTGGGAATGCCGATCTCGTGTGCCTGCTCGGTGACCTCGGTCTGCCAGTCGTTCCGGAAGCGCTGGTAGGTCTTCACCAGGTCGTAGCCGAGGGCGCGGACGCGGGACATCTCCAGCGCGAGCTGCCGTTCGTCGCGGACCGGCCTGGCGAACTCCCAGCTGACCCGGGACCCCTCCAGCATTTCGCCGGTCATGAAGAACCGCGGCCCGATCCGGTCGCCGGAGGTGAGTGCCTCGCGGTCCTCCAGCGCCCGGTAGACGGGGTCGCCGGTGGAGCGGGTGGTCGTGATCCCGTAGGACAGCAGCAGCCTGCCCTGCCGGTCGCCGAAGAACCTCGACCGCATCTCCTGGTGGTTGTGCATGTCCACGAGCCCGGGGGTGACCGTCTGCTCGCTCGCGTCGATGAACTGCCAGCCCGCGCGCTGCCGGTCCTCCCGATGCGGCTCGATCCGCCTGATGCGGTTGCCCACCACGATGATGTCGACGTCGGTGCGGGGTTCGCGATGACGGCCGTCCCACAGCCGCCCGGCGTGTATCACCAGGCGGGAGTCCGGCTTGTCCTGGGTGAAGGTGAGGTCGAGCGGGATGTCCCGGGTGGATTCTCCGTCCACTGTGGTCAGCCGGAGAGTGCCGTTGTGCAGGTACAGCACCGTCTTCGAGTCGCCGCTCCAGCTCGGCGCGTCGCTGGCCTCGTCGGTGATGCGCCGCGCGGGCCCGGTCGGGGTGCCCGTGGCGTCGACCGGAAGCAGGTGGATCGTGCTGTCCTGGGAGAACGCGAGCCAGTGCCCGTCCGGCGACCAGAGCGGGCCGTCGTCACCGCGGGTGGACACCGAGCCGTACGGCGAGGGCTCGATCGTCCTCGTCGTGCCCGCGGCCACGTCCACGAGCAGGATCTGGTTGCGCTGCCCGGCGGACACGGTCAGCGTGAGGAACCGGCCGTCCGGGGACCAGCTCGGCCTGCCGGGCGTGTTCAGCGGTCCCAGCACCTTGGTCACCGCGCCGCTCGCCAGGTCCACAGTGGACAGAAGGCCGTCCTGGTCCTCGAACGCCAGTTTCTTCCCGTCGGGGGACCAGGCGGGGGAAACCTCGGCGCCGGGCAGCGAGGTGACCCGCTTTTCGCCGCCCCCTGCCACGTCCAGCACGTACAGGTCTTCGGTGCCCGCTTTGTCGGAGGCGTACGCGATGCGCCCGCCGTCGGGCGACCAGACCGGATCCCATTCGGAGAACTGGTCGTGGGTCAGCCGCTGTGGCTTGCCGTCGATCGGCAGCAGCCACAGGTCGTTGAGCGCCTTGAAAGCCACCGACCGACCGTCCGGGGACAGCGCCGGACCCGCGATGCCGCGCACCGGCCGAGGATGCCGCGTGTCGAAGTCATGGGTCTTCCGGGCGTACTCGTCCCGGCTGACGGTGAAGGTGGCCGAGAACGGCACGGCCCGGCCGGCGCCGGTCGCGGTGTCGGAGACGGCGATCTTGCCGTTGGCGCCGTAGATCAGCTCGTGCGCGGAAAGCCAGCGCGCGGGAAACGGGAACACGTCGGTGTAAGTCCCCACCTGACGTACGGTGCCGGACTCGGAGACCATGAGCGTCCTGCCCTCCTTGCCGGTGCGCAGGAAGGCGAGCGTGCGTCCGTCCGGGGACCAGGACGGCGCCCCGAGGAACGATCTGCCCGGCGGGACCACGGCGCGCACGGCGCCGGTGGCCAGGTCGATGCTCTCGATGCCGGTGCCCTGGACGTAGGCGATGCTCTTGCCGTCCGGGGCCCAGGTCGGCTGGGACTTCTGCGTCGTGCTCTTGGTGATCTGCCGGGTTTCGCCGGTACGTACGTCGACGGTCCAGATGTCGGCCGCGCCCGCCCGGTCCGAGCTGAACGCGATCTTCGTGCCGTCGGGGGACCACGCGGGCTGGAGGTCGTCGTGCTCGCCGTACGTGAGCTGCCGCGACGTCCGGCCGTCCGGGGTGATCACGGTGATGTGGAACATGCCGTCGGCGTAGGACTGGAGGGCGATTTCCTTGCCGTCGGGGGAGAAAACCGGCCAGAACGGGTCGAGCAGGTCGTCGCCGACCGGGGTGGCGGTGCCTCCCTCGCGCGGCACGGAGAACAACTGTCCCTGGAGGTCGAACACGAGCGTGCCGTCCCGCGGGGACACCGTCACGGCGAGGTTGGTGCCTTCGGTGACGGTGACCGTCTTCTCGCCTGCTTGGGCCGAACCGGCCGCGGTGATCGGCGAGACGGCCAGGACGCACACCAGTGCGGCGCGGGTGAAGCGCCGGTGGGTCGGGGTTCTCATCGGAAGCTCCTTGGCGGAGGCCGGGCGTCAGAGCCCGAACGCGAGCAGGACGTTTCCGTGGTCACTCGGGTAGGCGGGCCAGTAGCCCGACTGGACGTAGAGCGTGCCGTGGCTGACCACCGCGCCACCGTTGCCGGAGATCGCGCTGCCGTGCCCGGTCAGGCCGTTGACCCCGGCGAAGTCGCGGATGGTGTCGAAGGTCCACAGCACGGCGCCGGTCCGCGAGTCGTAGACGCGCATCTTGCCGTCGACGCTGCCCTCGTACACCAGACCGGGACTGCTCGTCACGGCCGGGGTGTGCGCCCGTTTGCACACGGCAGGGAACTGGGCCGCGCCGCCGGTGGTGCAGCCGTCGGCGGGACTCGGGGTCTGCCACACGATGTCGCCGTCCTCGGGATCGAGCGCGAACAGGGTGCCCGGATTGGCCCAGTTCGTTGCCACGTAAAGGTTGTGGCCGTCGAAGCTGGTACCCCACTGGATGCCGGACAGGCCGCCGCCGGGCATCGGCTCGGACAGCTGGCGGCGCCACGAAACCTCGCCGGTGCGCGCGTCGAACACGTGGAAGACACCGCTCTTCTGGCCGACGCCGACCATCGTGCGCCCGCCCGACCGGAACAGCGTCGGCGTCGCGCCGATGTCGTAATCCAGTGCGGTGCCGTCCTTCTGGCCGGGGCAGTACCCCTCGTTGTCGGGTTTGCCGCACAGCAGCCGCCAGGTGTCGGCCTTGGTCACCTGCTGCTTCCAGCGCACCGCGCCGGTGCGCGAGTCGAGTGCCAGCAGGGTGTCGAAGTCCCCGGTGGTGCCGGAGTAGAGCTGTCCGGTGCCGACGTACAGGGTGCCGGTGCGCTCGTCGACCACCGGCGAGCTCCACACCCCGGCACCGGACGGCTCGTACCGGGTCGCCCCGCTGGGCCAGGTGCCGACGGCCTTCGGCTCGGGGACCGTGTAGTAGCGCCAGGTCAGATCCCCGGTCTCGGCGTCGAACGAGTCGATGTGGCCGCGGAACGTGCAGCACGGGTACTTGACGTCGGGGTTGAGCATCTCGCCGCTCGACGAGCCGACGTAGACGTGCCCGTCGTGGTAGAGCGGGGAGCTGGTGTGCATTCCGGCGGGGTGCGGTTCGGTCTGCTTGGCCCACACCAGCTTTCCGGTCCGTTGCTCCAGCGCGTACAGGTAGCCGCGGCTGTCGCCGAAGAACACCTTGCCCCGTGCCACGGACGGCCCGTCGATGACGACGCCGCCCTTGTCGACCGTGCCGAGGTCGAAACTCCACCGGGTGGCACCGGTTTCGGCGTCGACCGCGTAGAACTTGCCGTCGGGACCGCCGAAGTAGACGCCGTCGCCGACGACCGCGGGCTGGCTCTTGGCGGGGAAGAACGTCTTCGGATAGGCGAAGGCCCATTTGAGGCCGAGCCTGCCCGCGGTGTGCCGGGTGATGTGGTGTTCGGCCGCGTTGAACCGCGATCCCGAGGGATCGCCCTGCCAGCTTGGCCAGTCGCCGAACCGGTGACCGGGCGATTCCGCGGCGGCCCCGGTTGTGCCGCCGAGGACCAGCACCACGGCGCCGAGCAGGGCCGCGAAGCGGGTTTTTGCGCGAGACACAAGCATTTCCACCCCTCATGAGTCGATGCGGTCGAATGCGGGGATGGCTTTTCGTGCAGCCAGTCATTCATCGTACGTGCTGGTCACGGTGTTGCTTGTGCTCCGAAACGACCAATCACGAAATGATTTCATCCGCTGTGTCCCATGATGGACGGGAAAAACACCTTGACAGCCCGTGAAAAGTGCCACGCGGGATAACAGTGGCATTAAGAGACGGCTGCGCTGGTCGGCGGGGTCGTGAATGGCGATGTCCCGAACGACGCGTTGGAGACGTTGATCGTCCGCAACGCGTCGTTCGGGACGCGGGCTTCGGCGCGATGACCCGGTGTGTCCTTTGTGGACTATTTGGGTGCTCGCTACGGGGCGCTGAAGGCGGTGACGCGGGTTCCGCGCGGCTGGGGCTGGGAAGCGGCGGCGTGTCGGGAGCTGGCAAAGGCAGGCATACCATGGTAACTACCCGAAAGGAGACGACTTCAAGCGGTGACTACCCTTTTTGGAGTTCCTCCGGCGGCGGTGGGCGATCCGGGCGGGTTGCTGTGAGGGGGCTGTGCGATTCGTAACCGGGTGGTTAACGCCGGGGGCGGGTGGGCGGTATGCCGGATACGGTATGGATCATGACCGTGCCGTGCTACGAAACTTTGGCTGCCTACAACAGTGCCCACCCCGCCGCGCCGATGTCGGAGGACGCCACCGTGCGGGCGGGGCTGCGCCGCTACACCGCGGCGTCGGCCGGGCTGAAGGACGATCTTTCCGGGGCGGGGAGCGGGTTCACGATCGACTTCCTGCCGGGCGGCGCGCCCGCCGACGGGGAACCGGACCGGACCGGCGCGGTCGTCGCGACGCGCTGGGGTGCCGGGCCGTACCTGGTGCTCGCGACCGGGGTGTCGCTGCGGTGGGCGCGCAACCGCATCGTCGACTCCTGGCCCACCACGCTGGCCCACGCCGCCGGGGCCCTCACCGGCCGCGCGTAGCGGGGCTACCGGCGAACACGCGGGCCGATCACGGCACCCGCGACGGACAGCGCGGTCCCGGCCAGCAGCAGCCACGGACCGGGGCCGAGCTTGCCGAGGTACTCGCCGCCGTCGGTCAGGACGAGCAGGCTGATCACGTGGTAGAGCAGGCAGAGGCCGGCGAGGACGGAGATCACCGCCCGGGTCGGCCCGGTCCGGCCCTCCTGGAGGACCTTCCTCGTGAGCCCGCCGCGGCGCTGGACGCTTTTCGCCGAGCGGAGGGAGCCGAGTGACCACAGCGCCGGAGGAATCGCGGCCAGTGCCAGCGCGATGATGACACCCTGGGGAAAGTAGATCCTGATCCACCGGCCGTTGCCGGTGAGGTCGCTCGTGGCGCCCGTGGCGTGCCGGATCGATTCGTTGAGATCGGCGAAGGTCGCGTCCCCGGCCCATTTGAGCGCGAACAGGCCGACCGCGGCGAGCACCACGCCGAGCAGTGCCGGGACGGCACCCCAGCCGGGCAGCGTCAGCGGTGCCTGCTCGGGTGCGCGCTGGGGTGGATGCGGCTGCCAGTGCGGCCTTCCCCGCGGTGGCATGCCTTGTGGTGGCATGCCGTGCGGCTGCGGGCCCGGCTGCTGCTGCCAGGCGGGCTGCTGCGGATGGTTCGGTCCTGGACCCCCGTACGTCATGAGATGAACTTAGGCGTTGTCGCGCGGGACCGCTCGCTCATCCGCGATGTGGTGGGCGTCCTGAACGACGTGCAAGAGCCGCTCACCCTCGTCAACGGAGCATTCCGGACATCGTGCCGGAAAATCTACTGTGGACAGACATGTCGCGCGGCGCGGCTCGCGGGGTGGCAGGAATCGGCACCGGACAACTGTTGCATCAATCAATAGTTGTCTGCAACCCTGGTAGGGCGGTCGTACAGGACGACTGCCCTACCAGGAGGCGTGGCGGATGACGAACGCGGCGGCCGCTCGCGGCCGGGAAGTGCGGCAGCGGCTGATGCGGGCCGCGGTCGAGCTCATCCCGGAACGGGGCTGGTCCGCGGTCAGCACCCGGGTGCTGGCGGAACGCGCCGGGGTGACCCCGAGCGTGGTGCACTACCACTTCCCGTCGTTGCGGGCGTTGCTCGTCGAAGCCGTGGTGGCGGAGATGCGTGGACTGCTCGACGAAACGACGTCGTCGCTCGCGGCCGTGCGAAGCCCGGGCGACTTGCTGGAGGCCATGCTCGCCGCGCTCGAGCCTTACGACGGCAATGATCCGCTGTCGGTGCTGTTCATGGAGGCGTACCTGGCGGCCACCCGTGACGGGCAACTGCGGGACGCGATCAGCGAGGTCGTCGCCGGTTTCCGGGAGCGGCTCGCCGAGTGGCTGGGCGCGCGCGGGATCCCGGCGCCCGCGGAGACGGCCGCGGTACTGGCCGCCGCGATCGACGGCGTGCTGCTGCATCGGGCACTGAACCCCGGCATCACCGCCGCCGCGGTCGCGCCGGTGTTGCGCCGCCTCGTCGAGCGCGGCTGAGGCGGAGAGAGGCGACGGATGAAGGTGGTGATCTGCGGCGCGGGGATCGCGGGCCTCGCGTGCGCGAACCGGCTGGCCGCGCTCGGGGCCGAGGTCGTGGTGCTGGAGAAGGCGGCGGGGCCACGAGCGCAGGGCTACATGATCGACTTCTTCGGCCCGGGGTACGACGCGGCGGAGGAAATGGGGGTGCTGCCCGCGATCCAGGCCCGTGCCTACTACGTCGAGGAGGCGGCGTTCGTCGACGGATCAGGCCGCCGTCGCGCGGGGTTGCGGCTCACCCAGTTCGCCGGTCCGTTGGCGGGACGGCTTTTGAGCGTCATGCGGCCGGATCTCGAATGCGCGCTGCGGGATGCGCTTCCCGCGGGGGTCGAGCTGCGGTTCGGTACGTCCCTCACCGGGATCGACACGACTCGCGACGGAGTGCGGTGCACCCTCGACGGCGGCGAGGTGGTCGAGGCCGATCTGCTGGTGGGAGCCGACGGCGTCCACTCGGCCGTCCGGCGCCTGTGGTTCGGTCCCGAGCCGGAGTTCCTGCGCCACCTCGGCTTCCACACCGCCGCGTTCCGCTTCCGTGACCCGGAGATCCACGCCGCCGTCGGGGATCGCTTCTGCCTGACCGAAACGGTCGGCGCGCAGATGGGGTTCTACGGTCTGCGCGATGGCGAGGTCGCCGCGTTCGCCGTCCATCGCACCTGGGATGCCGCGCTTCCCGTGGACGCGCGCGCCGCGCTGCGGGCCGGGTACGGCTCGCTGGGCTGGGTCGTGCCGGGCGCACTCGACCGCTGCCCGCCCCCGGCCGAGGTGTACTACGACCAGGTCGCGCAGATCGTGCTGCCCCGGTGGAGCCGGGATCGCGTGGTGCTCCTCGGCGACGCGGCCTACGCGGTGTCCCTGCTTGCGGGGCAAGGGGCTTCGCTCGCGATCGCGGGTGCCTTCGTCCTGGCCGACCGGCTGGCCCGCGCCTCGTCCGTGGAAGCGGGGCTCGCCGGCTACGAGCGGATGTGGCGTCCGGTCGTGGAACGCACCCAGCGGGACGCCCGATCCACCGCGCGCTGGTTCGTCCCCGCCTCGCGGTTGTCCCTGCACGTCCGCAGGCTCGCGATGCGAGCCTCGCGGCTGCCGGGTCTCGACCGCCTGGTCACCGCCGCGGTGGCGGGCAAGCCGACGGAGCTGATCAACCGGTTGCGCGACAGCGGATCTCCCGGGCGGTGGACCACCTCGCCCGGCATCGACGGAAGGACACACCCGTGACGAAAACCCAGCCCGGCCCCGTCCTGCGGGCGGTCTTCCGGGCACCGCTGCGGCTTTACGACCGAGGGCTCGGCTGGCTGCTGGGGAGCCGGTTCCTGTGCCTGACCCACACCGGGCGCCGGTCCGGCCGCCGGTACCGCACCGTGCTGGAGGTGATCGGCTCGGCTCCGGCCTCCGGTGAGGTCATGGTCGTCGCCGGGCTCGGCCCCGGCGCCGACTGGTACCGCAACATCCGGGCGAGCCCGCCGCTCGAGGTCGTCGTCGGCAGGCGGCGGTTCACACCACGGCACCGTGTCCTCGACGAGGAGGAGGCGTTCGCCGTGATGACCGCCTACGAGCGGCGCAACCGGTGGATCCGGCCGATACTGCGTCCGCTGCTCGGCAAACTGGTGGGTCGTCCTTACGACGGTAGTGACGCCGCGCGGCGCGGCCTGGTTTCGCAGCTGCCGATCGTGGCCTTCGGGCCGCGTCAGGAAGCCTGATCAGCCGGTTTCCGTTACGCCGTCCGGGGAATCCGGGCGCGTGACGGTGCCGGGGCTCGGCGCCGCGGCCACTGTGGACGGTCCGGATCGGCGCAGCGCCCTGGTTTCGTTGAAGGCGAGGTTGAGCACGACGGCGACGACGCTGGCGGAGCTGATCCCGGAGTCCATGATGGTGGCGAACCAGCCGGGGAAATGGGACCAGAACCCGGGAACGGCGATCGGGATGATGCCGAAGCCGAGTGCCGCGGCGACGATGACGAGGTTGAGGTTGTTGTCGTAGTCGACCTTGGCGAGGGTGCGGATGCCGCTGGCGGCGACCATGCCGAACAGGACGATCCCGGCGCCGCCGAGGACGGGCTGGGGGATCGCGGCGGCCACGCGGCCGAGTACCGGCAGCAGGCCGAGGACGACGAGGATCAGCCCGCCGGTGGCGACGACGTAGCGGCTCTTGACGCGGGTGAGCGCGACCAGTCCGACGTTCTGCGCGAAGGCGGTGCACGGAAAACTGCCGAACAGCGGGGCGACCGCGGAGGAGAGCATGTCGGCGCGCAGGCCGTCACCGACCCGGCGCGGGCCGACCTCGGTTTCGACGATTTCGCCGAGCGCGACGATGTCGGCGGTCGTCTCGATCATGGTCACCAGGATGACGACGGTCATGGAGACGATCGCGGAAACCGAGAACGTGGGTGCGCCGAAGGGCAGCACCTGCGGCAGGGCGACGACGGGGCCGTGCCCGACGCCGGAGAAGTCGGTCTTGCCGATGGCGAAGGCGACCAGGGTGCCCGCCACGATGCCGAGCAGGATCGACAGCCGGGACAGCAGGCCCTGCAGGAGCCTGCTGACGAGCAGGACGATGAGGAACGTGGCGCCGGCGAGCGCGATGTTGCCGACCGATCCGTAGTCGGGGGCCGTGGCGGTGCCGCCCATCGCCCAGCGGAACGACACCGGCAGCAGGGAAACACCGATCACGGTGATGATCGAACCGGTGACCGCCGGCGGGAAGAACCGGATGAGCTGACTGAAGAACGGGCTCAGCACCAGCCCGATGAGACTGGCCACGATGATCGAGCCGAACACCGCGGACAGCCCGCCGCCGCGGGCCGCGATCGCCGTCATCGTGGCGACGCTGGCGAAGGAGATTCCTTGTACGAGCGGAAGTTGTGAGCCGAAGAACGGGATGCCCACCGTCTGCAGGATCGTCGCGGCACCGCTGACGAACAGCGCCGCGGTCACCAGCAGCGCGATCCGCTCGGGCGGCAGGCCGGTGGCGCCGCCGATGATCAGCGGGACCGCGATCACGCCGCCGTACATGGAAAGGATGTGCTGCAGGCCGTAGAGGATCTGCTGACGTACCGGTGGCCGCTCGTCCTCCGGGCGGAGCCGGCGTGCCGTCCTGCTCCGGGAATGGGGAATCCGCATGGGGCCTCGATCCTTCCGCGCGGGCGAGCCGGGACGCGGCCCGCCGGGCTGACGGTCCGACGTGGGCTAGCTGTTTCACTATGCGGAAGGCGCCTTCCGGAATGCAGATGTGACGATAGGCACAGGCGCCGCGGCACGTCAACAAGCCGTACCGGTACCGGATCTGGACGGCCGTGAGCGGGCCGGTCGGTGGCGGGTCTTATCGCCGCGGGTGCGTGGCGCTCAGGATCCGGTGACCGCGGATGCGGTCGCGGTTGCGCTGCCACAGCTCGCGCATCAGGTCCGCGGAGGTCATCGCTTCGGCCGAGAGGGGGCGTTCGCCGGCGTCGAGCAAGCGCTGCTGCCGGGCCTGATAGCGGATGAGCGGGTGCTCGTCGGCGAGTGCCTCCGTCAGCGTCATCGGCCGCGCTGGTGGTGCCACGGTCTCCTGGCGATTCTGGGGCCGACGTTGGTCACGGTCTGTCACGAGCCGAGATTCTCGCGTACGGAGAGTGCACGATCAAATCGTGTCGCACGCATGGGTTAGCCGATCGGTGGTGATTGGCCCGCTCCCGCCCAGCGAAGGGGTGGGGGAGACCCTGCGAGCAGGAGCGGGGGCTCGGGGCCGGTAGGGCGTCGCCTCGCGGCGGGTGGCGCGACACGGCTCCGCCCGGAGCGGTATTCCGTGAAGGCGAGGGGTGAGGCCCGGGGACTGGTTCCCTACCGGCACTCGGTACAACGTCCGGCGCGCCTCGTTGTTTCCCCGGCGGCGCTTTCCGGCACGTGATGTGCGTCGCTCCCCGTGTCCGGGAGGGGTCCTCGGCCGATCGGGGGACACTGCGGCCGTCACCGAGTTCCCGGAGGTGTCCCATGACGGCACGGAACATCGACGAAGTGGTGGCCGGGCTCGCCGGGATCGTGCGCGACGCGCACGCGGCGGCCGACCGCGCCGGCTACTTCGCGGCGTTGTACCGGCAAGTGACCGTCGAGGTGCGCACCGCCATCCACAGTGGACAGTTCGACGACGGCGCGCGGATGGATCGGTTCGACACGTTGTTCGGCAACCGCTACTTCGACGCCCACGACGCCTGGCTCCGTGACCGGGGCGGGCCTCGGTGCTGGCGGACGGCCTTCGAGACGCTGTCCGATCCGGACACCGTCATCGTCGGGCACCTGGTGCTCGGCGTGAACGCGCACATCAACCTCGATCTGGCGATCGCGGCGGCGGACACCTGCCCGGGCGCGGACATCCACGCACTGCGCCGCGATTTTCTCCTGATCAACGACATCCTGGCGCGCGTGGTACTGGCGGTGCAGAAGGCCGTCGACGACGTCTCGCCGTATCTGTGGCTGCTCGACCGGCTCGGTGGCCGCACCGACGAACGCGTTCTCGACTTCAGCATCCGCAGAGCCCGTCAAGAGGCCTGGCGCAACGCCGTCATCCTCGCCGGCCAGAGCGGTACCGAGCGCGAAACCACCATCGAACTGCTCGACGTCCGCGCCGCCGTGCTCGCCCGCCTGATCGCGCGGCCCGAGAGCCTTCTCCGCGCCGCCATCGAGCTGATCCGCAGCGCCGAGCGCACCGACGTCCCGGCGGTCATCACCCATCTCGACCACGCGCTCGAACGCCGCCCCACGCCGTGAAGGCCTCCTTACCGTCCATCCATGCCCCCGCCGCCCTCAACGGACGCGCTACGCGCGGCGGTATGGATTCAAGCGCCGGTAAGGAGGCCTTCACGGACCAACACGGTGTCAGCGCACGAAGGCCACGTCACTCGTCGCCGCCTTGAACTGGTCCGGCACGCCCGCGTAGTGCGCGCGCCACAGGCCCCACCCGGGCTGGGCGACGGTGGCACCGAAGACGAAGGCCGTCCCGTTCCGGGATCGAGGCGGGCTGCAGCACGGTGATCTGGGCCGTGGTCGCGGTCGCCTTGGCGAGGGTGCCGTCGGCGGGCAGGAAGTCGGCGCGGTAGCTGCCGGAGCGGACGGGGCTCACCGAGGCCTCGTAGTGCCCGGCGGCGTCGGTGACGGGCTTGGCGACGAATTCCCCGCAGAAGGACGGGGCCGGGCAGTAGGCGATGCCGATCGTGGCCGAGGCCACCGGCTGGGCGCCGTCGGCGGTGGCCCGGGTCAGCGTGCCTGAGACGGTGAGGGACTGGCCCGCGTCGATGCGGGTGCGGTCCGCCGACGCGGTGAGCGTGGTGATGGCCGCGTCGGCGTTCGCGGGCAGGGTACCGAGTGTGACGGCGGCGATCGTCGCGAGCAGGGCGACGACGAGTCTGGCGCTGGTGCGGTTCATGGGCTCCCCAAGGCGAGAAGTGTTTCTGGCCAAGGGATTCTCGCCTGTGAAGCGCCGGATTCGAGGCCTGGAACGGTTGTTCGTGCGGCGTTCAGGTCATCGCCGTCGGTGCTTCATGCCCGGAAGATCCTTGGGGTGCCGGTCAGGGGTGGCACAGCACCGGGTTCGCCAGTTCGGCGCAGGGCCGGTTGCCGAACGAGCGGATGACGTCCTTGCCGACCTGGTTGGTCAGGTACCGCAGGAAGCTGGCGGCGAGCGAGCCGGCCTTGGGTTCGCCGTAGGTGTAGGCGTATTCGGTCTCCCAGAACGGGTAGGCGGCGTGCACCGCACCGTCCAAAGTGGCCGGATGGCCGTCGATGCGGACCGGGACGAGGTCGTCGCGGCCGGTGATGCCGCCGAGTTCGGCGTACCCGAGGGCGCCGGGCGTATTGGCGACCGCGTTCAGCAGCTCGGCGGTGGTCGGCCGTTCGCACCGGACGGGACCGGGCTGCCCGCCGGGGCCCACCTTCAGGCAGTCGTCGGAGTTGGTGCCGGGTTCCCGCTTGCCGTCGAGGATGCGCGTCTGGAACGCGCGCCGCGTGCCGGAATCCGGGCTTCGGCTGATCAGGCGGACCGGGAGGTCGGCGCCGCCGAGCTCCCGCCAGTTGCCGACGCGGCCGTCGTAGAGCTGCCGGATCTGGTCCGCCCTGAGATCCTGGATCCCCGTCTGCTTGTTGGCGACGAGCGTGAACAGCGAGAAGGCGACGGGGCGGGGGAGCAGCTGCGGATAGCCGTCCTCCTTGGCGCCGTCGGTGAAGCTCAGCATGTCCGGCCCCGAGCCCGCTTTCCGGCCCGCCTCGTTCAGCGTGCGCAGTCCTTCGGTACTTCCGTGGAACGCCACCGTGAAGTTCGCCTCCCCGCAGCTGTTCCGGTACTGCCGGGTGGCTTCCTCCAGCACGGGCGCGAAGGCGGTGGAACCGGTGAGGGTGAGATTCCCCTTGGCACAGTCGAGCGGTGACGGGTCGTTGAACACGTAGACCCCGAACTGGGCGATGATGATCGCCACCAGGAAGACGAGCAGTGCCAGCGTCCGCCGGGAGAGCCCGGTCCCGCTCTCGGTCTTGACCACCCGGCCGCCGAGGAGGGCATTGCCCTCGAGATAGGGCTTCATCTCCTCCGGGGTCAGCGGGCCGTTGCCGGGCGCCGGCTCCAGGACGGCGAGGACCTTGTAGTGGTCGTCCCGGTTCAACCGCGCCTTGGGCAGCTCGATGACGCCGACCTTCGTGCCGCGCGCGTCGTCGATCGCCTTGCGGGTCAGCCCCGACTTCTCGCCGAAGTTGTTGACCAGCTGCGAGTCGCTGAGTTCGGTCACCACGAACCCGGCGACCGTCCGGCCGGGGAACCTGATCTGGACGCCGTGTGCCACCGCCTCCGGATTCCGGTAGTCGGCCTCCTTGATGGTGGCTGTGCCGTGGTTTTCGATGCGCAGCAGCACGAACGACGGATTGACCAGCGACCGGGCGGTTTCCCGGTGCACCAGCTCCAGTGCGCCGACGTGCTCGGCGGAGATCTCGCCGGTCACGGTGGTGTCCATCTGCACCCGGTACCCGAGCCGCTTGCGCCCCCGCAGCACGAACTCCCACAGGAACGCTACGACCGGAACCACCACGCCGATGATCGAAATCAAGGCACCGAACGGGAAATCTTCCACTGCCACCCCCCTGGAGGGAGACAATCTACTGCCCGCGCGCGGTGACCGGTCCCGCGCGTGACCGACCTTCAGCGGATGTTCACCGGGCCGTCAACTTCTCCATGAAACCGTTACAGGACAAGGATAATCGGAGTCCTGTCGCTCGTCCCGGATGCGGGAAAGGACCGCGGCGAGTTCGGCGGTGCCGTCGAGGAGGGCACGGGAGCGGGAGGTGATGTTCGCGGCCCGGGAGGCGAGCGCGGCAGTGAGGTCTTCGGCGCGTTTGCCGCGACGCAGTTGCGGCATGAGGGTGCGTAGCGCGGTGACGCCGTATCCGGCGCCGCGCAGCTGGTGGACGAGCCGGGCGTCGCGGACCTGGGCGGGGGAGTACCGCCGGGTTTCGCGGGGCGTGACCCGGTCCGGCACGACAAGGCCCTCAGCGTCCCAGTGGCGCAGGGTCGACGGGCGGATCGCGAGGGCGGTGGCGAGTTCGGACACGCTCATCGAGTCGGAGGGACGCACGTCGGCGATCGGCTCGGCGGAGATCGCCTTGGCCGCCGCTTCGGCTTCCCGGAGTTCCGCCCGTTCCCGATCGAGCCGCGCGTGCGCCGCGTCGAGCATTGCGAGCGCCTCCGAAACCGGGCGTTCGTGTACGGCGCGGACGATGCGTTTGGCTTCCACCGGACCCACACCCGCCGCGAGGGCCCGGTAGGCCAGCGCCGACCGCAGGTGGATCTCCCCGTAGGCGCGGTAGCCCGAGCCGGTCCGCTCGGCGGGTGGCAGCACCCCGGCGCGTTCGAGGTTGCGCACCTGCTGCACGGAGTACCCGGCGGCCCGTGCGACGGCTGCCGTGCGCAGAACCGGCGAGTTGAGAGTTGTCACCCCGATGTCCCTCGACTTCCTCGGCAAAGTCTCCACAAGCACTTTAATGTGACGCTGGAGCACATGACGACCGAAGAGATCATCCGTTTCCTCGACAGCCTCGACGGAGTGCTGACCCTCAGCCCGCTACCCGGTGACGGCTCGCCGGAGATCAGCTGGGGCGACACGTTCTTCTACTACGCGCCCGACGGCGTCGTGCCGAAGACGCAGCCCTTCGCCACGATCGTGACCAAGAACTACCCCGGCGACGAGCGGTCGCGGCTGGAGCGTCCGGACACCTTCCGTGTCAACATCGCCGCCGGGAAGGACGCCTTCCGCGAATGGACCCGGCACGCCCCGCGCGACACGGCCGACGACGCGGACGCGAGTGTCACCGACACCGTCATCGCCCACCCGGTCTACGGCACCGTCGGCTGGCTCGCGGTGGTGAATCCGGGGCCGCGGACCGGGACCGCGGTGCGTGAGCTGCTGCGCACGGCGTACGACCTCGCCCGCTCCCGCTATGAGCGTCGCTCCCAGACCGGATAACCCCAGGTCACAGCCATGGTTCAAGATATTCCTTGACAAGAATATTCTGCTCAGTGAATACTTTGCGCCATGGACGGGATCGCATCGGCACTGGGAGACGCCGCACGGTGGCGTCTCGTCGAGTTGCTCGCCGAGCGGCCCCGGTCTGTCGGCGAACTGGCCGAGCTGACCGGCCTGCGGCAGCCGCAGACCACGAAGCATCTCCAGACTCTCGCCCGGGTTGGCCTCGTGACGGTCTTCCCGCTCGGGCAACGCCGTGTCTACGCGGTGGAAACCGCGCCACTGAGGGCCCTCGCGCGCCGACTGCGGGAACTGGCCGAGACGGCCGGAGCGCACGAGGACGAGCGAGACGTCATCGCGCGCTATCGCGCCGCCATCGAAGCGGAGACCGCGATCGCGGACCGGGAGCGCTGGGCGGACGGGCGCGCCTTCTTGTTCGAACGCGTGCTGGCCGCGCCCCGCGACGTCGTCTGGCGGCATTGGACCGACCCGGACCTGCTGGCGTCCTGGTGGGTGCCGCCGTCGATGACCGTCACCGACTGCGTTCTCGAGCCCCGGGCGGGCGGTCGCGTCGTGCTGGAGTACGGCGACGCCGAGGGGCACCGGTACCCCTCCGAGGGCACCGTTCGCGCCGCGAAGGAACCGCGGCACCTCGTGTTCGACCTTTCGGTGCTCGACGCGGCCGGCGCGGTCGCGTTCACCGGCCACTACGACCTGGCGCTCGCCGCGGCCGAGGGCGGCACCCGGCTGCGGCTCGGCCTGCGCATCACCGAGACGACCGTCGGGGCCGTCCCCGCCATCGCGGGGATCGAAACCGGCTGGGCCCAGGTACTCGACAAGCTCGCCGGCGCCGTCGGTGCGTTCCCGCACACAACCCAAGCAGTACAAGCGAAAGAAAAGGAAGCACGATCATGACGAACCCGAACGCCCGCAAGGTGACCGCGAACCTCAGCCTCACCCTGGACGGACGCTACAACGGCCCCGGCGGGCCCGGCGATCTCAGCGCGATCATCCCGTACGCGACCACCGACATCGCACGCGACCACATGACCCGCATGCGCGAAAACGCGACGACGGCGTTGCTCGGCAGACTCAACGCCGAGGGCTTCCTGGGGTTCTGGCCGTCCGTCGCCGAGGACGAGAACGCCGACCCGCGTGACCGCGGATACGCGAAGTGGTTGGTGGAAACGGAAAAGGTGGTCCTGTCGACGACGCTGACCGAGGCCCCGTGGGAGCGCACCCGGATCGTGAACGCCCCGGTCGCGGACGTCGTCGCGGACCTCAGGGCCACCGGCACGGGGGACATTCTCGTCAACAGCAGCACGAGCGTCATCAAGGCGCTGCTCGCGGCGGATCTGCTCGACCGGCTGTACCTCCTGATCTGCCCGGAGATCGCCGGGGGCGGGCAGCGGCTGTTCGAGGACGGCCTGCCGGGTACGAAGTGGACACTCGAGTACCAGGAGACCGGAAAACTCGGCGAAACCGCCGTGGTCTACGACCGCGCACGCTGACCGCCAACCAGTGTCCTCTGTGGACACCGATCGGTCGAGGACCGAATTGCGTGGTGGTGCCCCAGCGCGTCCGACTGTCCTCTGAGGACGGACGCGGGGATCACGGCGGCGGATAGGGGTGCTCCCGCAGCAGCCGGGCGAGGTGGACGGCGTTGCGGGCCGCGGTGGAGTTGGCGGAGATGACGGCGTCCGGGGTTTCGTCGAGATCCTGGTAGTCACCGGGCTTCATGGCCTCGCCGTTCCAGTAGCTGGCGCCCTGCGCCGGGATGGTGAACCCGACGTCGTCGAGTGCCTGGAACAGGTCGGCGATGATCTTGTGCGCGCCGTCCTCGTTCCCGACGGCGGCGACGAGCGCGACCTTGCCGAACATCGCGGGCCTGCCTTCGTCGTCGGTCTCGGACAACTCGGCGTCGAGACGCTCCAGCACCCGCTGGGCGACGCTGGAGGCGTGCCCGAGCCAGGTCGGGGTGCACAGCACCAGGATGTCGGCGGCGGCGATCTCGCGGCGCAGCTCGGGCCAGGCGTCGCCCTCGCCCATGTCGGCCTCCACCCCGGGCCGGACGTTGTGGTCGACCACGCGAATGGACTCTCCCGGCGCGCCCTGCTCCGCGAGCCGGTCCAACAGCTGCTGGGCGATGAGCTGGCTGCTCGACGGCGCGGGTGAGGGCTTGAGGGTGCAGACCAGGGCGAGCGCGCGCAGCGGTGTCCTCATACCCTCGGTTATTGCCGTTTCCCCGAAGGTCAAACCTCGGGTACCTGGACGGCGAACTCGCGTCCCCGGAGCGTCGGCTCGCGTACCTGGAGGGCCGGTTGGTGAGCCACCCGCGCGGCTCAATCACCGGTTCGGGCGTGCCGAGGTTTCGAGGGGTCCTTCCGGGGGAACGCCGGTCGCGTGAGCAGTTTCGTGACGGGGTTGCGCCAAGGTGCTCGGCTCGGCATGGTCGCGGCGTTGACGGGACCCGTTCTCGCCACCCGCGTGGCCGCTGCCGCCGCGCCGGTCTTCGACGAACTAGCCGCCCGCTCGGCGAAAAAGGCGGGGGAGACCGTCCAGACGCTCGCGTACACCGTCGTGCGCGTGGGACGTGTCGCGCAGAACGCCAGTGGGGCCCGGTCACCCGTGTGGCAGGCGGGCCGCCGCGTTCATGTACCAGTACGTCCGGACGAGACCGAAGACGAGGTGACGCCGGGCGCGGGCCGGGTACTCGCGACGAAGGTCGCCGGACATCCCTCGGTGGCCGGTGCCTACTGGGACGCGGGCCTGGGCAGTGTGGTCGCGCATCTGGCCGAGGACGCCGTCGCCGACGAGGTCGTCGAGTGGATCACCGAACGGACCGGGCGGCACGGCCTGACGCCTGCCGAGCCGGTGGAAGCCGGGCCCGCGCATCCGGGGGACGTCTCCGGCGTGCGTAGCGCCGTGCTGGCGCTGGCCATGGACGGCGTCGGCCTCGGGATCGCGTTGAGCACCAGGGCGATGCGTGCCCGCCGAGCCCATGAATGGCTGCGCGCCGCGGTCAGCTCGGTCCGGGAACACCCCACGGCGCGAGCGCTGCTGAACGAGCGTTTCGGCTGGTACACGGCGGAACTGACACGCGCGGCCGCGAACGCCGCGGCCAGGGGCGTGAGCCAGGAGCCCGCCGAGCTGGCGCTGGACGTCGTGCTGCGCACCAGCCAGCTTGCGGAGGCGATCGCCAGGGCGATGGCCTTCGACGCCGCCCACGACGAGCTGTGCGCGCCGGATCGGCCGAGCATGGGCGTGACACCCGAGCCGCGAGGCGCGCAGATCCCGGTGGAGGACTACGCCGGTGGCGCGGTGAGCGGCGGGCTGCTCGGCACACTGGCCGAGCTGGTGCTGACCCGCGACCTCGGGAAGGCGGCCGACGCCGCGCTCGCGGTGTCGCCGATGCCCGCCAGGTACGCGCACACGGCGTTCCACTCGGCGATGGGCCTTGCCTTGGCACGAGAGGGAATCCTCGTCCGTGACCCGGATCGGATCAAGGCACTGGACGCCGTCGACACCGTGGTCCTGCATGTGAGCGCGCTCTTCGACGGGGACGGGCTGGATCCGTACGCCGAAGCGGTGCTCGAAGCCGCCCGCGCGGCCGACTCGCGCGTCGTGGTCGTCGGTACGACCGCCGACGACGAGCTCGGCGAGTTCGCCGCGCTCGCCGACGATGTTCTGTCCACAGAGGACGAAGAAACTTTCGCGGGGCTCGTGACCCGGTTGCACGGCGAAGGCCGTGTCGTGCTCACGATCGCCCGCCCGTCCCCGGATTCCCGGCCGGGCTCGGACGAGGTCGCGGGCCTGCTCGCCGGGGACGTCTGCGTCGCGCTCACCGATGGCCGGACGCCGGTGCTGTGGGGCGCGGACCTGATCGTCCGCCGTGGCCTCGTCGGCGCGTGGCGGATCCTGGTCGCGGCCGCCGCCGCCCGCGCGAACGGCAGGCGGGCGACCGAACTCGCGACGGCCAGCGCGGTGGTCGGCGGGCTCGCCCTGCTGACCGGCCGCGGCAGGCGAAGCCGCTCGCTGCTGCCGCTGCTGCCCCGGCTGGACCCGGTGGCACTCGGCGGGATCAGCGGTCTCGCGCTGGGCTGGGGCTCGGCGCTGCGGATGGCCACGACCCGGCCGCCCGCCGCGAGGCCCAGGATCGCGTGGCACGAACTGAGCGTCGAGGAGGTCACCGGCCGCCTGCGGGAAAACCTGCCCGCACCGACGCCGCTGGACACGGTGGCGCACCGCATCCGGACGGCGGCCACCGCGGTGGTGGAGCATCCCGCGGCCGCTCCGCTCCGGCTGGGCGCGGGCCTGGCCACCGATGTCGTGCGCGAACTGGACGACCCGCTGACACCGGTGCTCGCGCTGGGCGCCGTGGCCTCGGCGGTGGTCGGTTCGCCGGTCGACGCGGGGCTGGTCGCGGCGGCGATGGGGCTCAACGCGTTTGTCGGCGGCGCCCAGCAGTTCCGCGGCAGGCGCGCACTGGCCAAGTTGCGCGAGGACGAACGGCAGAAGGCACGCAAGGTGGTCTCGGAGTCCGCCACTGTCACCACGGACGCGCGGGCGCTGGAACCCGGCGACGTGATCGAGGTGCGGACCGGTGACGTGGTCCCCGCCGACGCGCGGCTGTGCGCTCTCACCGATCTGGAGGTCGACGAGTCCGCGCTGACCGGGGAATCCCTCCCGGTGGCGAAACAGCTGGAGCCGACGCCGGGCGCGTCGGTGGCCGAACGCGGCTGCCTGGTTTTCGCCGGTACCACGGTGGTCAGCGGTGAGGGGCGGGCCATCGTCGTGGCCACCGACGAGCAGACGGTGTCCGGGCGCGCGGTCAGCCTGGCCGCGCGAACCCCTGGGGCGGCCGGAATCCAGTCACGGCTGCATCGGCTCACTCGCCGGGCGCTGCCGCTGACCCTGCTCGGTGGCGCGCTGGTGACCGGGCTGTCCGCCGTCCGCGGACGGCCGCTGCGCCGCGCCGTCGCCGGGGGTGTGGCGATCGCGGTCGCCGCGGTGCCCGAGGGGCTGCCGCTGGTCGCCACCGTCGCGCAGCGTGCGGCGGCACGGCGGCTGTCCGCGTTCGGTGTGCTCGTGCGGACGCCGCGGGCGCTGGAAGCACTCGGCCGGTTGGACGTGGTCTGCTTCGACAAGACCGGAACCCTTACCCAGAACCGATTGCGCGTATCCGTGGTGACCACATCGGACGGTCAGCCGTCCGAAGCGGACGGTGACAAGACGGCGTTGTCGGCCGCCGCGCGAGCCTGCCCCGGTGCGGACGGCGGCCCCGCCGCGCATGCCCACGCGACCGACTGGGCCATTTTGGACGCGGCGGGCCGGGAAGCGGATTGGACCGAAGTGGACAGTCAGCCGTTCGAGGCCAGCCGGGGTTACTCGGCCGCCGTCGGCCGGGACGGGACCGGGCGGACAATGCTGGTGGTCAAGGGCGCGCCGGAGACCGTGCTGCGCGCCTGCGACGCGGACCGGCATGTCGTCGAGGCGGGGGAGTCGCTGGCGGACAACGGGTTGCGGGTCATCGCGGTCGCGGGCAGGGAGATCGCCGACGAGGCGGATCGGCCGGAGTTCGGCAATGGGAACGACGAGAAAGTGTTGGCAGGACTGAGTTTTCTCGGATTCGTCGGGTTGTCGGACACGCCGAGGGAAACCGCCGAGACGCTCGTCAGCGGACTGCGGGACGCGGAGATCGCGCCGGTGATGCTGACCGGTGATCACCCGCACACGGCGCTGGCGATCGCGAAGTCGCTGGGCTGGCCCGAGGACACCACGGTGCTGACCGGCGATCAGCTCGCCGGCCTCGACCGGACGCGGCGGGCCGAGGCGCTGGGCGGCGCCGGGGTGATCGCGCGCGTCGCACCGGAACAGAAGCTCCGGGTGGTCGAGGCGCTGCGGGAGGCGGGCCGGGTCACGGCGATGGTCGGGGACGGGACCAATGACGCCGCAGCGATCCGGGCCGCCGATGTCGGCGTCGGGGTGCGGGCGCGTTCCTCGACGGCCGCGCGCACCGCCGCGGATCTCGCCTTGGCGGAGGACGATCTGACGGTCCTGCTGGAGGCCGTGGCCGAGGGCAGGGCGCTGTGGCGGAGCGTCTCCGACGCGGTCGTCATCCTGGTGGGCGGCAACGCGGGGGAGGTCGGATTCTCGGTGCTGGGCACCCTGATCTCCGGCGATTCGCCGCTGGGGACCCGCCAGCTCCTGCTCGTCAACCTGCTCACCGATCTGTTCCCCGCCATGGCGGTCGCCGTGACCCGGCCGGACGACGGGGAAGGCGAGGCGGCCACCGGGCTCGGCAGCTCGCTGACCAGGGACATCACCAGCCGCGGCGTGACCACCGGCATTGGCGCGACCACGGCGTGGCTGATCGGCCGGTCGACCCCGGGCACCGCCCGCCGCACGAGCACGATGGCCCTGTGCGGCCTGGTCGGCACCCAGCTGGCGCAGACCCTGCGAGGGCGGTGGCACAGCCCGCTGGTTGTCGGCACCGCGGCGGGTTCGGCCCTCGTGCTGGCCGCGCTCGTGCAGACGCCGGGTGTCAGCCAGTTCTTCGGCTGTACCCCGCTCGGCCCGGTCGCCTGGGCGGGCGTGGGCTGCGGCGCCGGCGCGGGCGCGGTGGCCTCCCGGCTGCTCCCCGGCCTGAGCTGAAGGACGCTTTCAGTGCACTGGCGGTGCTGAAGGACGCTTTCAGTGCAGTCAACGCACTGAAGGCGTCCTTCAGCCTCGGCGCCCTGCCGGGTCGGACGGGAGTGTCACCACCAGGAGAGTGCGCCGAGTGCGGCGACGCCCGCCAGCAACCACGCCACGTAGTCGCCGATGTGCCCGGACTGCAGTTCGTGCAACGTGTGCAGGACATTCCTGGCGGCGCGCGGTCCGCGTGGCAGCCATCGCCACAGTGTCGCTGCGCAGGCGCCCAAAGCGGCGAGTGCCGCGACGGACGCGGTGAGAATTCCCGTCGCCGTCCAGTCCGCTGTGGACGGTGGCGCGGGCGCGGCGGGAAGCACCGGGAGGACGTCGTGGAGGTAGCCCAGGCGGTCTGCGGCCTGACTCCCCGCCCGGACGGCCCACTCCCGTACGACGGGAAGAACTCCGGCGAGCAGAGAACACAGCAGGAGACCGATCGCCGAGGCGAGCATGACCGCCGGAGTGCCCGTCATCCGCTGTCCGGTCTCGGGTTCTTCGGGCGAGCCCGTGCTGGTCTCCTCGGCGCTGTCGTGTGGTGGCTTGCCGAGTCCGAAGTAGACACGGGCGCCCGCGCACAGCACTGCGGCACCGGTGAGTGCCGAAACCCCGAGGAACAGCGGGGTCAGCCAGGAAGGCCCGGCATGTTCGCTGACGCCCTTTCCCAGCGCGACACCGAACGGCGGCAGCCCGGTGAGCGCCAGTGCGGCGAACAGGAACAACACCGCCTCGGTGCGGGCGGGCCGGGCAGTGCCGTACAGCTCGTCGATGTCGACGCTGCCGTATCTGTTGCGCAGCATGCCGGTGAGCAGGAACAACGCGCCCTTCGCGCCCGCGTGCCCGGCCACGGCCAGCGCGAAACCGCTCAGCGCCGGACCGTCGAGAATAGACAGTCCACAGAGGAACATGCCGACGTGCGCGACGGTGGAGTAGGCGAGCAGGCGTTTGAGATGCCGTTGGGTGCAGCTCAGTATCGCACCGGTCACGGCGGTGACGACGCCGAGGACGAGCGCAGTGCGGCTGAACGCCGCGTCGCCGAGCGCCGGTGCGAACACGATCCGGTACACCCGGATCAGGCCGTAGAGTCCCAGCTCGACCATGATGCCGGAGAACAGGACGCAGACCGGCGCCGGTGCGACGGCGTGCGCGTCGGCGAGCCAGAAGTGGAACGGCGCCGCGGCGGCCTTGACCAGGAGCCCGGTCGCGACCAGGACGAACGCGGCGACGACGAGCGTGTCGTGGTGTGCCGGTGACAGCGCCGCGGCGATCTGGGCCATGCCGAGTTGCCCCGTCCTGGCGTAGAGCAGGCCGATCCCGGTCAGGGTGAAATAAGCGCCGAGGGAGTTGAGTACCCCGAAGGTGAGCGCTCCCTGGACGGATTCCGCTTCGTCGGCCTGATAACCGGTGAGCGCGTAGGCGACCGCGCTCATCAGCTCGAAGAAGACGAACATGGTGAACAGGTCGCCGGTGAACAGGAAACCGAGCATGCCGGTCAGGAACAGGAGCATCATCGCGTGGAACCGCGCTTCGACGGCTTCGAAGTACCGCCAGCCGTAGAGCAGCGCGAACGTCAGCAGCGCCGCCGCGAGCAGGCCGAGCAGCGCGGAAAGCCCGTCGGCGACGAGGACGATCCCGACGGACCGGGTGTCCCGCGGTGGGTGGCCGCCCAGCCAGTTCACCACCCGGCCGTGGCGGCACGTGGTCACCAGCACGGCCAGCACCGCGACGACGCCGAGCGTGCACGTGATGGCCAGCGTGTCGACCACCGTCCGGGGCAGCAGCCGCCCGAGGCCCAGCAGCACGCAGGCGCCGAGCAACGGGAGCGCGATCGCGAGCGCGGGCAGGGCGGACACGGGTCAGCCCCGCAGCGCCCGGAGCTCGTCCGGGTCGATGGTGCCGTGCCGCCGGGAGACCTGGAGGGTGATGGCGAGCAGTAGCGCGGTGATGGTCGCCGACACGACGATGTCGGTCAGCGTCATGGCCTGCACCATCGGGTCCACGACGGGTGTGGCGGGCAGGATCGGCGGGCTCGCGCCCCGCTGGTAGCCGATGCCCAGCAGCAGCACGTAGGTACCCGCCTGGGCGACCGACAGCGAAACCACGGCGTGGATCAGGTTCCGGCTGCGGACGATGGCCAGGCAGCCGATCAGCAACAGCCAGGCGGCCACGCCGTAGCATCCGTAGGCCGCGATCACGACCGGCGCCGTTCGCGGATCAGGCCCTGTTCGAGGAACTGGGCGAGCATGACCAGCAGCCCGGCCGCGACCTCGGCGCCGATGAACAGGCTCAGCAGTGGCACCGTGCCCGTCGAGAGCAGGGAACCGAATGTGCCGACGGGCAGGAAGTTCGCCAGGAACGAACCGGCGAGGCCGAGCCCGAGCAGCCCGGTGAGCACGTAGAAACCGGTCCCCGCGGCCTCGGCGTACTCACACCAGCCGATCGGCCGGAGGCGGGACAACGCGGGGTAGTCCCCGGCGAGGTACAGCAGATGCCAGCCGGTCGCGAGCACGACCCCGCCCTGGAACCCGCCGCCCGGCGTCAAATGGCCGTGCAGCACCACGTCCAGGCCGAGCAACGTCGTCAGCGGCAGCAACAGGTAACCGGCCAGCTTGACGGCGGGCAGCACCGGACGGTGGTCCGTGCCGATGCGCCGCCGCTCGGCCGCCGACGGGGCGAGCAGGCACAGCGTGCCGACCACGGCCGCGGTCACGATCGTCTCCTCGCCGAGAGTGTCCAGCGCCCGCAGGTCGAAGTTGATCGAGGACACCAGGTTCGGGGTCGCGTGCTCCAGCGCGGGGCCGAGCACGAGATCGCGGTAGAGATGCCCGGACCCGCCCGGCACGGGCACGCGCGTGAACGCGGCCAGCAGCAGCGTCGCGATTCCCGCGACCCCGAGCAGCGCCAGCACCGTCCGGATCCGCCGCGTCATGGCTTGCCGCCCCGGACCTTGCGCAACGTCAGCAACACCAGCAGCGGCACGATCGCCGAGCCGACGACCAGCTCGGACAACGCGACGTCGGGGGCCTGCAGGACCACGAAAAGCACGGTGAGGAGCAGGCTGAACACCGACAACGTGATCGCCTGGCGAGCGGGGTCCTCGGTGTGTACCACGATCGTCCCCGCCACCGCGACGAACGCGAGCGCGATCAAGAGCAGGACGGCGTTCACCGCTCGTCCCGGTCCTCGGCCAGGCGCGCGGTCGCCGTCTGCTGCACGGGGCCGGTGAGGGCGAGGAGGACGACGGTCAGCGCCACCATGCCCGAGGTGAGGTTCCAGCCGATCTCGACGACGAGGCCGAGCCCGATCAGCGGGCCGCCCATCGTCGTCACCGGCGCCAGGAAGTGCAGGCGCGCCAAGGTGGTCCTGGCCCGCAGCATGCCGAACGCCGCGATCAGGACCACACCGACCCCGGCGAACGCCGGCACCGCCGCGAAGACGTTCATCGCTGCCCCAGCAGCCGGACGAACACGAGTGTCCCGGCGAAGGCCAGCAGCGCCAGGACAAGCGGCAGGATCAGCGCGCTCGAAGGTCCGTATCCCTGCGCGAGCACGAGCAGCGCGAGGACCGTGACCGCGCCGCCGAGTTCGAGTCCGGCCATCCGGCTCGACGGGGTGCCCCTGGCGGCGAGCCACAACGCCGGGCCGAGCCCGCCGACGAGGAGCAGGGCCGCCGCGATCAGCCAGCCGGTCATCGCCGGATCCTGTCCAGCACGGCCGATTCGCCGGACAGCAGCCGATGGACAACCACGGTCCGCCCGCCGGGCGGTACGTCGGCCACCATCGCGCCGGGGGAGAGCCCGATCGCGACGGTCGCGACCGCCTGCCGCGCGGCCACCCGGTCCGCGGGCAGCCGCAGCGTCTCGAAGTGGCCGGTTTCCCGCGTCCGCAGGGCGCGGACCGTCTCGGTCGTGACGGCCAGGGGGATGTGCGTGAACCACCGGAGCCAGCTCACTCGTGGTTTTTCGATCCCGCCCAGCGCGCGGCCCACGAAGGGCACTATCACCGCGCAGGGCACGGCGGCGATCGCGGCGGCGACGAACTCCGCGATGTCCACAGTGGACATCGTGAGCAGCCACGCCGCGGTCAGCGCCGCCCACCAGGCCAGAACCCGAAGCATGCCACGCGGGTTCCCCGGCTACCCGGGAATAAACGCCGAATCAGCTCCCGGACGGCGCCTTGCTCAGGTCGACCACGCAGAAGACGTTGTCGTCCGGGTCGGCCAGTACGACGAAGTCGGGATTCGGCGGATAGTGGTCCCAGTCCACCACGTGCGCGCCGAGTTCGACGAGCCGCACGACTTCGGCCTCCTGCTCGGCCGGGGTGTCGACCAGCAGGTCGAGGTGGATACGGGGGTGCTCCTCGGCGGGAGAGTCGCTGCGCATCAGCCCCAGCACCCTGCCGGACCCGTCCACGTGGGCCAGCGTCCGCCACGTGTCGCTCGCCCACTCCTCGGTGGGAACCAGGTGCAGCGCCGAAGACCAGAATGCCGCCGCGCGTTCGACGTCCTTCACCCCGATCACGGGGAACCCCAGACGCAGCACGGCTAGGCCTCTTCCCGGCGCGCTGCCAGAACGTCCTCTGTGGACTCCCTGGCGTCGAAGGTCCGCGGGCTCTGGTGCAGTCCGAGCATGTCCAGCAGCATGGCGCAGTCGTCGGCGTCGCGTGCTCCGGTCGCCACCACCGAGGCGGCCCGGCGCCGGACGTCCACCTGCTCGGGTGTGTCCTCGCCCTCCAGCGCGAGATCCGGCGAAGGACGTAGCCTGCTCGTCACGTCGTGCATGGTCGCACCCCTCTCGGTCTGACATGGGGGTACCCCGAGCGCGCCGGTTCACACCCCAGGCTGTGATCACGGCCTCCTCGACGCGTGGTGCTGCTGTGACAGCCGTTTGCCGGGGAAAGGACGGGGTAACCGGGGCCGATGAGACTCGCGGTTCTGGACATCGGCTCGAATTCGGCCCAGTTGCAGGTGGTGGAGGTGGTGGCCGGGGCGCCGCCGCTGCCGGTGCACGCGGTGAAGGCACCCACGTTGCTCTCCGAGGAGCTGCGCGCGGACGGGGCGCTGGGCGAGGCGGGGGTCGAGCGAGCCGCGGACGCCGTGGGCAAGGCCGTCGAGGCGGCGGCCCGGCTCGACGTGGACCAGCTCTACCCGTTCGTGACGGCGGCGGTGCGGGACGCGGTCAACCGCGCGGAGATCATCGACCGGATCGAGCAGCGGTCCGGGGTCCGGCCGCAGTTCCTCTCGGGAGAAGAGGAAGGAAGACTGACCTACTTCGCGGCACGAAGATGGTACGGCTGGTCAGCGGGCCGGTTGCTGCTCGCGGACATCGGCGGCGGCTCGATGGAGCTGGTGCTGGGCCGCGATGTGGAGCCGGAACTGGCGACCTCTCTCCCGTTGGGGGCGGGCAGGCTGACCCGCGAGTTTCTCACCTCGGACCCACCGACGCGCCGGGAGCTCACGACGTTGCGCGGGCACGTCCGCACGACACTGGGCGAGGTACTCGACCGGCTTCGCTGGGAAGGGGACGCCCGGCGGATGGTGGTGACGTCGAAGACGTTCAAGCAGCTCGCGCGGTTGGCGGGCGCGCCGGCCCGGCGGAAGGGGCCGTTCGTGCGGCGTGAGCTCCGCCGGTCCGATCTGCGGAAGTGGATTCCCCGGCTCGCCCAGGTCCCCGCCGTCGAACGCGCCCGGTTCCGGGGCGTTTCGAAGCCACGGGCGCGGCAGATCGTCGCGGGGGCGGTGGTGGCGGAGGCGACGTTGGCGGCGCTGGACGTGGACGTCGTCGAGGTCTGCCCGTGGGCATTGCGCGAAGGCATCCTGTTGCGCCATCTGGAGGCGGTCACGGATCTGCCCCTGCTGGACCTGCAACCGCTGACCGCGATGCACGAGGAACGGGAAGTCCCCCGTATCCGCCGGGAGGAGAGCCCGCTGCATCTCGCGGCCGAGCCTCCTGCCGAGAAAACCCCGGTCTGAGCCCCTGAATCCGGTGTGTGCGGCCGGGTGCCCGCGGTGTCGGACGCGGACACCCGGCCGAAATCCACGTTCGCTTCGTGAATTCTCCGCGCGGTGCGCTATTCGTAAGAATAGGTAACCCCAGAGGTCGTGCGGCGGCGAAACACGCTTCCTCGCGGATGCGAAGCGTTCGTGGTCAGTAGCACTGGAGGGTGGGGCTCGGCCTCGGCAGGCCGGGTTGTTCGGACGGCTGACCGTCGGCGTCGAGGACCTGGTCGCCGTAGATGTCGTGGAGCCAGTTGGTGTGGTAGATCGTGTCGAGATAGCGTTCGCCGAGATCCGGGGCGATGGCCACCGCGGTGAGGTCGCGCGCGTCGTGCTGGTCGAGCCACGCGGTGGCGCCGCTGACGACCGTGCCGGTCGAGCCGCCGAAGAGGAAACCGCTGCGCGCCAGCCGGTGACAGGCGCGGACGGTGTCGGCCTCCTCGACGAGCACGACTTCGTCCACATAGGACACGTCGAGCAGCGGCGGGCGGACGCTCGTGCCCAGCCCCGGCAGCATCCGCCGTCCCGGCGGGCCGCCGAAGGTCACCGATCCGACGCTGTCCACCGCGATGACCCGGACCGGCCGGTGCCACTCCCGGAAGTACTGCGCGCACCCCATCAGCGTGCCGGTGGTGCCCGCCCCGACGAACAGGACGTCCAGCTTCGGAAATGCCTCGGCGATCGCGGGCGCGGTGCGGCGGTAGTGCGACCGCCAGTTGTTGGGGTTGCGGTACTGGTCGAGCCAGACGTAGCGGCTGTCGGCGGCGCACAGTGCGCGGACGTAGTCGATCCGCGCCCCCAGGAAACCGCCGGCGGCACTGGGCTCGGTGACCACGTGCACCTCGTTGCCCAGCGCCTCGATCGCGCGCCGGGTGGAGAGATTGCACCGGGAATCGGTGACACACACGAAGTGGTAACCACGGCTGGCGGCGAGCATGCTCAGCGCCACGCCGAGGTTGCCGGACGACGATTCGATCAGCACCGATCCGGCGGTGAGCGTTCCGTCCCGCTCGGCGGCGTCGACCATTTCCGTCGCGGCCTTCAGTTTGATCGATCCGGCGAAGTTGAAGCCTTCGCATTTCAAGTAGATCGGATGCCCGAAGCTCCATTGGAGGTCGATGTAGAGCTCTTCCTCGTTGAAGGCTTCGGGAACGGTTATGACGGGCACTGTGCTCTCCTCGTGTCCGGGCTGTGCGTTCGGTCAGCCATAGCGGCGCAGCTCCCGGAAGAAGTCGTCGATGATGTGGAGTTCGCCGGCGCGCGAGATCTCGTCGTAGACGTACTTGCCGACGGCGAGATCGAGCACGCCGAGGCCGAAGGGCGAAAAGATCAGCGGCCGGTCCGTGGGCGGGACCACCCGCCCGGCGATGACGTCGTCGAGCGTGCCGAGCAGGAAGTCCCGCGTCCCGGTGCGCTGCTCGGCCAGATGCGGCGAGGTGTCGGCCTTGAGGCAGTGCTCGACGTCGTCGACGACGTTGGCCGAGGCGAGCAGGATCTCGGGCGCGAGATCCCGCAGCGACACGTGCAGGACCAGCGGATGATGGTCGAACCACGTGACGTCCTCGACGTGCGGCCGTCCGGCGACGGTGGCGAACACCACCAGATCACTGGACCGGATCAGCTGTTCGGCCGTCTCGTGGACGGTCACCCGGCCGGGATCCGCCTGGTCCAGATAGCCGCGGAAACCCGCAGCGTTGTCCGAGGAAAGGTCGTGCACCCCGATCTCGTCGAACGACCAGCCGGTGGCCGCCAGGAAGGTGTGGATGTAGCGGGCGATCAGGCCTGCCCCGAAGAACCCGACGCGGGCGGGACGCTCCCGGCCGCGGCTGAGCACGTCCGCGGCCAGTGCCGCCGACGCCGCCGTCCTGGTGGCGCTGATGATCGAACTTTCCAGGCAGGCGAAGGGATATCCGGTGTCGCGGTCGTTGAGGATCAGCACCGCGGAGGCCCGCGGGATGCCGGCCGCCACGTTGTCCGGATAACTGGAGATCCACTTCAGGCCGTCGACCCCGACGGACCCGCCGATCGACGCGGGCAGCGCGATGATCCGGGCGGTGGGGCGATCGGGGAACCGCAGGAAATAGGAGGGCGGGTTGACCGAGTCCCCGGCGCCGTGCAGCCGGTAGGTCTCCTCGACCAGCCCCACGATCCGGCTCTCGCGGCCCTGCAGCGCGTCGTGCACCTGGGCCCCGGAGATCACCGCGAACGGCGGCGCGGTGGCGGGGGCGCCCGTGGCGGTCATCGGGTCCTCACCTCCACGGTGGGCGCGCAGTCGGCAAGGCGGATCGGGTCGCCCATGCCGACGACCACCTCGCGCGGCCCGTCGAAGGCTTCCCTGCTGTGCGCGGTGCGGATGTTGTCGACGAGCAGCAGATCGCCCGCCTGCCAGGGTTCTCGCGCGGTCTGGGCCTCGTAGACGTCGTTGAGCAGCTGCACGACGTCCTCGCCGATGGGGTCGCCGTTGCCGAAGCGCGTGGTGAACGGCAGTCCGTCGGCGCCGTAGAGGTCCACGAGGTATTCCCGGATCTCGGGCTCGATCGTCCACTCGTTCAGGAACGCGATCTGGTTGAACCAGCAGCGCAGTCCGGTGAGCGGATGGCGGATCACGGCGCTGCGCCGTTGCCGGGTGCGCAGTCCGCCGTCGGGCTGCCAGGCGTACTCGATGGCGTTGTCCCGGCAGTACCGTTCGATGGCCCGGCGGTCGTCGGTGCCGAACGTTTCGCCGACCGACGCCCCGATTTCCTCGTTGTAGCAGCGGACGAGCTGCCAGCCGTCCCGTTCGAACCGGTCGACAAGGTCGGGCGGCAGCGCCGCGAGCACGGCCGCCGCGTCGGCGACGCCGGTCACGCCGCCACCGGCGGGCGGGGTGAGGCACGCGAACAGCATGAGGCCGGGGAATTCGAGGGTGTAGCTGAGTTCGTGGTGCATGCACATCGGCTGATACGGCGGCCACGGTGTGGAGGAATAGACGCCGGGGGAGTAGGCCGGGCGCGGGGCGAAGGGTTCCTTCTCCGCCATCAGTTCGCCGGTCAGTTCCCGGAAGACGGCGGCGGTTCCGGCCGGGTCGGCGAGGCCGAGACCACGGATCAGGAGCGAGCCGTGTTCCATGACGAGGGCGCGCAGGGCGTCCCGGTGCCCGGCGGCCCAGCTCGGCGGGGCGTCGATGTGCTCGACGTCCAGCGTCGGGGGCGCGCCGGGGCGCAGGGCCACGTCGAGCAGCGACGCCGCGGACGAGGATGACATTTCCGTGTTCCTTTCGGTTGTGCCGGTCGTGCTCAGGACAGGGAACTCAGCCGGGCAGTTTTCGGCCGGCGTCGAGTAATTCGGCGAGATCGGCGAGGACGGGGTGCCGGGTGATGTCCTTCAAGGACACCGTGCGGTCGAGCGCGATCGCCAGTTTCACCGCCGACAGCGACGATCCGCCCCGGTCGAAGAAGTGGTCTCGCCGCCCGAGCTGGTCCGCGCGGACGCCGAGCACGCCGGCCCAGGCTTCCGCCAGCCGCTTTTCGGTCGGCGTGCGGGGCGCGTGGTGCTGCCCGCCGCTCTCGTCGCCGCGGTGGAGTTCGGCGGCCCGTACCGTGAGTGTCTTCTTGTCGATCTTTCCGTTGGCGTTCACCGGAAGGCGGTCCTGCCACTGGAAGGCCGACGGCACCATGTACTCGGGCAGCGACGCGCCCAGCCGCGTCCGCAGGGTGTCGAGTTCCAGCGGTCGCCCGGCCGAGTAGAAGGCCACCAGATGTTTGCTCCGGTCCGCTCGCTCGACGACCACCACCGCCGCGTCGCGGACGCCGGGGACACACAGCAGGGTGTTCTCGATCTCGCCGATCTCGATCCGGAAACCGCGGATCTTGACCTGGGTGTCGCGGCGGCCGAGGAACTCGAGCTTCCCTTCGGGCAGCCACCGGCCGTGGTCGCCGCTGCGGTAGAGCCGCTGTCCGGGGTGATACGGATCGGTGCGGAAGGCGGCCCGCGTGCGTTCCGGATCGTTGACGTAGCCACGTCCGACGCACACGCCCGAGAAGACGATCTCACCGGGGGCTCCCAGTGGCACCAGGGACAAGTGCTCGTCGACGACGTAGACGCGCACGTTGTTCACGGCGGGGCCGAGCGGAACCCGGTCCCGGTCCGGCGGCCGGGTCAGCACCTCGTGGTTGGTGTCGTCCGAGGTCTCGGTCAGCCCGTAGGCGTTGACGAGCTTGATGTCCGGTTCGGCCGCGAACCAGCGTTCGGTGAGTTCCTTCTTCAGCGCCTCACCGGTGACCGACACGCAGTGCAGGTCCGGCAGCGGCCGGGGGTTTTGCTCCACAAAGGACAGAACGACTTCGAGATAGGACGGGACGAGCTGGAGCACGTTGACCCGGCCCTCGACGACGGTGTCGACGAACCGCCGCACGTCGAGGATGATCTCCTGCCCGATCACCAGCGTCCGGCCGCCGACCAGGAGCCCGGCGACGAGCTGCCACAGTGAGATGTCGAAACACTGCGGGGCGGTCTGGGCGACGATCTGGCCTTCGGCGATCCCCAGATCGTCGATCTTGGCGTAGAGGTGGTTGAGCATGCCGGCGTGTTCGAGCATCGCCCCCTTCGGTTCCCCGGTCGAGCCGGAGGTGAAGTAGATATAAGCGAGCTGATCCGCGGTGACCTCGACGCCGAGATCCGTCTCGTCGTGCTGTTCGGCGCAGGCCGTGTCGATGAGGAGGGACCGGGTGCCGGGCAGGGTGTCGAGCGCTTTGCCGAGCGTGGTGGTGCTGCCCGGCTCGGTCAGCACCAGCCCGCATTCCGCGCGCGAGAGGGTCTTCGCGATGCGGTCGGCCGGGAAATGCGGCTCGATGGGCAGATAGACGCCCCCTGCCTTGAAGATCGCGAGGACGGCGGCCAGCCAGTCCAGACCGCGCTCGGTCACCACCGCGACGACGTCCTCGCGGTGCAGGCCCCGCGCCAGCAGGGCTCGCGCCAGCCGGTTGGCACGGGCGTTGAGCTGCCGGTAGGTCCACCGCCGGTGCCCGTGCACCGCCGCGACCGCGTCCGGGTGGACGCGCACCCGCTGCTCGATCAGCTCGTGGACCCGGAGATCCGGCAGCTCCCGGCGGGGCCCGGCGAGATCTTCCAGCTGCCGGGCGAGTTCCTCCTCGGAAAGCAGGGATTGCCCGCTGTGCCCGGCATCCGGGTCCGCGCCGAGCGAGGCCAGTGCGGTGTGGTGGTAGCCGCCGATCCTGGCCGCGAAGTCCGCGTCGAGGACGTCGGTGCGGTACCGGATCCGCAAGTTCAGCCCGCCCGCGTCGTCCACCAGGCCGACCGACAGCACGGCGTCACCGGCGAGATCCCCGCCGTGGCCGCCCGGATCGAGGACGGTCTCGAACACCGGCCCGGCCAGGCTCAGCTCCCGCCGGAGGCCGTCGAGCGGAAAGTCCTTGTGTGCCAGCAACTGTGACTCGGCCTTGGCGGCGTCGTGGAGCAGCGCTCGCCAGGACCCCGGTTCGATCGTCAGCCCGCACGGCAGCGGCTGCCCGCCGGGTGCGGCGCGGTACCCCAAGGTGACTTCGCGTTCGCCGGACAGCGCGGCGAGTACCTTCGCGTGCACCGCGAGCAGCACGGAACTCAAGGGGATGGACAGGCCTTCTGTCATTCGGCGCAGCGTCTTCACGAGGTCGCCGGGTATCGGGGTTTCGTGCTCGGCGGCACCGGCCACCGGGCGCAGTGTCCATTGTGGAATTCTCGTGGCCCCGCCTGCGGCGAGCACGGCAGCCCAGTACTCCCGGCCACCTCCGGCCGGTGTCCTCGCGCCTTCCGCTCTGCTCACGGTTTCCTCTCCATTCGCTGGTGTTCGGGCGTCGTCGACCACGGCGGCGTCGAAAGCGCTCGAGCCGGCCTGGGTCCAGGGGTGAGTTGTCGTCGGTTCCGGTCAGTGGACGCGTGCGGGCCGCACTGCGGCGTCCCGGATCTCGCCGGCCGGGTTTCCGCCCCAGTGCGTGTGTTTCGGGACCTCTTCGCCCTTCATGAGGAAGGAATCGGGCGCGAGCACGGCACCCTCGCCCATCCGCACGCCGTAGTGGACCCACGCGCCGGTCCCGATGGTGCAGTCGTCCCCGATGGTGATGCCGTCGAGCTTGAAGCCGCCGTCCTCCTGGGAATGACACTGGATGATCGAGCCGGCGTTGAGCGTGACGTCGTCGCCGATGGTCACCAGCGTCTTCTCCGGCATCCCGCAGCCGTCGTCGAAGAGCCTGCGGCCCACCCGTACCCCCAGCAGCCGCCACGCGAGGCCCTTGAAGGGCGTGCCGTTCAGCAGCTGGAGGTGCAGTGTCGTCGAGGCGGCCTTCCAGAACCGTTCGTGCCGCCAGAAGCGGCGGTCGTAGATCGAACAGGACAAGGGTTTCAGCGGCCGGATCAGGGTGACCACTCGCTCGACGAAGACGAAGTAGCCGATGCTGTACAGGACCATGACGATCGAGTCGAACGCGATCACCGGCGCGCCGATGCGGCTGTAGAGGACATCCGTGCCCCAGCTGAGCAGGACCACGCCGAAGAAGTAGAGCCACTGCGACAGCACGTACAACGCCATGGTGACGGCGTTGTGCCTGTTCTTGGCGGCGAGCCTGCGGCGAAGCTCGTCCGCGGTCTCCGGATGGTCGAACTGGCTGTCCCGTTCGACCGAACGCGGGATCTCGAAACTGGGCGAGCCCAGCAGCCCGACGCCCTCGCGGACCTCCCCGTCGATGGGGACCAGGACCTTGGTCGCGAGCAGGCAGTTGTCACCCGTCTTCGCCGCGGCGGGGAAGACGACGTTGTTCCCCAGGAAGTTGTGTGCCCCGATCGACGCACGGGACACGCGGAAGGACGTGTTCGAGTAGTCCGCGTTGACGACCGACAGCCCGTCCGCGATCATCGTCCCCCTGCCGACCGCGCTCAGGTAGGGCGATTCGAACCTCTCCTGCAGCCCGAAGTTCGAGCCGGTCTGCTCGACCTTCGCCAGGTCGCAGCCGAGGACACGCAGGTAGTGCACGATGGCGGAGCTGTCCCCGAAGAGCGTCTTGAAGAACTTCGCGTTGGTGACGAGCCGGATGGCGCGGTGCAGCGAGTAGTGGACGCCGTACAGCGGATATACCTTGCCCGGTTCGAGCGCGAGGTCGAGCAGCCGGGGAACCGTGGTGCTGAACAGGAATCCGGCGAGCCGGAGGCCGAAGAAGAGCACGAGCGAAGCGATCAGGGCGTCGCGGTAGAACGTCCAGCTCGTGAAGTCCAGCAGCACCGAGCCGCCCAGCAGGGCGGCCAGCCGCGGGACCTGGTTCAGCACGAGGTCGATGCCGCCGAGCATCAGCGGTGCGAACAGCCCCACGAGCACCAGCAGCTGGCGGACGACGTAGAAGCCTCTCCGGAAGTTCCCGTTGCCGGTCGAGCCGATCGCCCGGTAGTCCAGATCGGCCCGCTGCGCGGGGGAGCCGTGCCAGCATTCCCCGTCCGGTACCGCCTGCCCGGTGTGCAGGGAGGAGGTGTGGCCGAGCTGGGACCCTTCGCCGAGTGTGGTCCCGAGATCGATGGTGGACATCTCCCCGACGAACGCGTTCTTCCCGAGCGAGATCGTGCCCGTCTGGATCATTCCGGCGTGTGCCCGGTATCCGGTGAAGAACGAGTCCCGCCGGACGACCGCGCCGTCGCCGATGGTCAGCAGGTCGGTGCAGACGGGCACATGCTGGGAGAAGATCGTGACGCCTCTCCCGACACGTGCCCCGAGCGCTCTCAAGTAGATCGAATACAGCGGGGAACCGGCGAAGAACAACACCAGCACGTTCCGCTGCACCAACGTCTTGACGAGCCAGAAGCGGAAGTACGTCAGGCTCCAGACCGGGATCTCGCGTGGCCGCCACCGGCCGATGACCATCCATTTCACCGCGATCGGCACCGTGCACAGCACCGCCAGCAGCGCGCCCCCGAACGCCACCGAGCGCAGGTAGTACCCGAAGAAACCGGCCCCGCCCGAGATCCACTCCGCGCCCAGCGACATGGCCACCGCGAGGAAGCACGAATACGCCAGGAAGAACAGCACTTGCAGCGCCCCGCAGAGGCTGTACCGCAGCGTTCCGGCCCGCTGCTTCGGCTCCATCGCCTCCTTCGCCGGGGCCTCTTGCTCGACCGGGGCCTGCTCGGCGTCCGTCAGCGCCGTCGCCAGGCTGCTGACGGTCGGGTAGCGGTAGATCTCCCGCATCGACACCGGCGGGAGGTCCGGTCTCTTCCTGACGCGTGCGCAGAACTTGGCCATCAGCAACGAGTTGGCGCCCAGATCGTCGAAGAAGTGACTGTCCGGACCTACCTGCTCACCCCCCACTATGTCGGCCAGAACCTGAGCGAACTCGCGCTCGACACCGGCGGTCGAACCAGCCTCGGTCATAGAAGACTCAGTTAGCCCCACGCCGTCGATAATCAACGTCTTTAACCGTGAAGTAACCCCCGGCGTCCGAATTCTTCTGTTCCGTAACCCGTTTGAAATAAAAGTCGCCCGCGAACTTCGCAAAATCACGAATACCGCTCAGATCACGTGAAATGGCACCGTGTTGCCGGAAACAAGATCCATGCTACACGAGAATTTCGACAGGCCGTTTCTTGTCGAAATTAACCAGTGGTAAAAGTGGTGCTCATGGTGGTGGAGTTACCATCCTGTGCGTGTTCACGATACTCCGATCGGCAGTAATATGATAGCCCCATAAGGGAAACTGATGGCCCAGGAGAGTGTTCTTCGCTCATGATACGGGCGGCTGGGTAACAAAACTCTGTCGCTGCACGAGACGTGACCGAAGATAACGGTTGGTTCACGCGCGCCGCGGTGAATTGCACGAGGCATGCGGTGAAGGCCGGGCTGTCGTCGGCTGACCTGAGCCGCCGTTATCGCGGTCGCGCGGGTTCGGCTTTTGCCCGGCGTCGCACGGTTTGGGCGCGCGGTTCACCCCGTGGGAATCTCGCAGTGTCTCGCAGAGTGCCTGAGTGCTCGCTGAGAGTGGGATCGGTTTCTCGCGGAGTCCGCAAAGGACGGTGGTGCTCACCGGCGCCCGCGTGGCCCGGCGGTGTGGTGGTCCCGGTGCGGCTCCCAGCCGCGTTCGGGGGTGCGGGTGCCGATCCGGCCGGGGCGGCGGCCGCGGTAGACGAGGTAGGGCCGGAACAGGTACTGCAGCGGAGCGCTGAACGCGTGGACGAGCCGGGAAAACGGCCACAGCGTGAACAGCACCATGCCGATCCCGGTGTGCAGCTGGTAGTCCAGCGGTGCGTGCGCGAGCAGTTCCGGCCGCGGGTGCAGGAGGAAGATCCCGCGCATCCACGGGCCGATGGTCTCCCGGTAGTCGTAGCCGCCGCGGGCGCCGTTGTCGACGATCGTGGTCGCGAGCCCGGCCAGCAGGACGAGCACGAGCACCACGTACATGGTTTTGTCGCTGCGCGTCGTCGCGTCCCGGACGGCGGGGGTGCGCAACCGCCGCCAGAGCAGCAGGGCCAGCCCGGCGATGGCGGCGAGCCCGGCGACCGTGCCGAGCAGCAGGGAGACGACGTGGTAGTCGTCCTCGGTGATGCCGACCAGTTCCGTGAGGTTCTTCGGCACGAACAGGCCGAGCACGTGCCCGCCGACGACCATCAACAGTCCGAAGTGGAACAACGGGCTGGCGACCTTGAGGATCCGTGACTCGTGCAGCTGCGAGGACCGGCTCGTCCAGCCGAACCTGTCGTAGCGGTACCGCCAGACGGTCCCCGCGATCAGCAGCGCGAGCGTGGCGTAGGGCGCGGCGCCCCACAACAGGATGTCGATCGTCGAGATCATGGGAATTCCTTGCGCCCGGTGGGATAGGGGCCGAGTCCGACCAGTTCGGCGGGCGGGCCCGTCTCGGACAGAGCCGCGGCGGCGCGTTCGTCCGGCGGTGGCGCCGTCGCCAGCACCGCGGCGACGGTGTCCCGATACGGCGTGTCGAGCGTCCCGAGGTGACGGTGCAGCAACCGCAGCGCCGGGGTGAACCGCGCCAGCAGCCCGTCGGCCGCCGTGGGCACCGCGTTCGCGGCGAATTCGAGCAGGACCGGGAGGAAGTCGGGCAGCTCGTTCTCCGCCGGGACGAAGCCGTGGTCGCGGTAGAACGCCTTGAGCGCGGCCAAGGTCTGTCCACGGCGCCGGGTGTCGCCGTCGGTGAACCAGCTCAGGTGCAGGGTCCGGCGGGGTTTGCGCTCGAAGACCTCGACGTAGTGCGCGGCCAGGGAAAGCGGCTCGCCGCCGGACAGGTATCGGATCGTCCGCGTCAGTTCCGCGTGCCCTGGCGAAGCCGGGTCGAGTTCGGTGAGGCAGGCGCGGAACAGCGGGAGCTTGCCCAGAACGGATTCGTCGGGGTACTGCAGGCACCAGCCGCACAGCTGACGCAGGACGGCCAGGGTCCGCTGATCCGCGCCCCGGGCCTTCCGGACAGAGAGCCTCACCGGGACTCACCGCCGTGGAGGGTGGGGAAGAGCCCGGCGGGCCGGTCGTCGGGCTTCCAGCTCACCAGGTCCACCCGGCCCGGCCCGGCAGGGGTTCCGCCCATGCCGGGGCCGCCGTCGACGTCGAGACTGCACTGGGTCGCGATGCCTTCGAGGTCGTGTGCCTGGCCCGTCCCGGCCGTCGGGATGACGTAGCGTTCGTCGTACTTCGCCAGCGCGAGCAGCCGGTACATCGCGAACATCTGCTCGCCGGTGAGGCCGACCGCGTGGAGCAGCGCGTCGTCGGGTTCCCGGCCGAGGTTCACCGCGCGCATGTACGAGCGCATCGCGGCGAGCCGGCGCAGCGACGCCCGGACCGGCGCGACGTCTCCGGCGGTGAACAGTTCGGCGAGGTATTCGAGCGGGATGCGCAGCGAGTCGATGGCCCCGAAGAGGTTGTCGCCGTCTTCGCCGTCGAACCCGCTGCCGGACACGGCCTCGGCCACCGGGGACAGCGGCGGGACGTACCAGACCATCGGCAGGGTGCGGTATTCCGGGTGCAGCGGCAGCGCGAGCCGGTAGTCGTGGATGAGCTGGTACACCGGGGAGCGCTGCGCGGCGAGGATCCAGTCGTGCCCGATACCCGCTCGCTCCGCGGCGGCCACGACGTCCGGATCGTGCGGGTCGAGCATGATGTCCAGCTGCGCGGGGTAGAGGTCGTGCTCGTCGGCGACACTCGCGGCCTCGGTGACGCGGTCCGCGTCGTAGAGCACGACACCGATGTAGCGCAGGCGCCCGACGCAGGTTTCCGAGCAGATGGTGGGCTCCCCGGCTTCGACCCTCGGATAGCAGAACGTGCACTTCTCGGCTTTGCCGGTCTTGTGGTTGAAGTAGACCTTCTTGTACGGGCAGCCGGTGACGCACATCCGCCAGCCCCGGCAGCGATCCTGGTCGACGAGCACGATGCCGTCCTCGGTGCGCTTGTACAGCGCGCCGGACGGGCAGCTGGCCACGCAGGCGGGGTTGAGGCAGTGCTCGCAGATCCGGGGGAGGTAGAACATGAAGCTCTGCTCGTACTCGAGCTTGATCGTCATGCCCACTTTTTCCCGCAGTGCCGCCAATACCGGGTCGTCGTCGCCGTGGTCGGCCGAACCGCCGAGGTCGTCGTCCCAGTTGGGGCCCCATTCCGGTTGCATCGGCTTCCCGGTGATCGCCGATTTCGGCGCGGCGGCCGGGACGTCGTCGCCGAGCGGGGCGTCGATCAGGGTGCTGTAGTCGTAGGTCCACGGCTCGTAGTAGTCGCCGATCCCGGGCAGATCGGGGTTCGCGAAGAGCGAGCCGAGCTTGCGCAGCCGTCCGCCGCCCTTGAGTTTCAGGCGACCGCGGTTGTTCAGCGTCCAGCCGCCGCGCCAGCGGTCCTGATCCTCGTAGCGGCGCGGATATCCTTGTCCCGGACGGGTTTCCACGTTGTTGAACCAGACGTACTCGGTCCCGGTGCGGTTGGTCCACGTCTGTTTGCACGTCACCGAACACGTGTGGCAGCCGATGCACTTGTCCAGGTTCATCACCATCGCGAGCTGCGCCATCGGTTTCATCGGCTCACTCGCAAGCTTCGTTTCGGCAGCATCAGTAGGTCACCTCCTGCGCGCGGCGGCGGATGACCGTGACCTCGTCGCGCTGGTTGCCGGTCGGGCCGAGATAGTTGAAGCCGAAGGACAGCTGGGCGTAGCCGCCGATGAGGTGGGTGGGTTTCATCAGCAGCCGGGTGAGCGAGTTGTGTGTCCCGCCGCGTTTTCCGGTGGCCTCGCTGCGCGGGACGTTCACCGCGCGATCCTGTGCGTGGTAAAGGAAAACGGTGCCGGTGGGCATCCGGTGCGAGACGATCGCGCGGGCGACGACGACGCCGTTGCGGTTGACCGCCTCGATCCAGTCGTTGTCGTGGACGTCGATGGCGGCGGCGTCGGCGGGGCTCATCCAGATCGCCTGCCCGCCACGGGAGAGGGTCAGCATGTGCAGGTTGTCCTGGTAGGTGGAGTGGATGGACCATTTGCTGTGCGGGGTGAGGTAGCGGACCGTCACCTCCTTGCCGTGCGGGCCGATCCGCGGCTCGCCGAACAGCCGGTTCATGTCCAGCGGCGGCCGGTACACCGGGAGCGCCTCGCCGAGTTCGTGCATCCAGTCGTGGTCGAGGAAGAAGTGCTGACGCCCGGTGAGGGTGTGCCAGGGTTTGCGGTGCTCGACGTTGATCACGAACGCGGAGTAGCGACGCCCGCCGCTCTCGCTGCCGGACCATTCCGGGCTGGTGATCACCGCCGCTGGCCTGCTCCTGGTGTCGGCGAAGGAGATCCGCTTGCCCTCGTGCTCGGCGGCCAGATGCGCCAATTCGGTGCCCACCCGCTGTTCGAGCGTGCGGAAGCCCTGCGTGGCCAGCCGCCCGTTCGTCGTACCGGACAGCGCGAGGACGGCGTCGGCGGCGCGGATGTCGGTGTCGATCAGCGGCCTGCCCGCCGCGGGACCGGCCGCGGCGACGCCGTTCTTCGTGCCGAGCCACGAGATTTCCTCGGTGACGTCGTAGGTGAGGCCCTTGGTCGCCGTGCCCGACTTCTCCAGCAGCGGGCCCAAGGCCGCCAGTTTCGCCGCCACCGCGGGATAGTCGCGTTCCACGACGGTCAGCTTCGGCATGGTGCGGCCGGGGACGGGTTCGGTCTCGCCCGCGCGCCAGTCACGGACGACACCGCCCGGCTGGGCCAGCTCGGACGGCGTGTCGTGCGTCATCGGCGTCGCGATCAGATCCCGCCGGACCCCGAGGTGTGTTTCGGCGAGTTCGCTGAAGTGACGGGCGATCGTGTGGAAGGCGTCGAAGTCGGTGCGGGTCTGCCAGGGCGGATCGACCGCGGCGTTGAACGAGTGCACGAACGGGTGCATGTCGGTGGAGGACAGGTCGTGCTTCTCGTACCAGGTGGCCGCGGGCAGCACTACGTCGGCGAACAGCGTCGTACTGGTCATCCGGTAGTCCAAGGCCAGCAACAGATCGAGCTTGCCCTCGGGGGCTTCGTCGTGCCACACCAGGCTTCGCGGTCGCCGATCCGGCGGGGCCTCGGCCGCGCGCAGGTTCGCGTCGGTGCCCAGCAGGTGACGCAGGAAGTATTCGTGGCCCTTCGCCGAGGAGCCGAGCAGGTTCGACCGCCAGACGGTCAGCACCCGGGGCCAGTTCCGTGGTGCGTCGGGGTCTTCGCAGGCGAACCGGAGTTCGCCCGCGCGCAGCTGGTCGACGACGTAGCCGTCGGGGTCGTTCCCGGCCTCGTCGGCCAGGTCCAGGGGATTGCGGTCGAACGTCGGATAGGAGGGCATCCAGCCGAGCCGTGCCGACAGCGCCATCGCGTCGGCGGCCGTGGTGCCGGCGAGCTTTCCCTTGGCCAGCGGGGAAAGCAGGACGTCGTTGCGCAGCCCGTCGTACCGCCACTGCCCGGTGTGCAGGTACCAGTAGGCGGTGCCGATCATCTGGCGGGGCGGGCGCGTCCAGTCCAGCGCACCGGCCAGCGTGGCGTGCCCGGTCAGCGGCCGGACCTTCTCCTGGCCGACGTAGTGTGCCCAGCCGCCGCCGTTGCGGCCCTGGCAGCCGGTGAGCGTCAGCAGGGCGAGGAACGCCCGGTAGACGGTGTCGGAATGGAACCAGTGGTTCGTGCCCGCGCCCATCAGGATCATGCAGCGGCCACGGGATTCCGCCGCGGTTTCGCCGAACTCGCGGGCGATCCTGGCCACCCGTCCGGCCGGGACGGAGGTGATCTCCTCCTGCCACGCCGGGGTGTACGGCTGCGAGGCGTCGTCGTAGTCCGACGGCCAGTCGCCCGGCAGGTTTTCCCGGCGCACCCCGTACTGCGCGAGCAGCAGGTCGAACACGGTCGTCACGAGCCTGCCCCCGACCGTCGCGGCGGGCACGCCCCGGCGCAGCACGGCGCCGGTGCCCTCGGGGCCGTCGAACCTCGGCAACAGGACCTCGACGTCCCGGTGTCCGGCCGCGTCCAGCATGCTCAGCCGTGGGACGACGTCGCCGAGTTCGAGGTTCCAGCGTCCGGCGTCCTCGTCGTTCCAGCGGAAGCCCGCGGATCCGTTGGGCACCACTGGTTCGCCGGTCCGCTCGTCGACCAGGACGGTCTTCCACGCCGCGTCCGCGCCGGTGCCGCCGAGGTCCGCCTCGGTGAGGAACTTCGACGGCACGTGGGCGCCGTCGCGTTCTTCGAGGGTGACCAGGAACGGCAGGTCGGTGTTCTCGCGGGTGTAGCGGGCGAAGTATTCGATTTCCCGCTCGACGAAGAACTCCTTGAGCAGCACGTGTCCCATGGCCATCGCGAGCGCCGCGTCCGTGCCGGGGTGCGGCGCGAGCCATTCGTCGGCGAACTTGGTGTTGTCGGCGTAGTCGGGGGAGACCACCACGACCTTCTGACCCCGGTAGCGCGCTTCGGTCATCCAATGGGCGTCCGGGGTGCGGGTGACCGGGACGTTGGAGCCCCACATCAGCAGATACGCCGCGTCCCACCAGTCCGCGGACTCCGGCACGTCGGTCTGGTCGCCGAAGACCTGCGGGGAGGCGATCGGGAGGTCCGCGTACCAGTCGTAGAACGACAGCATCGGCGCCCCGATCAGCGCCATGAACCGGGAGCCGACCGCGTGCGAGACCATCGACATCGCCGGGATCGGCGAAAACCCGGCGACGCGGTCCGGGCCGTGGGTGGCGATGGTGTGGACGTGCGCCGCCGCCGCGATCTCGGCGGCTTCGTCCCAGCTCACCCGGACGAGACCGCCCTTGCCGCGCGCTTTCTGGTAGACCCGCCGCTTCCACGGATCGTCCACGATCGATTTCCAGGCGAGTACCGGGTCTCCGTGTACGTGGCGCGCGGAACGGTACATTTCCACTAGGACGCCTCGAGCGTACGGAAAACGGACACGAGTGGGAGAATAGGAATACCAGGAAAAGGACGCGCCGCGCGGGCAGCCGCGGGGTTCGTATTCCGGTTTGTCCGGGCCTACGGACGGGTAGTCGGGATCCTGGGTTTCCCAGGTGATGATCCCGTCCGACACGTAGACCTTCCAGCGGCACGAACCGGTGCAGTTCACCCCGTGCGTCGAGGGCACCACCTTGTCGTGGCTCCACCGGTTGCGGTAGAAGGAATCCCCTTCGCGGCCGCCGACGTGGTACACCGTGCGCAGGTCGTCCGACGTCGCGGACCGGGTGAGATATCTGCCGAGCCGCAGCAGGGTTTCGGCGGCGGAGCCCGACGCCGTCGTCGCGCTCTTCCGGCCACGATGACCCATATCTCGGGCACCTCCGTAAAAATGGCGTGAGAATCGACGGCCGGCATTGGGTGTGGCAGGCCGATCACGTCGGCGAGTGAGGATGGCGCCAGCGTAGCGCCATCATGATCTTCGCGCCGCTACTCGATCGTTTCTGTCGTGCGATTCACTCTAAGCGGCTAAGCGAAAAGCGATCAAGGTAAAGGAAAGTAAATCGTTTGTCAATTTTCGGTCGCGCGCTCTGTCCTGTCGACTGTGGACTGTTGTTCTAGACAACAGTAGCTCTCGGTAACGCTCGGCCCAGGTGGTCGCGGGGCTGGTGGACCATCCCGCACAAATACGACATAACGGACCCACTCTCGACGCATGTGTCATGCCGGTAAGGCCACCTTGCGGGCGTCAGACGCCCGCATGGTGGC
>NZ_JBHYJW010000045.1:0-83481 GCF_042741125.1 Amycolatopsis sp. NPDC058986 | reverse complement strand
GATCAGCGCCGGCAAGGAGGCCTTCACGGCGAACCCCGGCTAGCGAGGGTCGAAGCCGAACTGGCGAAGCCAGTCGGGGCCGCATTCGTTGTTGGCGCCCTTCTTGACGAAGCAGATGTTGTGGTAGAAGTGCAGCCCGGTGACGTGCTGCTCGGTGTACGAGGGCTCGCCGCTCCGGTCCACACGTTCCTGGTGGTGGAGGCCGTCGACGAGCGTCTTGAGGAAGCCGACGGAAGTCAGCGGCGAGTCGACGTCCTGCGCGTTTCCGCCGTAGTTTCCCCAATAGGACGTCTGCAGGTCCTCGATGACGTACAGTCCTCCCGGTTTCAACAGCGGGAAGAGCGTCCCGAACGAGGTCAGGATGTGCTCGCTCACGTGACTTCCGTCGTCGATGACGATGTCCAGCGGACCGATTTCGTCTGCCAGGCCGGTGAGGAACTCCGGGTCGTTCTGGTCGCCCTGGAAAGTGCGGATCCGTGGCCCGGACACCTTCTTTTCGGTGATGTCGACACCGAAGACCAGGCCTCGCCGGAAATAGCGTTGCCACATGTGCAGCGAGCCGCCCTGGTACTCGGTCTCGCCGTACCCTCCGATGCCGATCTCCAGAATCCTGACCGGTTCCTCCTGCCACGGCCGGAAATGGTGCTCGTAGTGGGGGGTGTACCAGTGCGTGCTGCCCCACTTGTCCGAACCGTAGCGCACCGCGAGTTCCTGCAGGCTCGGCGTTTCGCCGGCACCGCCGAGAATCGCCTGCGTCGCCTTGCCGACGCAGCCGATGGGATCGATCTTCCCGGCGAGCGCCGCGGCCCCGTTGTCGGTCGCGAGCTCCGGAAACTCCGGGAGCATGCGGTGCCTCCACTGGGCCGTGCCGCGGAGCCGTTCGGGCGCCAGGAGCAGCCGGGTGAGATCGGCGACCGGGATCTCGATGCGCACCTGCGGGTCCTCGGGTGTTCCCGCGACCGCGGTCATGCCTTTGTCGTCGAAGACGAAGCCGTGGTCGTGATTCCGCGTCGTCCAGCCCACGCTGAGGTGTACCGCTGTCCTCGTGGGAACGGTGACCTGGTTGCAGCGTTCGGTCAGTTCGCCGAGCAGGTAGTGCGCGGCGGCAGGGAAGCCGATGGCGTCGATCGCGGTGGAAATCTCGGCGTCGCTGCCCGCTGCCACGTTCACCAGGACTTCGGCTGCTCGATGGTTGTCATGCACGGGGGAACTCCTTGCCGCAGGGATCGGTCGGCAGCCCGGACCTCGCCTCGGGTACGCCGCGGCCGGTGCCACGCCGAGTCCATCGCACCGCGGTGGAACCGGCCTCGGGCGTGGCTGAAGCAGGCGGGGCCGGTGCCCGCGGGCGAGCTTAATAACCGGATGACAAGTTTATTCATGTACATGGTTGACTCCGCGTCGGGTCATGCCCGATGCTGGGAATCGGTTCAGCCGGGCGCGGCGACGCGCGCCGGTGTCTCTGTGTGGCTCTGTGGGAGGTAGACGGCCGTGCCCAGGTTCGCGTTGCGGTGGTGGGGTTTGGGGGTGGTGATCTGCGCGACGCTGGTGGACCTGATGAACAACCAGATCGTGACGGTCGCGCTGCCGGTCATCCACAACCAGCTGGGTGGCGGTGAGGCCGCACTGCAATGGATTTCGGCGGGTTACGCGCTGGCGCTGGCCCTCACCCTCATCACCGGTGGCAGGCTGGGCGACCGCTACGGCGTCAAACGGCTGTTCCTGACGGGCCTGGTGCTGTTCACGATCGTTTCCCTGGCGGCGGGGCTCGCGCCGAACGTGGGCGTGCTGATCGCGGCCCGGGTACTGCAGGGCATCAGCTCCGGGCTGATGGTGCCGCAGGTGCTGTCGTACATCTACACCGAGTTCCCCGAGGAGGAACGCACGAAGGCGACAGCCTTCTACACGGCCTCGTTCACGCTCGGCAACATCGCGGGGCCGCTGCTGGGCAGCGCGCTCACCCAGGGAAACCTGTTCGGTACCAGCTGGCGGGCCATCTTCCTGATCAACGTGCCACTCGGGGTCCTCGTGGTGGCCGGGATCGTCTGGACGATCCCGGCGCGCAAGGGCGCGCTGAGCCACCGCATCGATTCCCGTGGGCTGGTGTTGCTGGTGGCCGCGTTGTTCGCACTGTTCTACCCCTTGGTGCAGGGGCGGGAACTGGGCTGGCCGGTCTGGGTGATCGTCTTGTTCGTGGCCGCCATCCCACTGTTCTGGCTGTTCGCGCGCCAGCAGCGCGCGCAGTCGCGACGCGGCGGCGAGCCGCTGATCCCGCCCACGCTGCTGCGCTACCGGACGCTGCGGTCGGGGCTGGCCATCCTGTTCACCCTCAGCATCGGGATGGGCGTGTTCTTCGTCCTCAACCTGCATCTGCAGCTGGGACTGGGATATCCGCCGTTGCTGGTCGCGCTCGTCTTCCTGCTGCCCGGTGCGCTGGGCACCGTCGCGAGCAACTTCGCCGCGGTGCGGCTGGCCAAACGGTTCGGGCAGAAGCCCGTCGTCACCACCGGCGTGGTGCTGGCGCTGGCCGGCCTGGCAGCGCTGGCGGTGCTCGTGGCCGGTCTCGGCAGCGCGCTGGCGGCCTGGGTGCCGCCGGTGCCCACGTTCGTGTTCGGCCTGGGGATCGGGGCGGTGATGAACCTGGTGTTCACGCTGTCCCTGGCCGAGGTCGTCCCGGAGGAGGCCGGGGCCGCTTCCGGCCTGGTGGGCACCAACCTCCAGCTCGGCACGGCGAGCGGCATCGCCGTGTCCGGCACGGTGTTCTTCAGTCTCCAGGGAAGCGGCTCCGCGACGGCCACCGCCGTGACGATCGCGGTCAGCGTCGGGGTACTGCTGATCACGCTGCTCGCCGCGGTGTCGATACCGAAGGGGGCGGCTGCCGGAGAGTCCCTTGTGGACAGTGAACGGCACGGGGCGTCGGCCCGATGACAGGGCAGGACTGCCGGGCTCCGGTGCTGATCGTGGGTGGCGGCGTCACCGGGCTTTCCACGGCGTTCTTCCTCGCCCGCCAGGGATTTCGCCCGATGCTGGTCGAACGGCATCCGCGCACGGCGATCGTGCCGAAGGTGTGGGCGTTGAATTCGCGGTCGCTGGAGATCTACCGCGCGCACGGCGTGGAGCGCGAAATCCTCGGCAGGCAGTCGATGCTGGCCCGGCACCCGGCGATCATCGGCATGGACACCCTGAACGGAGAGCCGCGGTTCAGCGGCACCGCGGTCACCCACCCGCCGTCGTCGGTGAGCGCCAGCCCGTGGGCCATGATCGACCGGGACGAACTGGAGCGGCTGCTGCGGGCCCGCGCCGAGGACGCCGGAGCCGATCTGCGCTTCGGGACCGAGATGATCCGCTTCGACGCCGGCCCCGACGGCGTTTCGGCCGTGGTGCGCAGTCTCCACGGCGGTGCCGAATACCGCGTTTCCGCCGACTACCTCGTCGCGGCGGACGGTCGCCGCGCCGGTATCCGCAGCGGGCTCGGCATCCACGCCGACGGCCCCGGTGTGCTGCACAACTCGGTGCACTTCGTCTTCGAAGCCGATCTCGGCGCCGTGCTTCGCGGGCGCCGGTTCCTGGTGGCCTATCTCGACAAACCGGTGACCGGGACGATGCTCGCGCCGATGCGGCAGCGGGGCCGGTGGATGCTCGGCGTGCCGGACCACCCGGGGCTGACCGGAGATCTCGGCCAGGTGCCGGAAGAGTTCTGTGTCGAGCTGGTCCGCCAGGCGGTCGGAGTACCGGACCTCGCGGTGACGCTGGTTCCGCTGGCGGCGGGCTGGGCCCAGAAGCTGACCCGGGTCAGAACCGAGGGCTGGGTCGCGCGGCGGTATCGGGCGGACCGGGTGTTCGTCGCGGGCGACGCGGCGCACGTGCTGCCCCGGGTGGGTTCCCTCGGCGCGAACACGGGAATCGCCGACGCGCACAACCTCGCGTGGAAGCTGGCCGCCGTGTTGCGAGGGCAGGCCGATCCCGCGTTGCTCGACACCTACGAACAGGAGCGCCGCCCGGTCGCGCGGGTCGTCCTGGGCCATTCGACGCGGCTGCTGCGGGCGCGGCAGAAGGGCGATGCCGCCGAAATCGCGGAGCTCGACGACAACACCGTGACCTTCGGCTACCGGTACACGTCGGCGGCCGTGCTCGCCGAAGCGTCCACACCGGACTCTCCGCTGGAGGATCCCCGTGCGCCCAGCGGGCGGCCCGGCCTGCGGGCACCGCATGTGTGGTTGCGCGGCGACCGTACGCGGATCTCCACGCTCGACCTGTTCACCGGTGCCTTCGTCCTGCTGGCCGGGCCCGAGGGGGAGGAGTGGGTGACGGCGGCCAAGGCGGCGGCGGACGTGGTGCCGGTCGACCTCGCCGTGCACCGGATCGGCGCCGAGCTCCAGGACGTCGAGCGCCGGTTCCTGGACAGCTACGGCATCACCGGCACCGGCGCGAGTCTCGTCCGGCCGGACGGCATCGTCGCCTGGCGCGCCACCGGCCTGCCCGGCAATCCGGGCGACGAGCTGCGCCGTGCCCTGCACGACGTGCTCGCTCGCCACTAGGTCGTGTCTGACAAAAGGATCGAGCCCCGGCTCGCCACCGGAGCTACTCGGTAGCATGCAGCACATGCCCATCAAACTTGAGAACGTCGGCATCACCGTTCGCGATCTCGAAGCGGCGATCGCCTTTTTCACAGACCTCGGTCTCACGGTCGTCGGCCGCGACACGGTCAGTGGTGAGTGGACCGACACCGCCGTCGGCCTCGATGGCAACCACGCCAACATCGCGATGCTCCAGACGCCAGACGGTCACGGTCGCCTTGAGCTCTTCGAGTACGTCCACCCCCAGGCGATCGAGTCGAATCCCACTCGTCCCCACGAGATCGGCATGCACCGCGTCGCCTTCTCGGTCGACGACATCGGCAAAGCCCTTGAGACAGCCGCGAAACACGGATGCCGTCCGCTTCGCGGCGTGGCCACCTATGAGGACATCTACAAGCTCACGTACGTCCGCGGTCCCAGCGGCATCATCGTGATGCTCGCCGAGGAGCTGAAGAAGAACTGACGTCCGATCGGCCCACTACGCTCCGGCCGTGTCCGGGGCGGGGCTCAGCGGGTCAGCACCGGCAGGGTGCGGACTCCGGTGAAGTCGGGCGAGGAGACGAAAGCCGGGGGATTCGCCGGATCGGTCCGCAGCTCCGCGAACCGGTCCAGCAGCAGGTTCAGCACGATCCGGCCCTCCAGCCGGGCGAGCGGGGCACCGAGGCAGAAGTGGATGCCGCGGCCGAAACCGATGTGGGGGTTGGGATTCCGGCCCACGTCGAACTGGTGCGGCCGGTCGAACACGCGCTCGTCGCGGTTCGCGGCCGCCAGCCAGAGCCGGACGAGCCGCCCCGGCGGGATGGCCCGCCCGCCCAGTTCCACCTCCGTGGTCGTGACCCGCATGGTCTCCGCGAACGGGGTGAGGAACCGCAGCGACTCCTCGAGCGCCGCCGGGACGAGGGACCGGTCGGCCCGGACCTTGGCCAGCTGCTCCGGGAAGGCGTCCAGGCACAGGACCGTGTTGCCCAGCAGCATCGTGGTGCTGATGTGCCCGGCGAACAACAGTACGTTGGCGAAGTTGACCACCTGCTGGTCGGTCAGCCGCTCACCGTCCACTTCGGCTTCCACCAGATGGGTCAGCAGATCGTCGCGGGGGCTGTGCCGCCGCTGGACGGCGTGCTCGCGCAGGTAGTCCAGCATCGGCCGCCACTTCGCCATGAGCGTTTCGAACTCGTCGCGGGTTTCGGTGGCCTCCGCTTCGTTCGTCGGCGGTTCCATGGTGCTCTCAACCATGGCGTTGGCCCATTCGCGGAACAGCTCCCGGTCACTGGCCGGTACCCCGAGCAGTTCGGCGATCACGATCGCGGGCAGCGGATAGGCCAGTTCGGTCACCAGGTCCCAGGAACCGGTGGTGACCGCGTCGAGCAGTTCCGTGGCCAGAGCGTCGATACGGGGTGCCAGATCGTCCACCGTCTTCGGGGTGAACGCGTGGTTGACGATGGTACGCAGCTTGCGGTGCTCCGGCGGGTCCACCCTGATCAGGCTGCCGTCGTCGAGTTCGCTGGCGAACTCCGGGGAGATCCGCGACAGGTCGGAGGAGAAACGGCCGGGATCGCCGAGGACTTCGAGCGCTTCGGCGTGGCCGAAGACCTTCCAGTACTCGTGGTGCTCGTCGTACTCGACCGGATGGTCGGGTGCCTGCCCGCGCAGCCAGGTGTGGTCGGGGTGGGTGTCCCAGGTGAGCGCTGTCATGTGTGCGACCTCCTTGCCGCGGTTCCCAGTGCGGACAGGCGTTCCGCGGCGATCGCGGCCCCGTCGGTGCGGACCGGGAACGCTCTGGCCCTGGCCACCACGGCGGGCGCGAGGGCCCGTTCGAGAGCGGCGGCCAGCGAGCCGACGGTCGGTGCGCCGGGCGCGTGTGCGCTTCCGATGCCGAGCTCGTCGATCCGCTCTGCCCAGTAGAAGTGGTCCCAGGCCTGCGGAAGGACGACCTGGGGTGCGCCGGCCAGCGCCGCCAGGGTGAGGGTGCCCGAGCTGCCGGCGTGGACGACGGCGGCGACCCGGCCGAACAGCGCGCGCAGGTTGGCTTCCCCGATCGCCAGGCAGTCGGGCCGGTCGTCGATCGGGGACAGTCCGGCCCAGCCGTGCGAAAGGACCACGCGGTGGCCGAGCGAGCGCGCCGCCTCGATCACCACCCTGCTGAACTCCTGGGGAGCGGGCATGCTGCCGAATCCGAAGTAGACCGGAGGGGCGCCCGCGTCGAGGAACGCCGTCAGCTCGGGCGACAGCGGGCGTTCGTCCCGCGGGAGCCACGCGCCCGGCTGGAACACCGTGCCGTCCCCGGGTTCGGGCCACGGCCCGAGCGCCGGGTCGGCGGCCAGCCACGGCCGGTCGGTGAAGATGTGGCTTCGCACATCGGAAACCGGGGGCAACCCGGCCGCGACGCGCTGCGTGTTGAGCGCGGCGCCGAAGGTTTCCTGCCAGCCGCGCGCGTCCTCCTCCCACAGGGCGCGGTTGTCCACCGGCCCGGGAGCGGGCGACTGTCCCGGCAGGAGCGGCGGGGCGTGGTGGGCGGACGGGAGCGTCGCCGGGCAGTGCGTCGCGTAGACGTAGGGGAGGCCCAGTTTCTCGGCCACGGACCGGGCGGCGACCTGCAACGGCGCGAAACCCAGCACCACGTCGCAGTCCCGGGCGGCTTCGAGGATCGCGCCGAACCGGGCCGCCACCATCTTCTCGGCCAGCCGGTTCCGCTCGTCGGCGGTCAGTTCGTGCCAGGCGACCGACGCCCCCGCAGCCTCGTCGTCCAGCCGTGATCCGAGCGGGGCGAACGGGATGCCGAGCCCGGTGATCCAGTCGCGGAAGTCGGGCGGGGCGCAGATGCGTACCTGCCCGCCGAGTTCCTCCAGTTGCGACGCCAGCGTCACCAACGGTTGGACGTCGCCGCGGGTGCCGACGGTCGAGAGTAGTACGCGCACTGTGCGTCCCCCTTTCCCAGACTACTGGCCGATGATTCCCGCACCGAACTCACGAAAGACCGGAACGGGTTCGCGGAGACAAATCTCGCAGCACCGGCCGATTCCGCCGGTGGCGTCACCTACGCTACCAGCTCGGCCTGGTGCGCCATAGTGGAATCCGCGATCCGATTCGCCGGAATCCCTTTTGTTCGCACTTCAGCGGAGTTCGAGGGATTCGCGGTAGATATGCAGGGAGACTCGTCGATGTGATCGTGTGCCGAAAAGCGCGAGAAGCGCCGAGGCCGACCGTGAGGATGACCAAATGAGTGGAGAAGCCGCGCGGGCGACCGCGCTGCTGGAACGCCTGATCGACGTCGCGGACGACGGTGGGCGCCTGCGGGAGACCCTGGCGGGTACGCCTCTTGCCGTGACGGCCCCGCTGCTGATCGACGAACTCGTCTTTCGCGCGGACGATCCCACCAATTCCGAGCCGGTCCGCATCGCCGTGGACGTCGTCGACGGGGACGAGCGGGAAAGCTTCGTGCTGACACTGCGGGCGGGACGGCCGATCGACGTGGCGCGCGGCGCGCCGTCCGGGGAACCGGGCATGCTGGTGGAGTACACCGCCACCCAGCTCGTGCGTACCCTGTTCGGCCTGCCCACGGGCGCCGCCAACGCCGGACGCCGGACCGTGCCGCTCTACGGCCAGCCGCGCGAGGCGACAACGGTTCCGGAGCCCGGGATGGTGGACCAGGTCCATCGCGCCGCGAACGCGTTGTTCGGCGGGACCGATCCCGAGCGGGGCTCGCTGGAGGAGTACGCGGTCCGGTACGGCGCCGACAAGTGGGGCGGGCTGCACTGGTTCACCCCGCACTACGAACGGCACTTCCGCCGGTTCCGGGACCGGCCGGTGCGCGTGCTGGAGATCGGGATCGGCGGGTTCCAGGACCCGGACGAGGGCGGCCAGTCGCTGAAACTGTGGAAGCGCTACTTCCGCCGGGGCATCGTGCACGGCATGGACGTCTACCCGAAGAACGGTCTCGACGCGCCCCGCATCAGGACGATCACCGCCGATCAGTCCGATGTGGACACACTGGTCGCGCTGGCCGAAAGGGACGGCCCGTACGACATCGTCATCGACGACGGCAGTCATCAGAACGAGCACGTGCTGATCACTTTCGCCGCGTTGTTCCCGTACGTGCGACCGGGCGGCTTCTACGTCATCGAAGATCTGTGGACCACTTACGTTCCGGGATACGGGGGCACGGAGGGCGGTGAAGGGGGACCAGGCACCTCCGTCGGGCTCCTGAAACGCCTCATCGACGAACTGCACCACGAAGAATGGACGGGGAAGGCCGAGGCGGAGCCCGGCGGACCCGCGTCCTCCTTGGCGGGCATGTACGTCTACCACAACATCGCCTTCCTGGAGAAAGGCGTGAATCTCGAAGGCGGGATTCCGGAGTGGATTCGTTCGTGGCCGCTTTCCTGAACCACCACGGCATTCCGCAGTGAGGCTTTCTCACTACGGGTTCTGGGGCCGTGGATGTGCTGGAGGATGCCTTCGGTGCGCCGGCCTGGGGGGCGACAAGGGCGTCCCTGGGTGCGTTGGGTGCATCGGGGGCGTCCCTCCATGCCGTGAACGCTCCGTTGCCGACGATGAGCGTCTCGAACGGAGCGTTCGCGACAGCCACGGCCGCAGCGTGAAGCCCCGGCCGCCACGGCGAGCCCTTGAGCACTACGCACCCCGGCCCCGCCGAACGCGGTGAAGGCCTCCTTCACAGCGCTCCACGCTGTGAAGGAGGCCTTCACCGTTCACCGGCAAAGCCGCGCCGGGCTAGTGGGGCAGGTAGGCGGTGTGCAGGTCGTCGAAGGTGAACACGACGTCGGTGCGTCCCCCGGAGATCCGGGACAGCCGGGCGAAATGGTCGGCCATCGCGGCCGGGAAGTCCCAGGTGCCCTCGATCAGCCGGCCCGCGGCGTCGAGGAGTTCGGGCAGATCGGCCCGGATGCGCTCGGCGCACATGCTGGGGGAGCGTGGGCCGTCGTCGTCCACCGGGTCCGGCTCGTTGCCCAGCCACACATAGCACGGGTACCGGGCGAGGTCGGGGAGGACCGAGTAGAACGGCACGCCGGGATTGAAGTAGTGCTCGTACCATTTGTTGCCACTGAGCACGAGCCATGGCGTGCCGACGGCCAGCCCGGCGAAGGAGTATCCGCTGTGCGGGGACAGGAGGAGGTCGCAGCGCTCGATCGCGGCCAGCTGCTCGGCCAGCGGCCGGTCCACCGCCGACACCGCCTCGGTGACCACAGCGGCCAGCGCGTCGAACTCCCGGCGGGAAAACGCCGTGCTGGTGCGCTCGTCCGCGGCGAGTTTGCCGACGAAGCAGAACCGTGCCGAGGGAAACCGCGTCTGCAGGGACTTCAGGATCAGGCGCCAGGAATCCGTCGACGGGTACCGCCAGCGCAGGTCGCTGCCCGCGGGCAGCACGGCGATGGTCGGCGCGCCCCCGGTGCCGGGCAGCACGGATTCGGCCCAGGATCGGGCCGCGGCGGGTAGTTCGAGGCTCAGCCGGTTCCCGGTCCGGTAGGACGGTGCACCGGTGGCCGGTTCGCTGTGGTCCTTGCCGATCTGGAACAGGTCGTGGGCCACATGTCCGGCCGTGGTGCGGAAGTGGTCGCGCGCGTAGTCGTAGTAGCGGGTCAGCTCCGGATAGGCTTCGCGGTGGCTGCTCCAGTTCCGCCCGTCGTCGACCACCCAGTCCCAGTCGCGCGGAATGTGCGCCAGCGCGGCCGGTCCGGGATTCGACGTGACGTCCACTGTGTACACCTCGTCGATGAAGGGGCACCAATGGGCGATGTCGGTCGCGGTGTTCGCGTTGAGCACGATGCCGATTCTGCGGGACGGGTCGGCCCGGTGGTAGCCGAGGCAGCAGTGCACCGCCTCGACCGCGTGGCCGACCTGTTCCCAGTTCACGAAGTTCACCAGCACGGATTCGGCTGCGCGAACGGCCATGTGGCTGATTCCTTCCCCATGAGGTTCTGTCGGTGGTGGTTGGCCGTGATCGACCGGGTGCTGGCCGGCGGGGCCGTGGTGCGAGGTACAGCGAAGGCCCTGAAGGGGTCCTTCCTGGCGCCCAATGCACCGAAGGACCCCTTCACCGCTCGGAAGTCCACAAAGGACAATCAGACGGGGCGGTATTCGAGCAGCGCGAGGTCGCCTTCCTTCGGCTCGGTGACCGGCGCGAACCCGGCGGCCGAGGCGATGCGGTGCCACTCCTCGCGGTTGCGCTCCCGGCCGCCGATGACGGCCATGGCTTCGACGTCGATGAGCTTGCCGTTGTCCCATTCGCCGGGACCGCGGAGCACCTGGTCGAGGATCAGGAGCCGGGCCGCGTCGTTGCCGCCGATGGCTTCCCGGATCCGGCGCAGGATTCGCTCGGCTTCCGCGTCGTCCCAGTTGTGCAGGGTGTGCTTGACGAAGTAGGCGTCGCAGCCGGCGGGCACCTCGACGAAGAAGTCGGTCGGCACGACGGTCACCCGGTCGGCGACCCCCGCCTTCTCGAGGACCTCGGTGGCCTCGGCGACGGTGTGCGGCTGGTCGGCCAGCACGCCCGTGCTGCCCGGGTGCAGGCGGAGGATCTGGGCCAGGAACTGGCCCTTGCCGCCGCCGATGTCCGCGATGCGGGGGAACCGGCCGAAGTCGAACTCGGCGATGAGCTGATCGGTGAGCGGCCAGTGGTTCTGCACCATCGCGCGGTTGAACAGCGCCGCGCTGTCCGGATTGGCCTTGAGGTAGTCGTAGAAGGACATGCCGAACGTGGCGGAAAAGGCCGTCTCGCCGGTACGCGCGGTGTGGGCGAGGTTCTCGTACGGGCGCCAGAACATCGGGTCGGTGGCGAACAGGAGCATGTCGCGGCTGCCGCCGTCCACTCCGGAGGCCAGCCCTGTCGACAGCCGGGTGAGGGCGAACCGGCCGTCGCCGCCCTCGGTGAGGATGCCGGTGGCTGCCACGGCGCGCAGCATGCGGTAGAGGGGATCGGGCTGGGTGTTGGTCGCCGCCGCGATCTCGGCCACGGTCCGGGGTCCGCCTGCCAGCGCGTCCGGCACCTCGAGCTCCACGATCGCGCGCACCGCGCCGAGTATCCATTTGACGTACAACAGGCCCAGTACCCGTTGCTCGGGGGGAAGATCCGCTTCGGACCGGTTGAACTTGTCGTAGACGCCAGGTCCGGTGCCCTGCGTATCCATTGATCGTCCCTCTCGTCCGGTGGTCACCGTCGCATCATCCGGGGCGCGCCTCGTACCCGGCTGGTGCGCGAACGGGAAACCGGTCGCAGGACAGAGGCCGTGGGCCGCGACGGTGATCGCGGCCCACGGCCTCTGCTATGTCCTTTGTGGATTGTTTGGTGGGACGGTCAGCGACCGGCGCCCGGTCCCGCGACGGGGCCGGCCGACCACGGCTTATCGGCACGGGCCTTCGCGATCTCGGCCTGGGACGGCTTGGTGCGGCTGTAGCTGTCGTGGTCCACCATCGTCGACAGGTAGATGTCGTTCGTGGTGGTGCCGTGGGTCGACAGCGTCTGGACGAAGATGCGCTGCAGGTCCCCGCCGAAGAACTGCCCGCTCGAGCTGGTCACCGAGTGGAAGTCCTGCTTGTCGTTGTGCCAGGCGATGACCCAGCCCGCCGCCGCCCCGGTCCCCGCCGCCGGCGTGGTCTCGTAGCGGCCGGAGACCACGAACTTGCCCCACTGGGGTGCGCTGGCGATCTCGTAGGTACCGGTGATCTGGCCGTCCGGGGACGCCTTGAGCGTCAGCACCGAACCGTCGTCGTGGTACCAGACGCCACCGATACCCTGCGCGGCCTTGCCTTCGGCGGTGGACGGCGTGGTGTCCTGCGTGGCGAGCGGGCGGGCCATCGCGCTGGCCGCCGGTGCGGTGGCGACGAGGGCCAGCGCGGCGATGCCGACACCGATTTTGCGGAAATTGGGCATAGTGGAACCTTTCGGACAGATATGACTTGGATACGCGCAGGCCAAATGACCACGGCGCGTACTGTTTTATGAGTGAGCGCCCGCGATGGGTGGTCCACCCCATCGGGGCTCATGCTATTCAATCCCCAGTGGCTCCGAGAACACGCACCGGCCGGTACGTCCGGAGAATGTCGTCAGCCGACTTGATCTTTCCCCCAGTTCGTATGCTATTGTTGGAATTGTTTGGCGACCGATTTCCGTTTGCCGTCCGGGTCGCGGTATGCCGCAACGCCGAATTTTTGGTCGGCGACGGTAATCACCAGCAAACTATCGTGACCTCGCGGCGGCTGTCAAATATGCCGGGTACCGGTTGTTTTGAGCTGCGCCTTTCCCGCTGAGCGAGCCGGCGCGGAACGCGCGGGCCGCGATGGCCGGGCGGGTTCGAGAGTGGTTCGAGCGCTGCTCCGCATCCTGGGGCGGTGCCGTTCCGAGTGCCCGGCGGGCGGCGCGTCCAGGTAATCGGGTACCGGCGAGACCGAGGGGGCTGTGTTGCCTACCGAGCGAGCACCGCTGCAGTTTCCGTTCTCCAGCAAGCATCCGCTGCTGCCGCCCGAGGAGTACGCGCGGCTGCGCGCCGAGCGGCCGGTCAGCAAGGTCGGCCTGGCCAACGGGCACACCGTGTGGCTGGTGACCAAACATGCCGACGTCCGGCAGGTCCTCGCCGACCCCCGGTTCAGCCGGGAGGCGATCACCAGGCCGGACGCGCCGCGCCTGCTGCCGGTCGCCGCCGGATCGAAGTCGATTTTCGTGCTGGACCCGCCGGAGCACACCAGGGTGCGCAAGCTGGCCGGGCACGCGTTCACCTCGCGGCAGGTGGACAAGCTCCGGCCGAGGATCGAGAAGCTCGCCGCGGACATGGTCGACGCGATGCGTGAGCAGGGCCCGCCCGCCGACCTGATCTCGGCGCTGGCGCAGCCCCTGCCGATCACGCTGATCTGCGAGATGCTCGGCGTGCCCCCTGCCGACCAGGACCTGTTCCGGGAATGGACCGACGTGATGCTCAGCGTCAGCGCCCGGGGTTCGGCGGAAGTCGGCGCGGCGGCGGCCAATCTGCGGCGGTACCTCACCGAGCTGATCGACGCCAAGCGCCGCAGTCCCGCCGACGACCTGCTCACCGTGCTCATCACCGCTCGTGACGAAGGAGACGCGCTCAGCACCGAGGAGCTGCTGGCCTTCGCCGAGACGATGCTGATGGCCGGATATCACGCCACCACAGCGGAAATCGCGCACGGCGTGCTGGCGCTGACCGCCCGGCCGGGGGCGATCCGCCGGCTCGTCGAGCATCGGGACGAACTGCCGGCCGCGGTCGAGGAACTGCTGCGGTACTCCCAGGCCGGTGGCGGTGTCGGCCCGATCCGGATCGCGGTCGCGGACGTGGAGATCGGCGGGGTGCGGGTGAAGGCGGGCGAGGCGGTGCTGCCCTGCATCAACTCGGCCAACCGCGACGAGGACGTCTTCGACGCCGCCGACGAGCTGGACCTGGCCAGGGGCCGCAATCCGCACCTGGCCTTCGGGCACGGCATCCACCACTGCCTCGGCGCGCAGCTGGGGCGGATCGAACTCGTCGTCGCGCTGGACACCTTGTTCGACCGGCTCGGCGCGTTCGTCCTTGCCGTCGACGAAGCCGAACTGGAGTGGAAGGCCAACCGGGCCTTCAGCCGACCCGAGACATTGCCGCTGCGGTGGTGAGCGTGGGAAACCCGTGCGGAGGAAAGGAAGTCATGACCACACCGATGAGCGCGACCCCGAGCGCCCGGCCGATCATCGAACTCGGCACGGCCTTCTGGGGAGCGAAAGCACTGTTGTCCGCCGTCGAGATCGGACTGTTCACCGAACTCGGGAACGGGCAGCGGACGGCGGAGTACCTGCAGGAGAAGCTGGACCTGCATCCGCGCGGGGCGCGTGACCTGCTCGACTCGCTGGTGGCACTCGGCATGCTGGAGCGGGAGGACGGGCAGTACCGCAACACCGACGCCACCGGCTATTTCCTCGACGAGAACAAGGAAACCTACCTCGGCGGGTGGATGCGGCGGGCGAGCACCGACCTGTTCGGGGCCTGGACCGGGCTGACCGAGAGCCTGCGTACCGGAAAGCCCGCCGACTGGGGCAACGCCGAAGTCTTCGAGCACATCTACGAGGAAATGGAAGGACGGCGCAGCTTCCTCGCCGCGATGGACGCGTGGACCACGCACATCGCCCGCGAACTGGCGGCAGGGCTGGACTGGTCCGGGTACCGCGAGTTCGTCGACGTCGGCGGGGCCCGGGGCAATCTCTCCGCGGGACTGGTGAAGGCGCAGAAGCACTTGTCCGGGACGGTCTTCGACCGGCCGGAGATCGAGCCGCTGTTCGACGAGCACATGCGGCGGCACGGCACCGCGGAGCGCGTCGGCTTCGTCGTGGGGGACTTCTTCACCGACGACCTGCCGGAGAGCGATGTGCTGATCCTCGGGCACATCCTGCACGACTGGAATCCCGACGAGCGGCGCCGGCTGGTCGCCCAGTGCCACCGCGCGCTGCGGCCGGGCGGCATCCTGGTGACCTACGACCGGATGCTCGACGACGAACGCCGGCGCAACGCGACCGGGCTGCTCGGGTGTCTCAACCTGCTCGTGGTCACCACCGGGGGCTCGGAGTACACAGTGGCCGAATGCCGGTCCTACGCGACGGCCGCCGGATTCGCCTCGACCACGACCCTTCCGCTCTACGACGGGCTGGAAACCGCGGTCATCGCCAAGAAAGCCCTGTGATTCCCGGCCCGGGCGGTGGTTCGCCGGTCCCGGGCGTCCGAACCAGCACTGTTTTCGGGAGCCGACATGCCCTACGCGGCGATAACGTACGACATCAAGGGCGGCTGTGAGGCCGAGGTCGCCGAGGTCTTCCAGAACTTCCAGCGGCCGAAAACCAATCTCGTCACCGGTGCGGGCGGGGCGCGGGAGGGCCGGATCCTGGCCACCGCGGTGTTCATCCGGGACAGCACCCTGGTGCGGTTCATCGAGTACGAGGGCGATCTCGACGCGGTGATCCGGTTCATGGCCACGCAACCCGGCGTGGCGGAGGTGGAGCGCAAGCTCGCTCCCTATCTGAACAAGCCGCGGAACACGGGCACCGTCGAGGGTTTCCTCGACACCTTCCGCGCCAGCCAGTTGCGCTGCGTCACCCAGTTCGCGGTCCCGAGGTAACGCCGGCCGCCCGAACGCGTTCGAGACCTGTTCGACCGAACGTTGCGAAAATCATTCCTGCTCGATTCCTGCTGCGCGGAAAGGCTCAAAAGTGGCTGACACGGAAACTCGGGAAGAGAAGCCGTCGGCGTCGGAGTTCTTCTTCTCCACCTTTGGTTTTGCCGTTTTCCAGATTTCCACGACGGTGGCCCGGCTGGGAGTTCCCGACGTGCTCGACGGTGCGCCGAAAACGGCGGACGAGATCGCCGCGAGCCTCGGGGTCGACGCCGGGTTCCTGGCCCGTCTGCTGCGTGCCGCCGCCGGGGTCGGAATGTTGCGGGTCCTGGACGACGGCCGGTACGACCTCACCGAGTTGGGGCGGGTGTACCGCAACAACGCCGCCGAGAACGCGAGGCGGATGACGGACCTCCACGCGGCGAAGCCGGTTTGGCAGGCGTGGGGTGCGCTGGAAGACGCCATCCGCACCGGAAAGCCCGCTTTCGACTGCGCGCACGGGGTCGGTTTCTACGAGTACATCAAAACCGACACGCGGCTGGCCGAGATCTTCCACGACGCGATGGCCGCGTCCAGTGAGAGCCAGCTCCCGGTGTTCGTGCCGCGGTACGACTTCGGTGACGCGAAGAGCGTCGTCGACGTCGGCGGAGGCAGCGGCCTGCACCTGGCGGCGATCCTCGCGGCGAACGAGGACCTGCGCGGAACCGTCGCCGACACCGCGGTCGCGCTGCGGGGCACGGCGGCGGTGTTCGAGAAGGCCGGAGTCGCCGACCGGGGTACCGGCGAACCCTCGGACATCTTCAAAGCGGTCCCTTCCGGCGGGGACGTGTACATGCTGAAGAACGTCCTGCTCGACTTCGACGACGAATCGTGCGAGGTGCTCCTGCGCAACTGCCGCGAGGCGATGAGCCCGCAGGGCAAGGTCATGGTGGTCGCGCTGCCGATGCCGGAATCACCGCAGGAACAGGGCTCCGCGGCGGGCCTGGTGTCGGCGATCTCCGACATCGGCGCGATGGTGACCACCACGGGCAAGGAGCGCACGCTCGCCGAGTACGAACGGCTGTTCGCCAGTGCCGATCTCGCGCTCGGCGAAGTGACCTACATCGAGTCCGGCTCGGCGTTCTACCGCGTGATCGAAGCGCTGCCGGCGAGTTGACCACGCACCCCCGGCGATGACCGGGGCCGAGCAGCCCCGCCGCAGCCGGACCGATCGAGAGCGGAGCATCGTGCAGATCACCGAGATGAGCATTCCCGACGCCTACCGCATCACCCCGGATCCAGTCCCGGATCGCCGCGGCGTCTTCCTCGAGCACTGGCGGCAGAGCGAGTTCACGGAAGTGACCGGGTATCCGCTCACGATCGGCCAGATCAACTACTCGGTCTCGAAGAAGAACACGATCCGCGGCATCCACGGCACCGTGACGCCACCCGGCCAGGCGAAGCTGGTCACCTGCGTCCGCGGTGCCGTGCTGGACGTCCTCGTCGACCTGCGCGTCGGCTCGCCGACCTTCGGCAGGTACGAGATCACCCTGCAGGAGGCGGCATCCGGGCTCGCGGTGTACTTCGCCGAAGGACTGGGACACGCCTTCCTGACGCTGACCGACGACACGTGTGTCAACTACGTCTGTTCCACCGAGTACGTGCCCGGCACCATGGTCGACATCCAGGCCTTCGACCCGGCGATCGGCATTCCGTGGAACCTGTCCGGGGAACCGGTCATGTCGGACAAGGACAAGGTCGCGCCGACCCTGCACGAAGCCGCCGAAGCCGGGCTGCTCCCCACGTACGAGGCGTGCCGACGGATCTACCGGGACCTCGCCGCCCGGGAACTGTCCGCGTCGTCGTACGGGGCCGGGCAGGCCGCACAGTCCACGGAGGACAGTCGTCGTGGATGACGTCAGCAGCCGCCAGATGCTCGCGGAATCGGCGCTGGCCCTCGACAGCGATCTGATGCCGCTGAGCCGGTTCTACGACTGGTTCGCCGAACGCGCCGCGGCGCACCGGTTCGAGGTGAGCCGGGTGCCGTTCGCCGATCTCTCGGGCTGGTCGTTCGCGGCAGGCACGGGAAACCTCGTGCACGACAGCGGCCGCTTCTTCTCCGTCGAGGGCCTGCGCGTGCGGACCGACCGGACCTGGATCACCAGCTGGACGCAGCCGATCATCGTGCAGCCGGAGGTCGGCCTGCTCGGCATCCTCGCCAAGGAGTTCCACGGCGTCACGCATTTCCTGATGCAGGCGAAGATGGAGCCCGGCAACGTCAACGGCCTGCAGCTGTCGCCGACGGTGCAGGCCACGCGCAGCAACTACACCGGGGTGCACGGCGGCAACGCGATCAAGTACCTGCGGTACTTCCGGCGACCGCGCCGCGGCCGGGTCCTCGCCGACGTCCTGCAGTCCGAGCAGGGCGCGTGGTTCCTGCACAAGCGCAACCGGAACATGATCGTCGCGACGGACGACGACATCCCGCTCGACGAGGACTTCTGCTGGCTCACCCTCGCCCAGATCAGGCAGCTGCTGCGGGTCGAGAACCTGATCAACATGGACGCGCGCACCGTCCTGTCGTGCCTCCCGCCGCACCTCGACCGGGCCGAGCGGCTGGTGACCAATTCGTCGTTCGCCGGTTCGCTGCACGAATCGGCGGCCAAGGGGGCGTCGGCCCTGCACAGCCGCGAGGACATCCTCAGCTGGCTCACCGAGGTCCGTGCCCAGCGGGAGCTGGTCCAGCAGCGGGTCCCGCTCGACGAGGTCGCCGAAGGCGGCTGGCAGCGCGACGACGACCAGCTGGTTCACCGCGACGGCAAGTACTTCACCGTCGTCGCCGTCGACGTGCGGGCGACCAGCCGCGAGGTGCCGTCCTGGACCCAGCCGCTGCTCGCCCCGCTCGGGCCGGGCCTGCTGGCGCTGCTGGTCAAGCAGATCGACGGCGTCCTGCACGCACTGGTCGAGGCGCGCACGGACGCCGGGATGCTCAACGTGGCCGAGCTCGCGCCGACGGTACAGTGCCAGCCGGCGAACTACCGTGACGTGCCCACGAAGCACCTCCCGCGTTTCCTGGAGTACGTGCTTTCCGCGCCACCGTCGCGGATCCGGTTCGACGTGCTGCAGTCGGAGGAGGGCGGCCGGTTCTACCACGCCCAGAACCGTTACCTGATCATCGAGGTGGAGGAGAGTTTCCCTGTCGATGTCCCGGAGGAGTACCGGTGGATGACGCTGGACCAGCTGGGCGAGCTACTGCTGCACAGCAACTATCTCGACGTCGAACTCCGCAGCTGCCTCGCGTGCGTCCAGACGCTGCAGGGCTGGGGAGCGGAATGACCGCCGGGCCGGTGCGGTTCGGCGTCCTCGGCTGCGCCGACATCGCGGCCCGGCGCATGATCCCGGCGTTGCTGGCCGAGCCGGACGCCCGTCTCGTCGCGGTGGCGAGCAGGACGGGGGAGAAGGCGAGCCAGTTCGCCGGTCGCTTCGGCTGCGACGCGGTGACGGGCTACGAGCATCTCCTCGAACGGGAGGACGTCGAGGCGGTGTATCTGCCCCTTCCGCTGATGATGCACGCGGAGTGGATCGAGCGGGCGTTGCTGGCGGGAAAGCACGTACTGGCCGAGAAACCGTTGTGCGCCGATCACGACACCGCGGTCCGGCTCTTCGGCCTCGCCCGCGAACGCGGGCTCCTGTTGTTCGAGAACTTCATGTTCCTGCACCACAGCCAGCACGCCGCCGTCGCCGAGCTGCTCGCGGACGGTGTCATCGGCGAACTCCGCGGTTTCTCCAGTGTCTTCACCATCCCGCCGAAACCCGAGACCGACATCCGGTATCAGCCCGGCACGGGCGGCGGCATGCTGCTGGACGTCGGCGGGTACGTGCTCCGGGCGGCGGCCCGCTTCCTCGGTCCCGGCCTGACCGTTGCCGGGGCCGTGCTCCGCCGCTCCCGGCGGCACGGTGTGGTGATCTCTGGCGGCATCCTGCTGCAGACGCCGGACGGGGTGCCGGCGCAGCTGACCTTCGGTGCGGAACACGCGTATCGGACCACCTACGAACTCTCCGGCAGCAGCGGGAGGCTGGGCGTCGACCGGGCCTTCACCCCGCCGGAGACGTACCAGCCGACGATCTGGATCCAGCGGCAGGACCACCGCGAGGAGCGGACGCTCCCGGCCGATCACCAGTTCGTGAACGTGGTCCGGCTCTTCGCCGGGGCCGTCCGGTCCGGGGGCGGCCTCGAACCGCACACCACCGGGTCCCTGAACCACGCCCTCCTGGTCGACCAGGTCACGGGTGCGGCCAGGGTCGTAGACGTCTGAGCGTAGGAGAAAAAACCGCCGGGCGGGTGTTCACTCGTGAACACCCGCCCGGCGCGTTCCGGTTCCGAGGTCACGCCCGGCGGCAGATCACCAGGGTGTCGAAGTCGCCGAGCTGCTTCTCCTCCACCGAGGCGAACCCGGCATCCTTGACGTGGTCCCGGATTTCGCTCGCCGGGTACTCCGAGCCGCCCTCGGTCACCAGCAGCATGTCCAGGCTGATCACCAGGTTCTCCACGTGGGCCGGATCCTCGTCGAGCATCCGGTCGTAGACCAGCAGCGCGCCGCCGGGCTTGACCGCCTCGCTCGCCTTGCGCACCAGGAAGCGGCGGCGCTCGACGTCGAAGTCGTGCAGTACGTGGCCGATGACCACCACGTCCGCCTTCGGCAGCGGGTCGGTGAAGAAGTCGCCGCCGTGGAAACGCACCGAGCCGGTGAGGCCGAAGCCTTCGATGTGCTCGGTGAAGAACGGCTCCATCTGCGGCAGGTCGATCACGTGGCCGGTCATCCCGGGATGGGCCTTGACGATCTGGGCCGCGATGTTGCCCCGGCACCCGCCGACGTCGAGCACCGTCGCGTGGCCCGAGAAGTCGAACGCGTCGATCAGCTGGGGCCCGAGCACCTGGGTCAGCGCGTCCATCATGCGCACGAACTGGCCGAGCACGGCCGGGTTCCGCACGACCTGCTCGAAGTCGCTGTTGCCCTGCAGTTTCCCGTCCCGCAGCGCCTGGGACAGCTTGCCCCAGGCCGGATAGAGGTTGTTGTTGGCCCGCCGCATGAAGCCGCCGATGTAGGTCGGCTGGCCGGTGACGAGGTACCGGTCGGCGCCGGGGGCGTTGCGGTAGCGGTCGCCCTCCTTCTCCAGCAGGCCGAGCGCGACCAGCAGGTGCAGGAAGTCCCGCAGCCCGCGACCGTGCAGCCCCAGCCGCAGCCGGATCTGCTCCTCGGTTTCCGGATTCTCGTGCAACGCGGTGAACAGGTCGAACTCCACAGCGGTGAGCAACGCCTTGGCGTCGCAGAAGGCGTTGCAGAGCCGGATGAGCCCGGCCGGGGTGGCCGTGTCGCCAGCGGTCGTGGTCATTCGAGACTCCCTTTCCCGGCAGCGCACATCGTGGCGGCCGTGCTTGGTCGGACTCGATGCTGGCACCGGCGGGTGGAGCGGTGCTCAAAGCCGCCCGCAGTCCCGGCGTCCGTCCGCAAAGGACAGTGGCCATCACTGTGGTTCGAGTGCCGGACCAGCCGGACGGGCCACCATCGGATCCCGTGGGTGCGGCACAGGCTGACCGCTGCTGTGAAAGGGGCGATCCGGTGGATCTTGGGCTACGAGGCAAACGCGTACTGGTGACCGGGGGCACCCGGGGGATCGGCCGCGCCACCGCGCTCGCCTTCGCCAGGGCGGGTGCCCACGTCGTCACGTGTCACCACACCGACGGCCCGCACGTGGAAAGCGTTGCCCGCGAACTGAAGGAGTGCGGCGATCGCAACCGCGTGCTGCGGGCGGACGTGACCGATGGCGCGGACACCCGGCGGCTGGCCGGCCTCGTCGGCGACGAGCTGGGCGGGCTCGACGTCCTGGTCAACAACGTCGGTGTGGACGGCGGGGTCGCGTTCGGCGACATCACCGAGCCGGAATGGCACCGGCTGCTGGACCACAACGTCACCGCGGCCTACCTGGTGACCCAGGCGATGCTGGGCGTGCTGGCGGACGGCGCTTCGGTGGTCAACGTCGGTTCGTCGGTGGCACTGCGCGGACGCGTGAACGGGGTGCACTACACGGCGTCGAAGGCGGCACTGATCGGCTTCACCCGAGGGCTGTGCAAGGAACTGGGGCCACGCGGTATCCGGGTCAACACGGTCGCGCCGGGGCTCACCGAGACCGAGCCGGGGGCAGGCCTGCCACCGCAGGCGGTGACGCGCATCGTGGGAATGACCGCGCTGGGCCGGATCTGCCAGCCCGAGGACGTGGCCGGTGCCGTGCTGTTCCTGGCAGGGGACACCTCGCGCTACATCAGCGGCGCGACGCTGAACGTCGACGGCGGGGTCTGACATGCCGGGCGAGCGGAGGCGGGGGCTGCGGGTCGTGGTGATCGGCGGCGGCGTGGGCGGGCTGTGCCTGGCCCAGGGGCTGCGCAAGGCCGGGGTGCACGTCGAGGTGTACGAGCGCGACACCTCGGTGCGCGGTCGGAACCAGGGATACCGGCTGCACATCAGCCCCGAGGGCGAGCGCGCCCTGCGCGACTGCCTGCCCGCTCGCGCCCAGGATCTTCTCGTGGCCACCGCGAACAGCCGATACGGCTACGGGATGGCCTGCTACGACGAGCGGCTGAGTCCACAATGGTCACCGGAGGTCGACGACCCGAGGGCCGGTTCACCGGACAAAGTGGACGCCGTGGACCGGGTGACGCTGCGGCACGTCCTGCTCGCCGGGCTCGACGACGTTGTCCGGTTCGGCAAGCGGTTCACGCACTTCACCCAGCGGCCGGGCCAGGGCATCGAGGCGCACTTCGCCGATGGCGGCACGGCGTCTGGCGATGTGCTCATCGCCGCCGACGGCGCGAACTCCCCGGTACGCCGTCAATGCGGGATCACCGACACGCCAAGGGATCTCGGAGTACGCACGATCTTCGGGCGGATCCCGATGGCGGCGGCGCTGCGCGAGGGGATCCCGGAGGTACTGCAGGACCGTTTCACCTGGGTGATCGGCTCGGACGGGCACAAGCTGGGCCTGATGCCCATGGTGTTCCGCACCGAACCAGGCGAGGCGGCTGCCCGGTTCTGGCCCGGCTGGCGGGCCGAGTCCCCCGGTGACTACTTCATGTCGGTCTTCTCCATGCACCGCACGGTGCTCGGCATGCCGGACGAGGAGTTCCTTTCGCTGGACGGTGCGCGGCTGTGGGAGCTGGTGCGGCAGCGCACCGCGGACTGGCATCCCGCGCTGCGCGAGATCCTGCGGCACGCCGACGTCCCGGAGTCCTTCCCGGTGGTGGTGCGGGTGGCGGTCCCGGTGCGGCCGTGGCCGTCCGGCCAGGTCATCCCGCTCGGGGACGCGGTGCACGCCATGCCGCCCTCGGGCGGGGTCGGCGCGAACACCGCGGTGCGTGACGCGAGTGCGCTGGCCAGGGCGCTGGTGGCCGTCGACCGCGGCGAACGTTCGCTCGGCGAGGCCGCCGCGCGCTACCAGGAGGAAATGGTCACCTACGCCACCGAAGCGGCCGCCCTGTCGCTGCGAGTGGCGAAGTGGTCGCTGAAAACGATCGATTTCGACGAGTCGGTGCTGTCCCCGGCGCGGTGACGGCTGTCCCACAGGAGGGTCCACAATGGACATTGGAGTCGGTTTGGCGACCACCGTGCCCGGCACCGGTGGCCGCGAGCTGATCAGTTTCGCGCGGCGCGCCGACGAGCTCGGCTTCAGCACGCTCGCGGTACTCGACCGGCTGGTCTACGACAGCTACGACGCGATCGTTTCGCTGGCCGCCGCGGCCGCGGTGACCGAGCGGATCACGTTGGCCCCCACCATCCTGCTCGCACCGTACTGGCCGAGCGCGGCACTGCTGGCCAAGCAACTGGCCAGTGTCGACCGGCTGTCCGGCGGACGGCTGGTGGTGGGCGTCGCCGCGGGTGGCCGGGCGGACGACTTCACCGCGACCGGCGTGCCGTTCCACCGTCGTGGCCGGCTGCTGGACGAGTTGCTGGTGGAAATGAAGCAGGTGTGGGCGGGGGAGGGCGCGGTGCCCGGTATCGGCCCCCGGCCGACCGAAACCGAGATTCCCTTGTGGATCGGGGGAAATTCGGCCGCTTCGGTGGCGAGGACGGCCAAGCACGGCATCGGCTGGATCTCCGGTGGCGGGCCCGTCCAGCGTTTCCGGCAGCACGCCGACGCGGTGCGGGAAGCCTGGCGGGCCGAGGGGCGCACAGGCACCCCGAAGCTCGGCGCGCTCACCTATGTCGCGCTCGGTGCCGAGCGCAAGCAGGCCGCCGGGCGCTACCTGCTCGACTACTACTCCTACATGGGCGAGCGGGCGCAGTTCCTGGCCGACGGTGTCATCGCCGACGAAACCCGGCTGCGCGAGGTGATCGCCACCTTCGCCGAGGCCGGGTGTGACGAGCTGGTCCTGATGCCCTGTGGTTCCGACACCGGTCAGCTCGACGAGATCGCCGAAGTGGCGCTCGGCTGAACCGGGTGCCGTGCAGTGAAAGCCAGGGGCCGGAAGCACGAAAGGGCAAGGGAAGCGGTATGACTCGAACAGAAGTGCCCGTGCTGATCGTCGGCGCGGGGCCGGTCGGCCTGTCCACCGCGCTGTTCCTCGGCCGCCATGGCGTGCGGTCGCTCGTGGTGGAGAAGCGGGACGGGACCTCGACGTTGCCGAGGGCGCCGGGACTGCAGGCACGCACCATGGAGTTGTTCCGCGCGGCGGGGGTGAACCAGCGGATCCGGGCACTGGAGGTCGGCGACTCGCACGCCTACTTCGAGGGCGGGATCATCCAGGTCCGGACGTTCGCGGAGATCGACGACGCGGTGGTGCTGGAGGCCCCGTCGCTGGACGGTCCCACCATCAGCCCGGAACGGGTGATGGGCTGCGGCCAGGACCGGTACGAACGGGTGCTGGCGGACCTGGTCACCGAAGCCGGGAGCGAGGTGAAGTTCGGGGTCGAGCTGCTCGCCCTCGACCAGGACGGCGACGGGGTCACCGCGACGCTGCGGGACACGGCCACCGGCGAGGAAACCGTGGTGTGGGCGGCTTATCTGGTCGGCGCGGACGGCGCGGGCAGTACGACGCGGCGCGCGCTGGGCGTGCGGCGCACCGGGCTCGGCACCGTCTTCAACGCGCTGAGCGTCTACTTCCGGGCCCCGCAGCTGCGGGACCTGATCAAGGACCGCAAGTTCATCCTCTGCTACGCGACGGCGGCACCCGGCACCCTGATGGGACTGTCCCGGCTGCACGGTGTCGATCCGTGGCAGGCGTCCCCGCTGTACTACCCGGAGCGGGGCGAGACCACGGCGGACTACCCGGACGAGCGGTGCGTCGACATCGTGCGCACCGCGGCGGGCAAGCCCGACCTGGACGTGGAGATCGTCGCGAAGGTGCCGTGGCAGGGCGCGCAGCTGGTGGCCGACACCTTCCGCAGCGGCCGGGTCTTCCTGGCGGGCGACGCCGCGCACGTGCACCCGCCCGCCGGCGGATTCGGGGCGAACACCGGGATCCACGACGCGCACAACCTGTCCTGGAAGCTCGCCGCCGTCCTGCGCGGCTGGGCGGGCGACGCGCTGCTGGACACCTACGACGCCGAGCGCCGCGCGGTCGGCTCCGCCATGGCCAAGCAGGCCATGGTGCGCAACCGGATCCGGCACGGGTTCGCCGACGAGGAGACCAAGGCGTCCATGGTGGACGACATCATCGTCACACTCGGGTACCGGTACGCGTCCGGCGCGATCGTGGGCGGGCGCTCGGCGGCCCCCGTACTCGCCCCGGAACTGGACCTGTCCGGCGACCCGGGTACCCGTGCCCCGCATCTCTGGCTGGACCGGGACGGCACCCGAGTGTCCACAATAGACCTGTTCTGGGACGAGTTCGTCCTGCTGACCGGATCGCGGGACAGCGGTTGGCGCGAGGCCGCCGAGCGGGTGGCCAAACAGCTCTCGGTACCGCTGCGCGCCTATTCCGTCGGTACCGGCGGCGACCTCGTGCCCGTCGACGGTGACTGGGCACAGGCGTACGGCGTGAGTGAGCAGGGCGCGGTGCTGGTGCGGCCCGACGCGTTCGTGGCCTGGCGCGCCGCCGGCAAGGTGACCGACCAGGACGCCGTGCTCACCGACGTGCTGTCGCGGATCTGCGTGCCGGCCGGCGGGGGCGTGCGGTCGTGACGGCACCCGCCGACACCAGGGTGTCGCTGCGCCGGATGCCGGCCTGGTACACCACGCTGTTCCTGACCGACCTGCTGGAACGCTTCGGCTACTACGGCATGCAGGCGATCCTGGTGCTGTATGCCGCCGCGCCGGCGGCCCGCGGCGGGCTCGGGCTGGCGACCGGGGACGCGGCCGCGTTGTTCGGCGCGTGGATCAGCACGATGTTCCTGCTGTCCCTGCCCGGTGGCTGGGTCGGCGACCGGGTGCTCGGCCAGCGCCCGGCCCTCATCGCCGGCGGCCTGATCGCCGGGGCCGGGTACCTGTGCCTGGCGCTGCCGTCCGGCTGGGCGACCGCGATCGGGCTGGTCCTGCTGGCCCTCGGTGGCGGCCTGTTCAAGCCCAACCACCAGGCGATGATCAACATGATGTTCGGCGGTCCCCGTGGCCGCGAGTCCGGGATTTCCCTGATGTACCTGGGAGTTCAGGGGTCCGCGTTGCTCGCACCGCTGGTCACCGGGTATCTCGGCGAGCGGGTGAGCTGGCACCTCGGGTTCTCGGTCGCCTCGGTCGCGGTACTGGCCACGGCGCTGCTGCTGGCCGTGGCCACGCGGCAGTTCGGCGGCGTGGGTGCCCGGCCGGGACGGCCGCTGGTGGCCGCCGAGCGCCGGTCCGCGCTGACCGTCACCGGGTCGGTCGTGGCCGCGCTGGGCGTGGTGCTGCTGGTGCTGTGGTCGACCGGGCTGCTGCGGCCGATGGCCGGAATCGTGCTGACCAACGTGCTGGCGCTGGGCGTGCCGGTGCTGGCGGTCGTCCTGCTGCACCGTGACCGGGGCCTGGGGCCGGGTGACCGGCGGCGCCTGCTCGGCTTCGTCGCGGTGTGCCTCGGTTCCGCGCTGTTCTGGATGATCATCGCGCACGCGGCCTCGCTGCTGAACCTGTTCGCCCGCGACCACGTCGATCTCCGCGTGTTCGGCTTCGTCATGCCCGCCAGCTGGCTGCAGGGGGCCACGCCGGTCTTCCTGCTGGTACTGGCGCCGATCGTGGGCACGGTGCTGCCCGGCTTCGGCCATCGGTACCCGGTGGCGGTGAAACTCGCCATCGGCCTGTCGCTGGTCGGCGGCGGCTTCCTGGTGATGGCGGTGGCCGCGTTGCTGACCGAGCACGGCGGGAAGATCTCGCCGTTGTGGCTGGCACTGGTGTACCTGATGCACGCCGCGGGCGAACTCGTGGTCGTCGCGGTCACCGTTTCGACAGCGGCCGACGTGCTGCCGCGGCCGTTCATGGGCCGGGTGCTGGGTCTGCTGTGGCTGTTCGCCGCGCTCGGCGGCGGGGTGGGCAGCGGGCTGGTGCGGCTCACCGCGGTCGTGCCGGAGCCCGTCTACTACCTCCTGCTCGGCGGTGCCGCCGCCGTCGCCGGGGTGGTGTTCGCGGTGCGGCGCCGGGCGCTGAGCCGCGCGCTGACGCCGGACGCCCCGGCGGACAGCGTCACCCGGCCGTCGTGATCCGTGTTCGTCGAGCAACGAAAAGGGAGCCGAAAATGCCTTATGCCGCAATCACCTACCGGGTCGAGCCGGGACACGAGGACGAGATAGCCGAGATCTTCGCCGGGTTCCAGCGGGTGGACACCCCGGAGTTCCGGGGCGAGGACGGTGCACCCGCCGGACGGCTGCTGGGCACCGCGGTGTTCATCAAGGACGACGTCATGGTCCGGGTCATCCACTACGAAGGCGAGTTCGCCGCCATCGCCCGGCACATGGCAGCCCAGCGCGGCGTCCACCTGATCGAGGACCAGCTCGCCCCTTACCTGCGGGACAAGCGTGACACGGCCGACGCGGCGGGGTTCGGCCGGTACTTCCGGGACGCCACCATGCGCTGCATTTCCCAGCTGTCCGTCGAGACCCACGAAGCGAAGGGATGAGTCCGAAATGGACGGACGTATCGCGGTGCTGGGGCTGGGACAGATGGGCTCGGGCATGGCTCGCGCCCTGCTCGCGGCCGGTACGCGGATCACCGCCTTCAACCGCAGCGCGGACAAGGCCGCGCCGGTGGCGGCCGCGGGCGCGACAATCGCGGGCTCGGCGGCCGAAGCGGTGGACGGCGCGGACGTGGTCGTGCTCAGCCTCGCCGACGAGGCCGCCGTGACCGAGCTGCTGTTCGGCGAGCTGGACGGCAGGCTGCGTAAAGGCACGACCGTCGTCGACACTTCGACGGTCACCCCCAGCTTCGCCAGGGAAGCGGCGGAACGGCTGGCCGGTGCCGGGATCCGGCGGGTGGAGGCCTGTGTGCTCGGCAACCCGCAGATGGCCGCCGCGGGTCGGTTGCGCGTGTTCGCCGCCGGTGAAGAGTCCGATGTGGACGCTGTGCGGTGGGTGCTCGACGCCCTCGGCCAGGAGGTCCGCTACCTCGGGCCCGCCGGCAGCGCGAGCGTGCTGAAACTGGCGTTCAACCTGATGCTGGGGGTGCAGACGCTCGGACTGGCCGAGGCGGTCGTGTTCGCCGAGGCGATGGGCATCGACCGCGGCCTGCTGCTGGACGCGTTCGAGGGCAGCGGCTGGCGCTCGGCGGTGCTCTCCTTCCGTGGCGAGTTCATGCGGCGGAAGGAGTACCGGCCCGCCGCGTTCCGGGCGGCGTTGATGCACAAGGACCTCGGGCTGGCGCGCCGCGAGTCGGCCGGGCACGGCGTCGAACTGCCCGTTGTCCACTGTGCCGCCGAACGGTACGCGGAGATGCTGGCCGCGGGACTGGGCGACGAGGACGCCGCGGCGGTGGTCGAGCTGGGAGACACGCGCCGGTGACCAGGGACGTGCTGGCCGTGCTGGCGCTGGTGGGCAGTGGCGTGGTGGCCGGGGTGCTGTTCGCGGTGGCACTCAGCGTGCTGCCCGCGCTGTTCGCCATGCCGGTGGAGCGGTACGTCTACGCGCACCAATTGCTCGGCAAGCGCTGGGATCCGGCGATGCCGGTCATCGTGCTGTGCTCGACCGCCGTCGACATCGCGCTGGCCGTGCTCGCGGATTCCGGCGCGGCGGCGCTGTTCGCGGTGGCCGCGGCGTTGCTGCTCGCCGTTTCCGTCGTTTCGCATTTCTGCAATGTGCCGATCAACCGGGTGGTGAAATCCCTTGACCCGGAACACGTTCCGGACGACTGGTGGGATCCGCGGCCGTTGTGGCGCCGATGGCATTTCCTGCGCACCGTGCTGGCCTTGCTCGCCGCCGTCGTGAACGCCATCGCGGTGGTGTCCGGCTGAGCGATCAAGCGCGCGTTCAGAAGTGTTCCAGTGAGCAGGGACAGGATTGAAGCGTGTCCCGGGAAAGTCCGAACGATAGCTGGGGAAGGTGCGGCGATGGGCCGGTCCGATACGAGTTCCCGCCCGGTGGTGACCGGGATGGGGGTGCTGGCGCCCACCGGAATCGGCTTGGAGGCGCACTGGCAGGCCGTGCTGGACGGGAAATCCGGTATCGGCACGATCACGCGGTTCGATCCCGCGTCCTACCCGGTGCGGCTGGCCGGCCAGGTTCCGGGCTTCTCCGCGGGTGACCACCTGCCGGAGCGACTGCAGAAACAGACCGACCACTGGACCCATCTCGGCCTGGCCGCGACCGGCGCGGCACTGGAGGACGCCGGGGTACGCACCGGCGAACTCGACGAGTACGAGATGGCCGTGGTCACCGCGAGTTCCTCCGGGGGCACCGAGTTCGGCCAGCACGAGATGGAACGGCTGTACCTGAAGGGACCCGCCTGGGTCGGTGCCTACCAGTCGATCGCGTGGTTCTACGCCGCCAGCACCGGGCAGATCTCCATCCGGCACGGGATGCGCGGATCGTGCGGGGTGGTGTGCGCCGAGCAGGCGGGCGGGCTGGAAGCGCTCGGCCAGGCCCGCAGGCTGCTGCGCTCCGGCTCGCGGCTGGTGGTCAGCGGCGGTACCGACGGGTCGCTGTGCCCGTACGGTCTCGTCGCGCAGATGGCCAACGGCAGACTGTCCACAGTGGCCAATCCGCACCGCGCCTATCTCCCGTTCGACGCCGACGCGTCCGGTTACCTGCCGGGCGAGGGCGGCGCGATCCTGATCGTGGAGAGCGCCGCCGGGGCGGCCGACCGGGGTGCGGGCCCGGGCTACGGGACGATCGCGGGCCACGCCGCCGGGTTCGACCCACCGCCGGGTTCGGCGCGGCCACCGGCGTTGCGCGCCACCATCGAGCGCGCACTGGCCGACGCCGGGATCCTGCCGTCCGATGTGGACGTCGTGTTCGCCGACGCGGCAGGGGTTCCGGAGGACGACCTGGCCGAGGCGCGGGCGATCGCCGAGGTCTTCGGCCCACGGGCGGTTCCGGTCACCGCGCCGAAAGCGCTCACCGGACGGCTCTACGGCGGTGGCGCGGCGCTGGACGTGGCGACCGCGTTGCTGGCCATTCGCGACGGCGTCATCCCGCACACGGCGGGGACCACGCGCCCGCGCGCGGACTACGAGATCGACCTGGTGCTCCAGGAACCGAGGGAGGCGCGGGTGCGGCACGCGCTGGTGCTCGCCCGCGGCTACGGCGGTTTCTGCGGTGCGCTCGTTCTCGCCCGCCCCGAGCCGGCTTGAGCCGGCCGACCCGACCACGACGACCGGCGAAGGGAACCTGTGATGAATCAGTTCACTGTGGACGATCTGAAGGAGATCCTGCGCAGCAGCGCGGGGGACACCGAGGAAGCGGATCTGGACGGCGACATCGGCGGGGTGTCGTTCGACGAGCTGGGGTACGACTCGCTGGCACTGCTGGAGGTGTGCCGGCAGGTGGAGACCCGCTACGGCGTCGAGCTGTCGGGCGACGCCGTGGCCGAGATGCCGACGCCTGCCGAGGCCGTCGAGTACATCAACGACGTTCTGGCGAAGGCGAGGATCTGACATGGCGGGGCACACCGACAACGAGATCGTGATCGACGCGCCGATGCGGCTGGTGTGGGACATGACCAACGACATCCCGTCGTGGCCCCGGCTGTTCAGCGAGTACTCCGAGGCGACCGTACTGTCCGAAAAGGACGGGACGATCCGCTTCCGGCTCGCGCTGCACCCCGACGAGAACGGCAAGGTGTGGAGCTGGGTTTCGGCGCGGACCCCGGACGAGGCCACCCACACCGTGCGCTCACAGCGGGTGGAAACCGGCCCGTTCAAGTACATGTGGATCTTCTGGGAGTACCTGCAGACCGACGAGGGCGTGCGGATGCGCTGGGTGCAGGACTTCGAGATGAAGCCGGAAGCACCGGTCGGCGACGCGGCGATGCAGGAGCGGCTCGACCGCAACACCCCGGTCCAGATGCGCCTGATCAAAGCCAAGGTGGAGGCCGCGGCCCGCGGTCGCGCCTGAGTACCGCCGGTGACGGGAGGTGTGCCGTGTTCACGATCGTCGTCCCCCTCGTGCTGCTCGCCAACGGGCTGGCGGCCGGCGTGCTGGTGGGTACCTGGCTCGGTGGCTGGCCGCTGCTGGCGGACCTGCCGCCGGACCGCTACGTGCACGCGCACGCGTTCTTCGCCACCCGCTACGACCCGTTCATGCCAGGGTGCCTGCTCGTCGCGACCGCGGGCGACGTGGTGCTCGGCGTGCTCACCGGCACCGCGGCCGCTCGCCTGGCCTACCTCGGTGCGGCGGCGCTGTGCGCGGTCACCATCGCGATTTCCCTGGCGAAGAACGTGCCGGTGAACAAGTGGGTCCGCTCGCTGGACCCGGACCGGCTGCCCGCGAACTTCGCCGAACTGGACCCGCGCCCGCGCTGGGGGGCGTGGAACCGGGTCCGCACCGCACTGTCCACATCGGCCTTTCTGCTCAACTGCGCCGCGCTGCCGCTCGTACTGGCGCGGTGACCGCGTCCGGAAGCCGGAGAACACGGAGGATCACATGGCAATCGACCTGACCGGAAAGAAGGCGCTGGTGACCGGCGGCACCCGCGGTGTCGGGCGCGGCATCGCGCTGGCGCTGGCGCGCAGCGGCGCCGACGTGCTCACCTGCTACCGGCAGGACGGCGAGGCGGTCCAGTCCCTGGAGCGCGCGCTGAAGGAGACCGGCGGACGGCATCACGTGCTGCGCGCGGATCTGGCCGAGCCGGACCAGATCCGGACGCTGCTCGCCGAATGCGAGTCCCGGTTCGGCGGGCTGGACCTCGTGGTCAACAACGCCGCGGTGATCAGCCACGTCCCCTACGGCGAACTGTCGCTGGAGGAGTGGCAGCGGGTGCTGGCCACCAACCTCACCGCGGTCCACCTGGTCATCCAGCACGCGCTGCCGCTGCTCGGCGAGGGCGGTTCGGTGGTCAGCATCAGCTCGAAGTCGGTCGAGGTGGGCATTCCGCTGCGCGCCCACTACACCGCGACGAAGTCGGCGCTGCACGGGCTGACCCGGTCGCTGGCCAGGGAGTACGGCCGCAAGGGCATCCGGTTCAACGTGCTGTCGCTGGGCATGATCCACACCGAGGCGCTGGACGCGATGCCCGAGGAGCGGCGGGCGACGATGCTGGAGCAGTACAACAGCAAGATCGCGCTGGGCCGGTTCGGGACGCCGGACGAGGTGTCCGGCGCCGTGCTGTGGCTGGCCAGCGAGCACTCCCGGTACGTCACCGGCGGCGTCATCCCGGTGGACGGGGGGATCTCCTGATGTCGGATGCGACGTTCCGGGTGATGCTGCGCATGGAGATCAAGCCCGGCGTGGAGGCGGAGTTCGAGCGGGTGTGGTCGGAGATCGGCGACGCGGTCACCACGCATCCGGCGAACCGCGGCCAGTGGCTGGCCCACAGCGCGGAGGAAGGCGTCTACTACATCGTCAGCGACTGGGTGGACGAGCCGCGGTTCCGCGAGTTCGAGACCAGCGAGCGGCATCTGACCCATCGGCGGAAGCTGCACCCCTACCGGTCCGGCGGCTCGATGACGACGATGCGGATCGTCGCGCATCTGACCGCCGAGACCACCGGTGCCACGCACGAGGAATGGGAGAAGCGCCGGTGAGCGAGGAAGTACGGGTGCTGCTGTATCACCGGGCCGAGGACGCCGAGGGAATCGAAAGCGCTTACCACGCCGCGAGCGCGCGCCTGGCAGGGGTGCCCGGCCTCACCGGGAACGAGCTGCTCCGGTCGGTCACCGACACCGGCGAGTTCGTGGTGGTCAGCTCGTGGCGCGATTTCGCCGCGTTCCAGGAGTGGGAGCGGGGCGAGGCGCACCGGGACCAGACCGCCCCGCTGCGCCCGTATCGCGACGTGGAAAGCGGCAGGCCCTTCGGGGTCTACCAGGTGCTCGCGTCCTACCAGGTGCCCCGATGAGCGACGAGACCCCGGCGGAGCGGACGGGCGGGAACGACCGCGGCGAGCGGCTGCGCACGGGACTGCGGTGGGTCCGCGATGTCCTGGCGGCGACGGGGCTCGGTTTCGGCCAGCACGTCGGCGGCGGGCCGATGACCTGGCCGATCCCGACCTATCCGAAGAGTCCCAAGGAGGGGAGCGACCGGAATGACGCCGACGTCGAACGGCCGCGCGACTGACCGGACCGGGGAGCGGAACTGGCTGATCTGCGACGGCTGCCGGATCGTGTTGTACCGCAAGCGGTTCGAGCGGCTCGGCAAGGTGTGCTACGAGTGCGGCCGGCACTTCCGGCTGACGGCGCTCGAGCGGCTCGAACTGCTGCTGGACCCCGGTTCCGGGAAACTCGTCGAGCCGGAACCGGCGGTGACCGACCCGCTCGCGTTCGCCGATCTGGTGCCGTACGCGGAGCGGCTGGCGGAAGCCGGCCGGGCGACCGGACTGCCCGACGCGGTGGTGGTGGGCAGGGGCGCGGTACACGGCAGGGACGTGGTGGTCGCCGTGATGGACTTCCGGTTCCTGGGCGGCAGCCTCGGCGCCGCCGCGGGCGCGGCGATCACGACGGCGGCGGAAACCGCGCTGGCGCACCGGCTCCCGTTGCTCCTGGTCACCGCGTCCGGCGGGGCGCGGATGCAGGAGGGTGTGCTGTCCCTGATGCAGATGGCCAAGACCGCCGCGGCGATGGCCGCGCTGGACGAAGCCGGGCTGCTGACCGTCACGCTGGTCACGGATCCGACGTTCGGCGGGGTGGCGGCGTCGTTCGCCACCCTGTCCGACGTGATCATCGCCGAACCAGGGGCGCGAATGGGTTTCGCCGGTCCCCGCGTGATCGAACAGACCCTGCGGCAGCGTCTGCCGGACGGGTTCCAGTCGGCGGAGTTCCTGCTGCGGCACGGACTCGTCGACGACGTCTGCGGCAGGGCCGCGCTGCCGGGAACGCTGGCCCAGCTGCTGGCGGTGACGCACTCGCCGGGCGACGGCTGGGGCGCCGGGGTGACCGACCCCGTGCTCCGCGACCCGGCCGAGCTGGACCGGCGACCGGTGAGCCAGGTGCTCCGGCTGGCCCGGCACCGGGACCGGCCGACCACGATGGACATCGTCACGAACTGGTTCGACGGGTTCGTCCCGTTGCGCGGCGATCGGATGCGGGCCGACTGCCCGGCCATCGTCGGCGGTGTGGCCACTGTGGACGGTCTGCCGATGATGCTGATCGGGCACCAGAAAGGCCACACCACCGAGGAACTGGTGCGCACCGAGTTCGGCATGCCGTCCCCGGCGGGGTACCGGAAGGCGGCCCGGCTGATGCGCATGGCCGCCAAACTGGGGATCCCGGTGGTCTCGCTGGTCGACACCCCCGGCGCGCATCCCGGCGTGGAGGCCGAGCGGAACGGCCAGGCCGGCGCGATCGCCGAGTGCCTGCGGGTGGCCAGTGGCCTGCCGGTTCCCGTGGTCACCGTGATCATCGGCGAGGGCGGCAGTGGCGGGGCGCTCGCGCTGGGGATGGCCGACCGGGTACTGCTGTGCGAAAACGCGACGTACTCGGTGATCAGCCCGGAGGGCTGCGCCGCGATCCTGTGGCGCGATCCCGAGGCGGCGACGACCGCGGCGACGGCGTTGCGGATCGACGCGCGGTCGCTGCTGTCCGCCGGGCTCGTCGACGGGGTGATCCCGGAGCCACCCGGCGGCGCGCACCGCGATCCGCCCGGCGCCGGTGCCCGCGTGCGGGACGCACTGGTGTGCGCGGTGCGGGAGCTGCGCGGCAGGCCCGGCGCCGAGCTGGTGGCCGCCCGCCGCGCCAGGTTCCGCCGGTTCGGGACGGTGGACGTCAGTACGAACGGCCGGATGGAGGCTCAGTGAACGAGGCACGGGAAAGCACCGCGGACGATGACGATCCGGGCGCGGTGGCGGTGCGGCACACGATGGAGGTGCTGAACCGCAGTCTCGCCGACACGCTGCGCGCAGCCTCGCGCCCGCCGGCACGGGCCCGCGTCGCCTACGGCCCGGCGAGTATCGAGGTGGAATGGCCGGTGTCGTGCCCGTGGCGCCCGCCCCCGCCGAGCCGGAACCGGACGAGGGCCTGGTGGCCGTCACGGCGCCGCTGGTGGGCACGTTCTACCACGCCCCGGAACCCGGCGCCGAGCCGTTCGTGGCCGTCGGCGCCGAGGTGGCGGCGGGGCAGCAGGTGGGCATCGTGGAGGCGATGAAGCTGATGAACCCGGTCGTGGCGGTGACGCCGGGCCGGGTGGCCCGCGTGGTGGCGGCTGACAACGAGCCGGTGGAGTACGGCCAGCCGCTGATCCTGCTGACGCCCCTGGCGGAAGGATGAACGCCGTGTTCGGCAAGGTGCTCGTGGCCAACCGCGGCGAGATCGCCCTCCGGATCATCCGGACCTGCCGGGAACTGGGCATCCGCACGGTGGCGGTGTACTCGACCGCGGATGAGGACTCCGCGGCGGTGCGGGCCGCCGACGAGGCCGTGCGGATCGGCCCCGGCCCGGCCAAGTCGAGCTACCTCTACCCGCCGGCGATCATCGAGGCGGCGCTGCGCACCGGGGCGCAGGCGGTGCATCCCGGGTACGGGTTTCTCTCCGAGGACCCGGATTTCGCCGAGATCTGTGTCCAGAATGGACTCGTCTTCATCGGCCCCCGGCCCGAGGTGCTGGCCCGGCTCGGCGACAAGGTCGGCGCCCGCGAGATCATGCGCCGGGCGGGCCTGCCGGTGGTCCCCGGCTCGGAGCGGGCGGTGAGCACGGCGGCCGAGGTACAGGCGACCGCGAAACGGATCGGCCTGCCGGTGATCGTCAAGGCCGCGATGGGCGGCGGTGGCAAGGGAATGGCGGTGGTGCGGCGCTGGGAGGACCTGCTGCCGGTCTTCCGCACCACACGGGCGACCGCGCGTTCGGCGTTCGGCGACGACCGGGTGTACCTGGAACGGTTCTGGGAGTCCGCCCGGCATGTCGAGGTGCAGGTGCTCGCCGACGAGCACGGCAACGTCGTGCACCTCGGCGAGCGGGACTGTTCCGTCCAGCGGCGGCACCAGAAACTGGTGGAGGAGTCGCCCGCTCCGGGGCTGCCCCCCGCGCTGCGCGCCTGGCTGCTCGACGCCACGGTCCAGGCGGCGGCCGCGGTCGGCTACACCGGCGCGGGCACCTTCGAGTTCCTGGTGAACGGGGACGAGGCCGCGTTCATCGAGGTGAACTGCCGGATCCAGGTGGAGCACCCGGTGACCGAGGCGGTGACGGGCATCGACCTCGTCGCCGAACAGCTGCGGGTGGCGGCCGGGCTGCCGCTCACGGTGAGCCAGGACAGCGTGCGCCCGAAGGGGGTGGCCGTGGAATGCCGGATCAACGCGGAGGACCCGGACCACGACTTCCGCCCGTGTCCCGGTGAGCTCACCGAGTTCGTCGCGCCGGGTGGCCCGTTCGTCCGCGTGGACACGCACGCCCATCCCGGCTGGCGGATCTCGCCGTACTACGATTCCTTGCTGGCCAAGGTGATCGTGTGGGCGCCCGACCGTGCCGCGGCACTCGCCAGGATGGGCCGCGCGCTGGAGGAGCTGCGGATCGCCGGGCCGGGTGTCCGGACGAACCGGAAGCTGCTCATGGACCTGTTGTCCGATCCCGACTTCCGGGCCGGTACGCACGACACGTCGTTGCTGCGGGCGTAAGGGGCCGTCCGGCGACGAAGCGGTTGGTCTTCGGAAATGGTTCAGGCCCGCGCGGGATCGCGCGGGCCTGAACCATCTGACCGTCCTCAGAGGACGAGTTCGACCTCGTAGTCACGCAGCCAGAGATCGAGCTGCAGCACCAGTTCGATGTTCATCCGGCTGTGCCAGCTGGACGCCTCCGCCGAGGTGTCGCCCGCCGCGTTCCGGGCACTGTCGGCGTCGATGAGCTTCAGGACGGGGGAATCGGCGTCGGCCAGCAGCCCGGACAGCGCGCTCTGCAACGCGCGGGTGTACGTCGGGTCCTGCGTCACCGGCCACGGGCTCTTGGGCCGCCACAACACGTCCCGCGGGAGCCGTTCGGCCACCGCGGACCGGAGGATGCTCTTTTCCCTGCCGTCGAACGACTTCATCGACCACGGCACGTTGTACAGGTACTCCACCAGGCGGTGGTCGCAGAACGGGACACGGACCTCCAGGCCCGACGCCATGCCGAGCCGGTCGTTCCGGTCCAGGAGCATGGGCAGCCAGTAGGTCATGTGCTGGAAGCACACGTCGCGCATCAGGTACTCCCTGGCGTCCTCGCCTTCCTGGTGCGGAGCCAGCGCGCGCGCCTCCTCGTGGATTTCGGCGTAGTGGCCGGTCATGTCGATGTTTTCCAGGATGCCGCGGTCGAACAGGTCGCGCCCCAGCCCCGCCGTCCGGGAGCCGTCGTGCAGGACTTCCCTGGCGACCCAGGGAAATGTTCCGCTTTCCACGAATTCCGGCTGATGCATCCACACGTAGCCGCCGAAGATCTCGTCCGCGCCCTCACCGACCAGTGCGACGGTCGAATCCCGGCGCACCTGGCGGAAGGTGTGGTAGAGCGAGGCGTCCATGTCCCCGTAAGGCGTCGGCATGTCCTGTGCGCGCACGGTCCGCACCCGGGTGGCACCGTCGGCGAGGTCGGCGGTCCGCAGGACGATCTCCGCGTGGTCGGTCGCGTACGCGCGCGCCACCTGCGCGGCGAACGGGACGTCCGGCGCTCCGCGCGTGTCGTCCGGCCGGAAGTTCTCGCTGTAGCCGTCGAAGGTGGTGGTGACGGTGCGCAGCGGCGGCCCGTTCAGTTCGTTCAGCATGCCCGCCGCGAACGCGGTGATCGTGCTCGAGTCGAGGCCACCGGACAGCGTGGTGCACAACGGGACGTCGGAGACGAGTTCGCCGCGGACGATGTCGTTCAGCATGTCGCGCACCGTCTGGATCGTCGTCGGCAGGTCGTCGGTGTGCCGCCTGGCCCGCAGCGTCCAGTACGCCCTTTCCCGGAGCCCGCGGCGGTCCAGCACCGCGACGTGGCCGGGGCGGAGTTCCCGCATGTCCCGGAAAACCGCGCGCCCCGGCGCTTTCGCGGTGGACAGCAGCTCGCGGAGCCCGTCGCGGTCGACCACCGGGCGGACGAGCGGGTTCGCCAGCAGCGCCTTGGGTTCGGAGCCGAACACGACACCCCCGGGAACCGGGGCGTAGAACAGCGGCTTCACGCCCATCCGATCGCGGGCGAGCAGCAGGGTTTCCCGTCGCTGGTCCCAGATCGCGAACGCGAACATGCCGACGAAGTGCCGCGCGCAGTTCTCGCCCCATTCGAGATACGCGTGCAGGATCACCTCGGTGTCGCTGTGCGTGCGGAAGGCGTGCCCGGCGCGCCGGAGTTCTTCGCGCAGCTGGGCGAAGTTGTACACCTCGCCGGAGTAGGTGATCGAGGCGAGCACCCCGGTCCCGTCCTCGACCACCATCGGCTGGTTGCCGTTGGCGAGGTCGATGACCGAGGTCCTGGTGTGCCCGAACGCGACGTGCTCGCGGACCCAGGTACCGCTGTCGTCCGGGCCGCGGTTCCCGAGCGTCCGGGTCATGGCCGCCACGATCGGCCGCTCAGTGGTCAGATCGCGGGAGAAATCCACCCAGCCGGTGATGCCGCACACACACGCCTCCCTGTCCCGAAAACCCCGGGCGAGCTCACGTCGCCGATGGCCGAATCGTGGGCGGCGGTGCTCGATTCGACCTCGACGACGCGCGCAGCCACGTCGCTTCCGGTCGTGTCGAGGCGGGTTCGAGACTGTCGGACGACCGTGGGCGTTGTCCGCTGTCCGCTCGACGAACAGGACGAGAGTCATGGATCTGGGTGACCGGCACCGGAGCGAGCAGGACGCGACGTCACGTCTCGACGCGCTTTTCGAGCGGTACCGCGACTATCGGGAGTTCCGGCGTGCCCGGCCGGTGACCCGTGGCGAGGACGGCTGCTGGCATGTGTACCGCTACGCCGATGTCAGGCGCGTCGTCAGCGACCACGAGGTCTTCTCCGCGCGGGTTCCCTTCGGCGACAACATGCTGGGGGAGACCATGATGCGGCAGGATCCGCCCGAGCATCGTCGGCTGCGGGTGCTGGCCAACCACGCGTTCACCACGCGCCGCATCGCCGAGCTCGAATCGACCATCGCGACCTTTGCCGGCGCCCAGCTCCGGCGGGTCGCCGGCGACGGCGCGCTCGACGTGATCAGCACCCTCGCCGCGCCGTTGCCGATCATGGTCATCGCCGGGATCCTCGGTGTCGAACCGCACCGGCACGCCGACTTCAAACGCTGGTCGGAAACCTTCATGTCGCGCGGCAGGTGGGAGGACGAGGCCGAAGCCGCCCGGCTGCTGGCGGAAATGCGCGAATACGTCATGGCCACCATCGAACGCAGGCGGCGATCGCCGGGGGACGAGCTGATCGACGCGCTGATCCGGGCCGAAGTGGACGGTCAGGCGCTGACCCAGCGGGAGCTGGTCGCGTTCTGCTACCTGCTCCTCGTCGCCGGGAACGAGACCACGGCCAACCTCCTCGGCAACACCGTGATCTGCCTGGCGAAGCACCCCGGGGTGCTCGCCGAGCTGCGCGCCGACCGAGCACTGCTTCCCGCGGTGGTCAACGAGGTCAACCGCTACCTGTCCCCGGTGCAGATCCTGGTCCGCATCACCAAGGAGCCGGTGCGGCTGAGCGGTGTCACGATCCCGGCTGGTGAGCGGGTCTACGCCTACCTCGGCTCCGCCAACCGGGACGAGGAGCAGTTCGCCGCACCGGACGAGTTCCGCCTCGGACGCCGGGAATCACACGTCGGGTTCGGCCACGGTGTGCACTTCTGCCTCGGCGCTCCACTGGGCAGGCTGGTCACCGGGGTCGCGGTGAACGCGCTGCTGGACCGGTTGCCGGGGGAGTGGGCGGTGGCGGACGAGCCGCTCCCGCCCGTTCCGGCGTTCTTCCTCTGCGGTGTCACGCGGTTGCCGATTCGCTCGATGCCGGAGCGCGCCCGCGGGTGACGGTTCCCCGTGAACGGTGCCCTTCGCGGGGTGCCGCGGTGCCGGTAAGGCCACCTTGCAGGCGTCCGACGCCCTCAAGGTGGCCTTACCGGCATATGAGTCCTCTGTGGACGCATCGCCCGACGTCGCGAACGCTCCGTTACCGACCATGAGCGTCTCGAACGGAGCGTTCGAGACAGCCAAGACCGCAGGGAACGAGGAGCCCTCGCGTGAGCGCCGCGTGAATTACTCAAGTAAATGGTTGACACAGCCGTTCGGATGGGTGATTATGGTGACCAAGGGTCGGGACAGGCGTGTGAAGACGACGGAGCTTCGCCGCGTGGCGCTGCCAGAGGTCCGGCCTGTCGACGTTTTTCCGGGCATGCGAGGAAAGGGCAGAGCACCACAATGACTCGAACGGACGACCAGAAGACCCCCGTGCTGATCGTGGGGGGTGGGGTCACGGGCCTGTCCACGGCGTTGTTCCTCGCGCGGCAAGGGATGCGGCCGATCTTGGTCGAGCGTCACCCGACCGAGTCGATCATGCCCAAGGCGCGGGCGTTCAACCCGCGCACCGGCGAGATCTACCGCGGGTACGGCCTGACCGAGGACATCCTCGCCCGGAAGTCCTATCTGGCGGACTTCCCGGAGATGATCGGCGCGGACACCCTGGCCGGGGACGAGCGATTCCGGATGGACCTGGGCGCTCACGTCGGGCCCCCGCCCGGGCTCAGCCCGGCGGACTGGGCGGCGATCGACCAGGACGAGATGGAGCGGCTGCTGCACGCCCGCGCCGTGGAGGCCGGCGCCGATGTCCGCTTCAACACGGAGATGATCTCCCTCGATTCCCGCACCGACGGCGTTTCGGTGGTGGCTCGTGAGCTGGGCAGCGGCACGGAGTACCGGATCGACGCGGAGTACCTGGTGGCCGCGGACGGGCACCGCGCGGGGATCCGCGCCAGGCTCGGCATCGACGCCGACCAGGTCCTGCCGCCGGGGCGGGGCGCGTACATCATCTTCGAGGCGGACCTGACCGAGGCGATGCGGGGCCGCCGGTTCATCCTGGCCTACCTCAACCAGCCCGCGCCAGGCACCGCGCTGGTGCCCGTCGCGGAGAACCGGTGGACGATCGGCTTCGCCTACGCTCCCGGCATCGGGGAGAGCCCCGAGGACTTCACCGAGGAGCACTGCATCGAGCTGGCCCGGCGGGCGATCGGCGAGCCGCAGGTGGAGATCACCCTGCTCCCGCCCATCCCCGGGCGGCCGGAGAAGGTCGCGCACACCTCGGCGGGCAGCGGGGCCGTGGTGGCGCGCCGGTTCCGTGAGGGCAGGGTCTTCCTCCTCGGCGACGCCGCGCACGTGGTGCCGCCGTCGGGTTCCTACGGTGCCAGCACCGGCATCGCCGACGCGCACAACCTCGCCTGGAAACTCACCGCCGTCCTCAACGGCCAGGCAGGGCCCGGGCTGCTCGACACCTACGAGCTCGAACGCCTGCCCGTCGCGCGGACCACGCTCGACCACGCGGTGAACCTGCTGCAGGTGCGCGGAACCGGCACCGTCGAGGACAACGAGGGCATCGACGATGTCACGATGATCTTCGGCTACCGCTACGTCTCTCCGGCCGTGCACACCGAAGAGCCCGCGCCGGAGAAGCTCACGCAGGATCCCCGGGTTCCCACCGGCGAGCCCGGGCTGCGCGCCCCGCACGTCTGGCTGGAACGTGCCGGGGAGCGGTTCTCCACCACCGATCTCTGCACCGGGTTCTGGTCCCTGCTCGTCGGGCCGGACGGCGACGGCTGGGAGGACGCGGCCAAGGCCGTCGGCACCGAGCTCGGCGTCGATCTGCGGATCTACCGTCTCGGCGCCGAACTGCGGGACCCGGAGAACAAGCTGCTGACCTCCTTCGGCCTCGAGGGCACCGGCGCCAGCCTCGTCCGTCCGGACGGGTTCGTCGCCTGGCGCAGCGCCACCCAGCCCGCCGACGTCCAGTCGCGGCTGCAGCAGAAACTGACCGGCCTGCTCGCCCGATAGCGGCGCGCCGGAACCGGTCGAAGACAAGAAAGCCGAGCGCGCCCCGCGAACCCCCAGCGGGATCCGGGGCGCCTCGGCGCGCGGCGGCCCAGCGGTCCGAACCGCTGGGCGCCGAACTGGACCAACTCATCGACAAGGAGAAAACCCATGGCAGAAACGAACGCGGACCCGACACAGGTGACATTGCCGTCCGACGACCAGATCCTGGTCACCCGGGAGTTCGACGCTCCCCGGCAGCTGGTGTACCGGGCGTGGACCGAGCCGGAACTGGTCAAGCGCTGGTGGTGCGGTCACTACGGCACCGTGACCGTGGCCGAGATCGACCCGGTGGCCGGTGGCCGGTGGCGGTACGTCATCGCCGTTCCGGAGAGCGGAGAGGCCGGCTTCCACGGCGAGTACCGCGAGATCGTGCCCGGCGAACGGATCGTCACCACCGAGGTCCCGGAAGCGGCCGACGCCGTCACGCGGCTGACCACGATCACGTTCACCGAGGCCGATGGCCGCACCACCCTGACCTACCACGTGTCGGCGGGGAACCGGGAAGAGCGCGACGCGATCATCGCGTCCGGGCTGGAGATCGGCCTGCGGGAACAGCTGGAGGTGCTCGAAAAGGTCATCGCGGAGCTGCGCTGACCCTGCGGAAAACACGGCAGGGCGCGCGGTTCCGTCCCGGGAATTGCGGGACGGGTGCTGGTTCGGATTTTCCGGGTGGCCGCGTAATCGGACGAGTTCCGCCGGAAAGTCACCGGTCCGCGGAGTCGCCCGCGGGCTTTTCCGGTGGAGCCTCGTCGAGGCCGAGCAGCCGCGAGACGAGTGCGATCTGGTCGGCGTAATGGTGCAGGAATTCGGCCGAGCGCGCGCCGACGTCGTAGAGCCCCTCGATCACCTGGGGCAGCATGGTGGGGCCCATCGCGGCGGCCATCATCATCACGACAAGGCAGGCCGGGTCCACTTCGGACGAAACCTTGCCCTCGGCCTGGAGGGCGCGGATCGCGTCGACCTCCCGCCGCAGGCGCTCGGAACGCTGGGCGCGGTCGGGATCGTCTCCGGAACCCTGGTACTCCAGGCCGCTCCAGGCGAACTGCCGTACGCCGTCCGGGTTGTGCAGGGCCTGCAGGACGTACCGGCGGGCCGCCTCACTGGGCGGGGTGCCCGGCGGCACCAGTTCCCGTTCGTAGCTCCACCAGCTTTCCGCGACTGCCTGGTAGAGGCCTTGCTTGCCATCGAAGTAGTACGAGATGAGCTGCTGGTTGACACCGGCACGGGAAGCGATGGCGGCGACCCGCGCCCCCGCGTAGCCGTTCGCGGCGAACTCGGTGGTCGCCGCCGCCAGGATACGTTGCCGGGTGCGCTCCGAATCGCGCTGCCGCTGCTCCGGGGCGGGCGAGCGATGCGGCTTCGACGGAGGCATGCGGATATTGTATCTCCGTCTGACACAGACAAATAGTTAACTGCGTCAATCAGGCGATTTCCGGAAATGTGCCGGGATCGTCGAGCACCACTGTCGTGGATCGGCTCGACTGGGGGTTACACATGGGCGAAGTACGTCGCAGAACGGCATTGGGCGGGGTCGGTGGCGCGGTGGTGCTGGCCGCCACGACACGGCCGGCGTGGGCGGATCCGCGGGACGGGCCCGGCCCGCTGCGGGCGGAGCGGCTGACCACCGAGCATCTGGTGAACCCGCTCGGCATCGACGAGACCGCGCCGCGCTTCGGCTGGCAGCTCATCGGAGACGGCACCGGCCGTGCCCAGAGCGCGTACCAGCTGGCGGTGGCGGGCACGCCGGAACTGCTGGCCGCGGGCACGCCGGATGTGTGGGATTCCGGCAAGGTGGGCTCGGCCGGACAGTCCGCGATCCGTTACACCGGGCCGGGCCTGCGCTCGGCCACCCGATACCACTGGGCGGTGCGGGTCTGGGACGAGCACGGGCAGGCCGGGCCGTGGAGCGACCCCGCCTGGTTCGAGACCGCCCTGCTGTCCGAACGGGACTGGGACGGCACGGCCTGGATCGGCAGCGGGGTGGAACTGACCGCGGCGGTGCGGGTCGGTTCGCAGCCCACGGCCTTCGACCTGGTGGCGCTGAATCCCGGGCACACCCTCGGGCAGGACTTCGACTCCACCGGCCCGCTGACCGCGCTGGGCGTCCCGCTGGTCGCCACCGGCGCGGCACCTGCCGGCTGCACCCTCACGCTCCGAGGGCACGACCCGTCCGGCCCGGTGCTCGCCCAGCGGACGCTGACCGGTCTCACCGGCGAGTCTCAGCAGCGGCTGGAATTCGCCGAACCGTTGGCACCAGGGCGGTTCTACCTCGAGCTGGCCGAACCGCGGGGCCAGGTGAGCTGGCGGTGCGACGCCACCGACACCTACCCTGGCGGCTCGGCCTACGCGGACGGCGTCGCGGTCACCGGTGACCGGCTGGTGGTCGGCATCCCGCCCGATCCGCCCGCGAACCCGTTGCTGCGCACCGAGTTCGACCTCCCCGCCCCGGTGGCCTCCGCCCGCCTCTACCTCGCGGGCCTCGGCTACGCGGTGGCCTGGGCCAATGGCAGCCGGGTGGCCGACTTCGAGCTCTCTCCCTTGTGGACGGACTACGGCAGCCGCGTCTTCTACACCACCCACGATGTCACGGCGCTGCTGTCCAAGGGCCGCAACGCGCTCGGGATCGCGCTCGGCCGCGGGTTCTTCGCCAGCCGGATCCCGGACGCCAAGGGCCGCGACGTGGCACCGTGGACGGCCGAACCGCGGCTGCGTGCCCGGCTGGACGTGACGCTGGCCGACGGCACCCGCCGCACCTTCGGCTCCGGCGCGGATTGGCGCCTCACCGAGGGGCCGGCCACCTACGAAGGCGTTTACGCGGGGGAGTCCTACGACGCCCGGCGCGCGCGGCGGCTCGACGGCTGGTCCTCGCCCGGGTTCCCGGCCGAGGGCTGGCGTGCCCCGGCCGTGGTCGCCGGTCCCGGCGGGAAGCTGCGCGCGTTCGCCGGGGAACACATCCGCGTGGGTGCGCCCGTCGAGGCGGCCGGGGTGCACACCCCGGTCCCGGGCGTGCGGGTCTTCGACTTCGGCGTGATGCTGGCGGGCTGGGCCCGGCTGCGGGCGAAGCTGCCCGCGGGCACCACGGTGCGCCTGCGCTACGGCGAGAAACTCGGCCCGGACGGCCGGATTCCCGTTGGCGTGCCAGGCGGTTTCGACAACCCGTCCCTGGTGGGGCGTTTCCAGGTCGACGAGTACACCGCCGCGGGGCTCGCCGAGGAGACCTGGCAGCCGTCGGGCACGTTCAAGGGATTCCAGTACGTCGAGGTCACCGGAACCACCGAACCGCTTGAACTGGTCGCGATGAACGTGGGCAGCGATCTGCCGGACACCATGGACCTCCGGCTGGAGCACCCCGAGTTGCAGTGGCTGGCCGACGCTTTCGCCCGTACCGCCCGCAACAACCTTCGCGGCCTGCCGACCGATTCGCCCGCCTACAGCAAGCTGGGCTGGACCGGCGACACCCGGTTCGCCAGCCAGTCCATGCTCTACCGCTTCGGTATGGCGGGCCTGTTCGGCAAATGGCTCGAGGATCTGCGGCTGGGCCAGGCGCCGAGCGGGGAGATCCCGATCCTCGCGCCGCTCGGCGCCACCCCGAACGGCGGCTCACCGTCGCCCACCTGGACCGGGGTCTACCCGCAACTGGTCCGCCAGTACTGGCTGATCTACGGCGACAGCACCGTGCCCGAACGGCACTTCGACGCCGTCCGCCGCTATCTCGGCTGGCTGACCGGCTTGCTGCACAACGGAATCTCGGACGAGTCGCTCGGCGACTGGTTGCCGCCCGGGCTCCTCTTCCCGCCGGAGGGCGGGCAGCTGGTCGGTACCGCGTACGTGGTCGTGGCGTTGCGCGACGGGGCCGCGCTGGCCGAATTGGTCGGCCACCCGGACCTCGCCCGTACCTGGCTGGAGACGGCGGAACAGGTGACCCGCCGGTTCAACGAGCAGTTCTACGACGCCGCCGCGGGCGTGTACCGCACCAGCACGACGACCGCGTACCGGCAGACCAGCAACGCGGTGCCGCTCGCCTTCGGCCTGGTACCCGCGGACCGCGTCAAGCCGGTGGTGGCGGGTCTCGTGTCCGATGTGGAGGGTAAGGGGAGGCATCTCGACACCGGGTGCGTCGGCGCGCTCGCCCTGCCGTTCGCGTTGTCCGACAACGGCCGCGCCGATCTCGCCCACGCCGTGCTCGAACAGCGCGACCACCCGTCCTACGGGTACCTGCGTTCGCTCGGCGCGACCACGCTGTGGGAGGGCTGGGAAGAGACCGCCCGCTCACGGGATCACTTCATGCACTCCGGCCCGGTGCAGTGGCTGGTGGAACGGGTACTCGGGCTGGAGGTGCTGCGGCCTGGCTGGCAGCGGTTCCGGGTGGCGCCCCGCGCGTTCGGCACGATGGCGCGGGCCTCGATCGGCCTCGACACCGTGCGCGGCCGGATCGACGTGGCCTGGCGGCAGGAGGCCGGAACGGCCACAGTGGACATCGGGATCCCGGTGAACGCCACGGCCGAGGTGATCCTGCCCCGGGCACGCTACGAGCTGGGGTCCGGACGGTACCGGTTCACCACGCCGGTGGGGTGATCGCGGTACCGGCGGTGGTCAACCGCACAGGGCCACGAGTTCGGCGACGACATCGGCGGGGGAGGGTTGCGCGTGCATCTCCTCGCGCACCTCTAGCGCGGCCTCGCGTTCCGGCGAGGCCGCGACCAGCCGTTCGACGTGCTCCCGGATCGTGGCCGGACTCAGCTCGTCCAGGCCGAGCACCACTCCCGCGCCGCGCGCCGCGACCCCGCCGGCGTGCCCGGCGTGATCGGGCAGCTGCGGCACGAGCAGTGCCGGCAGGCCGTGGTCGAGCGCGGTGAGGATGCTGGCCGCGCCCCCGTGTCCCACCAGAAGGTCGCATGTGGACAGAACCGGCCACAGTGGAGCGTCGAGCAGGATTCGCGTACCGGTGGGCAATGGGCCGGGCAAATCCCGCTGTGCGGCCGAAATCGCCAGTACCACCTCGACGTCCGACCCGGCGAGTGCCTCGGCGATCCGGCCCGCGAGGAACCGGGGAGCCGCCACCTTGGCGATCGTGTGTCCCCAGCTCACGCAGACCCGGGGCCGCTTCCCGCGCGCGGTCAGGGAGACGGACCCGTTCGCGGGCGTGAAGCGCATCGGAAGACGGCGGTAGTCCGTCGGCGGCTGGAGGCTGGCGGGCACGGGGTCCACGGTGGCGACGCCGAACGGGTCGAATGCGTCCGCGCCGAGCCGATCGGCCAACGGCGCCAGCGCCGACGGCAGCGCGTCCCGGAATCGCCACATCAGGTCGACGCCGTAGAGGTGGCGCACGGCGGGCACGCCCGCGGCCGCGGCCGCGAGCGGTCCGGCCAGCGCGGTCTGGTCGTACACCACCAGATCGGCTCGCCACTCCCGGATCAGCCGGACGAGGTCCCCTGCCATCGACTCCGCGTGCGCCAGCAACATCCGCGTCGCCCGCGGTTTCCCGCCCGCCGGCGGCCGTCCGGCACCCGGCAGGGGCAGCAGGTACTCACCGACCATGCCCACCGTGTCGACCTCGGTGCCGACGGCCGCGGCGGGCAGCCCGGCCCGCCGGATGTCCTCCCGCAGACCGGGCTGGCCGGCGACCAGCACCTCGTGGCCGGCGGCACGGCAGGCCCGGGCGAGCGGCACCAGCGCGGACAGGTGCGTGGGCCAGGACCAGCAGGTGAACAGGACACGCATCGGGCACCTCCGCCTTCCTCGACCCGCCACGCTGCCGTGCCGTCCTGGAAGCCCTCTGGAGCCACCGGCTAGCCCCGAGCGCGGATCGAGACCGGTGGGTGATCGTGCGACCCATGTCAGAACCACGTACTGCCCTGATCACCGGCGCCAACCGAGGGCTGGGCCACGCGGTCGCCGCCGAACTGCACCGCCGCGGCCTGCGGGTGGTGGTGACCGCGCGGGACGCGGACGCGGCGGCGGAGGCGGCCGCGCGGATCGGTCCCGGGGTCCGTTCCCATCCGCTGGACGTGACTGACGCCGGCAGTGCCGGGCGGGCCGCGAACCGGCTCGGGCCGGTCGACGTGCTGGTGTGCAACGCCGGCGTACTGCTCGACGCCGGGCAGGAACCGCTGTCGGTGCCGCTGGAACTCGTCGAGCGGACCCTGGCGGTGAACCTGCTCGGCGGGTGGCGCACGGCGCAGGCGTTCGTGCCGGGCATGGTGCGCCGGGGCTGGGGCCGGGTCGTCTTCGTCTCCAGCGGCACCGGGTCGTTCAGCGTGGGGCTGTGGAGCGAGGCACCGGGGTATTCGGTGTCCAAGGTCGCCGTCAACGGCCTCACCACCATGCTGGCCGCGCGGACCAAGGACACCGGGGTGCTGGTGAACGCCGTCAATCCCGGGCGGACCCGGACCCGGATGATGCCCACCGCGCAGCGCGGACCGGCGGAGGCGGCGGTGGAGATCGCCGACGCCGCGACGCTCCCGGACGACGGCCCGACCGGGGTTTTCCTTCGTGGCGGCGAAATCGCCGGATGGTAGCCGGGTTGGGCCGGTTCGAGAGCCGTTCCACCGCGTGCGCCGAGGATGAACGCAACGCACTGACAAGTCCCGTCCGCAGGAGGTCCCACCGTGCACCGGACCCTGATCGTCGCCAAGCTGAGGAACCCCGACACCGGCCCTATCGCGGAGGTGTTCGCCGAATCCGACGCGTCCGAACTCCCGCACATGGTGGGGGTGTCGCGGCGAACCCTGTTCAGCTTCCACGACCTGTACTTCCACCTCGTCGAGGCCGACGAGGACATCACCCCGAACCTGTACAAGGCGCGCAGCCACCCGCTCTACGCCGACATCAACACCCGGCTGGCCGGCCTGGTCGCCCCCTACGACCCGAACTGGCGGGAACCGAAGGACGCGATGGCCGCGCCGTTCTACGTCTGGACGGCCGACGAAGGGAGGATCCGGTGAGCGACGCTCCCGTGCCGGACAAGGTCAACGTCGAGCAGGCGGTGCCCAACCGCCGCCGCGGCGGCGACATCCGGGTCACGCTCAGCCCCAAGACGGCCGGCTCCACCTCCGGCTTCGGCGGCACCTTGTTCCTCGAGGCCGGAGAGTTCGTCTCCGAGCACTACCACCCTTTCTCGGAGGAGTTCCTGCACGTGATCGCCGGCGAGCTCGAGATGAGCCTCGACTCCCGGCCGGTGCGGCTCGGCCCCGGTGATTCGCTGCTGGTCCCGATCGGGGTACGGCACCGGCTCGTCAACGTCGGCACGACGGCCGCGCGGGCGGTCTTCCACCTGTCGCCGCTCGCGCCCCGTCCCGAACTCGGCCATGTCGACACCGAACAGCCGCCGCGGCCCGAGCAGCCGGGCCCGCGGGTCGGCCCGCACCAGGCGGACGCTCGATGACCAGAACCGTTGCCGTCACCGGAATCGGTGTGGTGGCACCCGGTGGTGTCGGGCGCGAGGCGTTCTGGCAGCTGCTGACCGAAGGACGCACCGCCACGCGGCGGATCACCCTGTTCGACCCCACCGAGTTCCGTTCGCAGATCGCCGCCGAGGTGGACTTCGACCCGAAGGCCGCCGGGTTGTCCGCGCAACAGATCCGCCGGATGGACCGGGCCGCGCAGTTCGCCGTGGTCAGTGCCAGGGAGGCCGTCGCGGACAGCGGTCTCGACCTGTCCGCCGTCGCGCCGGACCGGATCGGCGTGGCGGTCGGCAGCGCCGTGGGCTGCACGATGGGCCTGGAAGAGGAATACGCGGTACTCGCCGACGAGGGGCGCCGATGGCTGGTGGACCACACCTGCTCGGTCCCGCATCTCTACGGCTACATGGTGCCCAGCACGCTGGCGGCGGAGGTCGCCTGGGAGGTGGCGGCGGAGGGCCCGACCACCCTGATCTCCACCGGCTGCACGTCCGGGCTGGACGCGATCGGGCACGGGGTCGCGCTGATCGAGGAGGGATCGGCCGACGTGGTGCTGGCAGGGGCGACCGACGCGCCGCTGTCGCCGATCACCTCCGCCTGCTTCGACGCCATCCGGGCGACCTCGCCGAACAACGGCGATCCCGAGCACGCCTCCCGGCCGTTCGACGCGCGCCGCGACGGGTTCGTGCTCGGCGAGGGCTCCGCGGTCCTGGTGCTCGAGGACGCCGAGGCCGCTCGTCGGCGCGGAGCGCGGATCTACGCCCATATCGTCGGATTCGCCAGCCGCAGCAACGCCTTCCACATGACCGGGCTGAAACCGGACGGGCGGGAGATGGCCGAAGCGATCCGGGTCGCGCTGGACAGGGCCGGCCGTGCTCCGTCCGATGTGGACTACATCAACGCGCACGGCTCGGGGACCAAGCAGAACGACCGGCACGAGACCGCGGCGTTCAAACGCAGCCTCGGGAACCGTGCCTACGAGGTACCGGTCAGCTCGATCAAGTCCATGATCGGGCACTCGCTCGGCGCGATCGGTTCCCTCGAGGCCGCCGCATGCGCGCTGGCGCTGGACCGCCAGGTGGTCCCGCCCACGGCCAACCTGCACCACCGGGATCCCGAATGCGATCTGGACTACGTGCCCCGCACCGCGCGTGACCACCGGATGGACCTCGTGCTGAGCGTGGGCAGCGGGTTCGGCGGCTTCCAGAGCGCCATGCTCTTCACCAGGGCATGACCGGCGGGCCACGGATTCTTTCCACAGTGGACGGATTCCTCCACAAAGGACGCCGTCGGCCGGCCTGGACCTCCCGCGCCCGGGCGAGGACACTCGGCCTGGGTGGGAAGGAGGCGTGTGCCGTGAGCACGCAGATCACCGTTCGGAGGATCTACGACCGCCCGTCGCGGTCCGACGGGCTCCGGGTGCTGGTGGACCGGGTTTGGCCGCGCGGGGTTCGCGAGGAGGACGCGCGGCTGGACGAGTGGTTGCGCGATGTCGCCCCGTCGGCGGAGTTGCGCCGCTGGTACGGGCACGACCCGGGCCGGTTCCCCGAATTCCGCCGCCGGTACCTCGCCGAGCTGGGGAAGCCGCCGCACCGGGAGGCCGCACAGCACCTGCGCTCGATCGCCGGGGAGCACGACCTGACCCTGCTGACCGCGACCCGCGATGTCGAGCACAGCCAGGCGGCCGTGCTCGCACAGTGGCTGGACACCCGCTGCTCCGAGGAGTGACCGCCGTTCTCCCGAGTTGCCGGGCGAGCGCGCGGGGCGCAGGCTCGGAAGAGCGAAGATCGGGAAACGGCGAAGGAGGTGCGGCGTCCATGGCGGTCTGCGACGTGTGCGGGAACGACTACCGGATGGCCTTCGAGGTTCGTACGGTCGGTGGTGCGACCCACACATTCGACAGCTTCGAGTGCGCGATCACGAAACTGGCGCCGGTGTGCGAGCACTGCGGGTGCCGGATCCTCGGTCACGGGGCCGAGGTGGCGGGCCGGTTCTACTGCTGTGCCCACTGTGCGCGCACCGCCGACGCCGGTCTGGGCTCCCAGGTCCGTGACGCGGTCGGTGCCCATTCCGGCTGACACCGGCCCGACGTCCGGCCAGACGGCGCCGGAGGGCACGCCGGAAACGAGCACGGCCGGTCGAAAACAGCACTCGGGGACCCGGGTCGTCCACTGTGGACTCCGGTCCGCGCGGAGTCCGTGCGCGGCTACGCGGCGCCGGTGCCCGGGGCGGCGCCCAGCCACCAGGTGGGTCGGGCGGTGCCGTCGGTGGTACGTCCGTCGCGGTGGACGTAATGGCGGACATCGCGGCCGGGCTCGGCCAGTTCGCCGTCGAGCGCGCGGTGGAGCCATTCGGCGGCGAAGCGGAAGACTTCGGCCGCCACGCCGCCGAGCGGGTGAAACTCGTTTTCGTAGACCCGGAGTTCCTTGGGGGCGCGGATGCGGTCGAAGCTCGCGAGGGCCTGGTCGAGCGGGGTGAGCTCGTCGAACTCGCCGATGCCGTACAGGACGGGGCAGGTGATCCGCTCGACAAGGTCGCCCAGTGGCAGGCGAGCGACCAGTTCGCGGTCGAACGCGTCCTCGTCGGTGTATCCCGCCATGTACATGTAGTTGTTCTTGAAGGTGGGTTGGGCGCGCTCGAAGATGGTGTGGAAATCGCCGGTGACGGCTTCGAAGGCGGCGAGCGCGGCGAGGCGGTGCTCGGTGGCGGCCGCGCGGGAGCCCCAGTAGCCGCTCATGCTGATGCCGAACATGCCGATCCGGGCCGGGTCGACCTCGGGCAGGGCGGCCAGATAGTCGAGGTAGCGGCCGAGGGCGCGCTCGTAGTTGCCGAGGTCCACGGTCAGGCCATCCGCCCGGGATTCGCCCTGGCCGGGTCCCTCGACGGAGAGCGCGACGATGCCGCGGGAGGTGTAGTAGCGCTCGGCGGCGTGGATGTAGTCCTCTTTGATCATGTCCATGCCGGGGCCGAGGATGACGGCGGGAGCGCCGCTCACCGGCCCGGCGGGCAGGTGGAGCAGGCCGTGGATGTGGTGGCCCTCGAAGTCGAGCACCACCCGCCGGACCCGGCCTTCGCGAAGGGCGCCCAACCGCCGGACGCAGTGGTTGGTGCGCTCGCGGAAGGCCGACTTGCGCGGGTCGGCGGCGTCGAAGATCGAGTACTGGGCCCGGCCCCACATCACCGCGGCCCGCTCGTAGAGGTCGGACGCGGTGCGGGAGAAGCCGTTCCGCTCGTGGTGCGCGGCGCGCTGCTCGGCCTGCGCGGCCACGGTCGCCCACGCCTTCGGCAGCATCGCGCCGCTCTTGACCATGGCGAACACCTTGGCGAAGTCGGTGTGGTCGTGGCCGAGCTGTTCCATGGTCCCCGTGGCCTCGGGGTGCAGGGCGTCGAAGCCGCCCTGGGCGAGCGCGGCGTCCAGCGCCCAGCTGTGGCCGGTCGAACGGACGGTCATGGTGAGAGCCTCCTCGTGGTTGCTAAGTACTTATTCATTAAGCACTTAGGTTATGCTGGTGTCAACCGACGTCGTCGAACCGGAGGGCAGCTCATGGCCAGTGGGGGATCGGATGCCGCCCGCGCGACGGCGCTGGACCGGCTCGCCCGTGCCGCTTACCGGCTCAGCGCCGCGGACGCGCGGCTACGCGGCCGCGCCACCCGCACTCCGGGAGCCCTGTCCCTCACGCATGCCCGCGCGCTGCGCGTCCTCGCAGAACAGGGCGCGCTGAGCATCAGTCAGCTCGCCGAGGGCACCGAGACCACCGGCCCGGCGACCACTCAGCTGGTCAACGGCCTGGTCGCGGCGGGCTACGTCACCCGCACGCGGCGGCCCGAGGACAAACGGTCCGTCGTGGTCGCCCTCACCAAAGCGGGCCGGAACCGGCACAACCAGCGTCAGCGTGCGCTGACCGAAGCTCTTGCCGCCACCCTCGCCGACTACGACGAGGCAGCCCTGGATTCCGCCGCGGAGCTGTTGCGGCGCCTGTCCACGATCTACGACCGGTTGTGAGTGACCGGCTCGGCGTAGAGTGCGGATCATGGAGCGCGATCCCGTCGATGCGGTGTTCGGTCATTTCGTCAACACGCGGCCACGGCACGGGAACTGGACGATCGTCGGTGTCGCGGGTTCGGCGGGGGAGCCGGGTGTGCGGTCGGTCGAGATCTTTCAGGGGCCGGACCGCGATGAGCCACGGCTGGTCCTCGCGCCCGAGGACGTTCCGCAGTTCGTCGCGGGCCTCATCGCCACGGTCATGCCCGGCGATCTGACCGCCGAAGAGGACTGACCTCGCGGTTTTCGGCAAGTGTCCTTTGTGGACTTCGGTGCTGTGAAGACGTGGCCTATTCGCCGGTGAGGTGGGCCAGTGCGGTGATGATGCGATCGGCGATGTCGGGTGGCCACGGGTAGGCGATGGTCGAGGCTCGTTGGTGGGCCAGTCCGTGCAGGCCCAGCCAGAGCGCGACGGAGTCGGCGCGCACGTCGGTGCTGGTGGCCAGGCCGGCGGTGACGCAGCCGTTCAGCGTGTCGGTGAGTAGCTGCGTGCAGGCGTCGCCGAGGGTCATGACGTCGTTGATCGTCACGGTCGTGTCGCGCAGGACGGGCATCCAGAGGCCGCCGAACATGGTGCGGTATCGCTCGGGATGGTCCTGGGCGAACCGCAGGTAGCCGTGACAGCAGGCGAAAAGCCGCTGCCGGGGGTCGTCGCCGGCGGCGTCGACGTCGGTGCGCAGTTGTGTCTCCAGTTCGGCGAACGCGCGTTGGACCACGGCCAGCATGATGGTCGGTTGGTCGGGGAAGTGGCGGTAGATCGAGGGGGCCGCGATGCCGACGCGGCGGGCCACGGAGCGCAGCGTGATGGCGCTTTCGTTGCCGGTCTCGTCGAGCAGCTCGACCGCCGCGTCCACGATCTCCTCGCGCAGGCGGGCGCCTTCGCCGCGACGGTTGCGGGGGCGGGCGGGCGCCACGGTCGAGTTGTCTGCCATGACGTAAGCGTACACCGGGAAACTTACTGCTGTAAGTTCTTGCGCGGATCTGAGTTACGTGCGTAACCTTACGGCCGTAACCGCAACTCGCCGGACACGGAGATACGTCATGCACAGCACTGTCGTCACCCACGCCACCGAGGTCGTCCTTCCGGGCAAGGTCGACACGCACGGCCTGCGGGTCCACGCCCGCGAAATCCCGCCACCCGCCGCCGGTCAGGTGGTGCTGAGAATGGAGGCGACCGGGGTGTCCTTCGCCGAGCAGCAGATGCGCCGCGGCAAGTACTTCGACCAGCCGCCGTTCCCGTTCGTGCCGGGCTACGACGTGGTCGGCACGGTGACCGCGGCCGGCCAGGACGTGGACACCGCGATGATCGGGCGCCGGTTCGCCGCGGTCACCAAGATCGGTGCCTGGGCCAGTTCGCTGGTGCTCGACGCGGCGGATCTGGTGGCCGTTCCGGACGGGGTGCCCGCGGCCGACGCGGAGACCTTGGTGGTCAACGGGATCACGGCCTGGCAGATGCTGCACCGGACCGCGGCGGTGCACGCCGGCGCGACGATCGTGGTGCTCGGAGCCAACGGCGGGGTCGGGTCGACGCTCGTGCAGCTGGCCCGCCACGCCGGGATCACGGTGATCGGCACCGCGTCCGCGCGGCACCACGATCTGGTGCGGGATCTGGGCGCGACCCCGGTCGACTACCGCGACGCGCGCATGTACGAGCGGATCCGCGAGCTGGCTCCGGACGGTGTGGACGCGGTGTTCGATCATGTCGGCGGCGCCGGGCTGACCGACTCGTGGCGGCTGCTGCGCCGGGGCGGGGTGCTGGTGTCCTACGGCACCGCGGCCACGAAGAACGAGGACGGCGATTCACGGCTTCCGGTGCTGAAGGTGTTCGCGCGGCTGGGAATGTGGAATCTCCTGCCCAACGGCAAATCGGCGCGCTTCTACAACTTCTGGGCGGGCAAACGCCGCATGGACACCTTCCGGAACCGGCTGCGCGAGGACCTCACCCAGGTGCTGGCACTGCTGGCCGAGGGCGTGCTCACCCCGCAGATCGCCGCCCGGTTCCCGCTGGCCGAGGCTGGAGCGGCACTCGCGCTGGCCGAATCGCGCACCGTCGCGGGCAAAGTCGTCCTGGTCCCGTAGGCGCGCCCGCCATGCACACGACACACCGAACGCGGAACCGCCGTGGTGAAGGAAGCCTGCTTCGCCAGCAGATCCTCGCCGCCGCGACGGAACTGCTCGACGCGGGCGGTGACGAGCGGACGCTGACGTTGCGGGCGGTGGCCCGCCGGGCCGGGATCGCGGCCCCGTCCATCTATCCGCATTTTCCCGGCCAGGCGGCCATCATGCTCGCGATCGTGCGGCAGAGTTTCGCCGAGCTGGCCTGCCGGCTTCGCGCCGCCGCAGCGGGTACCGACGAGCCCCGGCAACAGCTGTACGCCGTCTGCCGGACCTATCTGAGCTACGCCCGAGAGCATCCTCGGCGCTACCGCGCCATGTTCGGCGATTTCCGGCACGACGGGATCGCCCCCGAAGACCTCTACCCGTCGGGCGCGGACATGATTCGGATCCTCGCCGACAGCCTGGGTGCCCGCACCAGCCCGGACCCCGCCGATGACGCGATCGCCCTGTGGCTGGGACTGCACGGTCTCGCCCACCAGCGCGCCGTCCTCACCTGGTACGCGTGGCCCGCCGACATCGCCCAGCGGGTGGCAGGCCCGCTGACCCGGCCCGTCGATGGCCGACATCACCCGCCGGTGCACGGACGCACGTCAATCCCCGTCAGGAGGAAGCAACCATGACCACGATCGCACCATCCGCCACGGCCCGCGTCGCCGGTCGGTCCGCGGAGATCGACAATCGCGGCGTCTACCTCAGTTTCGGACTCGCCTACGTCCTCGGGCACGGCACCTCCGCGCTCGCCAGGGGCACCGATCCGCTGATCGCCGTGCCGACCTGGCTGTCCTTCGGCCTGCTCGGTGCCGGATTCGCGGCCGGCACCGTTTTCTCGATACGCGCCGCCGCTCCGTCCCTGCGCGCCGCCGACAAATCCACCGCGCTCTCCGGCAAGCTCCTCGGCCTGTCCTGGATCAGCGCCTTCACCGCGCTGTTCCTCGCCATCACCGGCCTCGCCGCCATGGTGGACATGCCGGACCTGCAGACCCGGCTCTGGCCCGCCGGCTCCGGCCTTGTCGTCGGCCTCCTGTACCTCGGCGAGGGCGCGGTGCGCCGCAACCTCCTGCACTACTGCCTCGGCACCTGGCTCGCCCTGGTCTCCGGCCTCGCGCTTTTCCTGGAGACCCCGGGCCTGTTCTGGCTGATGACCATCGCGGGCGGTGGCGGATACGCGGTCGCGACCGTTCTCGAACACCGTCGTCTCCGCGTCACCCGGTGAGCCGCTGCCGCGGCCCGGTCCTTTTCCGATTCCTTTTCGTTTCCTTGCTCGAGATGGGGAGTTTTACGTGTCCACTGCAGTTATGTCGCGTGCGGTCCGTCGCCGGTGGTGGTGGTTCCTGTGGAGCGTCCTCGCGGCGCTCGCGATCGGTATCGCGGTGTTTTTCGTGACGCCGTATCTGACCGGGAGCTCGACGGTGCCGATCGACCGGCGCATCGTGGGCTACTACCTGAGCCTGGTGGTGCACTCGGTGCCCGCCGGGCTGACCCTGATCATCGGGCCGTGGCAGTTCGTGCCCCGGCTGCGGGCCCGGTTCCCCCGGCTGCATCGGATACTCGGCCGGGTGTACCTGATTTCGGTCGTGGCCGCGGCCGCCGCGGCGGCCTACTCCACCGCGGTCACCCCGAACGGTTTCGCGTTGCAGGTCGCGTTCGCCATGCTGATCGTGGCGTGGCTGTACACCGGTGTGCAGGCCTATCGGACCATCCGGCGCGGCCAGGTCCAGTTGCACCGCGTCTGGATGATCCGCAACTACACCCTCACCTTCGCCGCGGTCACCCTGCGCCTCTACCTGCTGCTCGGTGTCCAGCTGTTCCCCTCGGTGCCCTTCAGGGACGTCTACACCGCCAGCGGATGGGCCGCCCTGCTGGGCAACGTGCTCGTCGCCGAGTACTTCATCATCCACCGCACCCTCGCGCCCTTGGCCCGGCGTAAACAACGCGCCGGGACGGCAAGCAGCGAGCCGCCGCAGCCGGTGGTCCACGGCCATTGAGCGGGCGGCGATCCGGACCTTGTCGCAGTGTCGCGAATGGGACATGGGGGACGTTCAACGTCCTCAATGGAGCGTTCGAGACATCGGGCGAACGGAGTCGACGTGCACAGGGAAGTCCGAGGGACGCCCTGGGTGCATCCACCGCACCCAGGGACGCCCTTGTCACACCCCAGGCCAGCGCACCCAAGGCGTCCCACAGCACCTACGGCCCCAGCACCCTTGGCGAGAAGCCTCGGTGTGGCGGCACGAATTCTCGCCGACGCGGACCTGCCCGTTCGCGCACCGATTCCTGGTTCTTCGTATTCGCCGGATCGCCGCCATTTCCTTTCGTGTCAGAATACGAAAACGAGGGACCGGCTTGACGAGTTTCCGCGGCGCGGTCGTCATCGGTGGTAGGGAGTCAAGAAAAATGAAGGGCGCTGAAGCGATCGTCAAGACGATGATCGACAGCGATGTCCGGGTGTGTTTCGGTAATCCGGGTACGTCGGAGATGCATTTCGTGGCGGCACTTGACCGGTTTCCGGAGATGCGTGGGATCCTCTGCCTGTTCGAGGGGGTGGCGACCGGGGCGGCGGACGGCTACGGCCGGATGACGCGGCGGCCGGCGGCGACGTTGCTGCATCTGGGCCCGGGGCTGGGGAACGGCCTGGCCAATCTGCACAATGCCCGTCGTGCCGGTACTCCGGTGCTGAATGTCGTGGGGGAGCATTCGAGCGAGCACAAACCGCTGGATTCCCCGCTCGATTCGGATATCGACGCGGTCGCCGGGTCGGTCTCCGCGTGGCTGTACCGCCCGGCCGACGGCGCCGGGCTCGGCCGCGATGTCGCCGCCGCGATCGCCGCCACCCGGGGAATCGGCGATGCGTCCGCGCATCGCACCGGGACGTCCGGGTCGATCGCGACGGTCGTGGTGCCCGCCGACCTGTCGTGGTCGGGCGGTGGGGTGGCGGCGCCCTCACTGCTGAACCAGCCTGCCTCCGACGCCGTAGTCGCCGCCGACGCCGCGGAGAAGATCCTGTGCTCCGGTGAAAAAACCGCGCTGTTGCTGGATGGCGACGCGCTGACCGAGGAGGGGCTCAACGCGGCCGACCGCGTCGCCCAGGCCACCGGAGCGCTCCTGTTCTGCCCGACCTGGCCCGCGGTGCTGCGCCGGGGAGCGGGAATCCCGAAGGTGACTCCGCTCGCGTACCGCGGCGAAGACGTGCGTGCGCAGATGGCGGGAGTACGTCATCTCGTACTGGCCGGAGCCCGGCGGCCGGTCGCGTCGTTCGGCTATCCGGGCAAGAACGGAGACCTTGTTCCGGACGGCATCGAGGTGCACGTCCTCGCCGAGGAGTTCGCCCCGGCCCTGTCCGGTCTGACCGGCATCGCCGACCGGGTCGCACCCGATCGCGAACCTCGTCCGGTGCCCGGCACCCTCACCGCCTTGCCCACGGGAGCGCTGACCCGGGAGAACTGGGCGTGGGTCATCGGCGGGCTGCTCCCGCGCGGCGCGATCGTGTGCGACGAGTCGATCACCGCCGGCCTGGGGACGTTGGCGGAGGCCACCGCGGGCGCGCCGGCGCATGACGTCCTGGGTTTGGTCGGGTTGGCGATCGGGCAGGGTATTCCGCTGTCGGTGGGGGCCGCGGTGGCCTGCCCCGACCGGCCGGTGGTGTGCCTGGAGGCCGACGGCAGCGCGATGTACACCATTTCCGGGCTGTGGACCCAGGCGCGGGAGAACCTCGACGTCACCACCGTCGTGCTCAACAACAGGTCCTACGCCATCCTGCGCGCGGAACTCGACCGGGTCGGCGCGCGGGGCGCGGGTGCCGCGTCGGCGCGGATGTTCGATCTTTCCCAGCCGGAGCTGGATTTCGTCGCGCTCAGCCACGGAATGGGCGTCCCCGCGACGCGCGCGAGGACAGCCGAAGAACTCGCCGACCAGTTCGCCGCGGCGACCCGGCGACCGGGCCCGCACCTGATCGAAGCCGTGCTGTCCTGACGGCTTCGCACGAGCCCGCGGCGTCGCCTGCGTCACGTCCCGTTGACCTTCACATTTATGTGAGGCTCCGAGGCTCGCGGAGCGGCTGGGACGCAGCCGCTGTTGGCTCGCGACAGGAGAATCCATGACGGTCTCGATCGATGTCCCCACCTTCTACCGGGAATGGGCGGCCCACAGCGGCGGTGTCATCGACGCGGCCGCCGGGGCGGGGGCCGGCAGCTTGACGGAGGTCAGACTCGCCTACCGGAAGTTCTTCCAGGACTGTTTCCCGCCGCCGGACCGGATGACCTTCGACGTGGTGGACACGGACGGGGTGGACGCCGAATGGGCGATCCCGGCGGACGCCGTCGCCGGCCGGCACCTCGTCTACCTGCACGGCGGCGCCTACCTCGTGGGCGACCCGCAGGGCTACCGCGGCCTGGTCGGCACGCTCGCCCAGCGCCTGCGGGCCCGCGCTCTGGTCCCGGACTACCGGCTCGCGCCCGAGGCGGCTTTCCCCGCCGCCGTCGATGACGCCGTCACGGCTTACCGCTGGCTGCTGAAGCAGGGTGCCGCACCGGAAAGCGTGGTGTTCGCCGGAGACTCCGCCGGCGGCGCGATGGCGGTCAGCGTCCTGGTCGCGGCCCGTGATCAAGGGCTCCCGATGCCCGCCGCCTCGATAGCCATCTCTCCCTGGGCGAACCTCGAACACACCGGGGCCACGATGGTCACGCGCGACGGCGTCGACCCGTCCGTCAGCCGGGAAGGGCTGCGCCGCGCCGCGGACCTCGTCCTGGGCGGCGCCCCGCGCAACAGCCCGCTGGCCTCTCCGGTCTTCGCGGACACCCGCGGACTGCCGCCGGTCCTGATCCAGATCGGTGGCCACGAGGTCATGCTCAGCGACGCCGTCCGGCTGGCCGCCAAACTGGCCGAGGACGCCGTGCCCACCCGCTTGGACGTCGCGCCCCGGATGGGACACGTGTGGCATCTGCTCGCCGGTCACCTTCCCGCCGCGGACAAGGCGGTCGCCGATGCCGTCGCCTTCGCCGAGGAGCACCTGCCCACAGCCTGAGCGGTTCCCGTCCGCTCCACTCCTCGAAGCGCGGGTCAGGTGGCGCGGAGCAGGGTCCGGTAGGGCGGGCAGCCGTAGGTGGTGCGGTAGTGGTGGGCGAAGCGGCCGGGATGGAAGAAGCCCCAGCGGGCGGCGATCTCGGTGACCGTGGCCCCGGCGGTGGGATCGGCCGCGAGGAGATCCCGGTGTGCCTGCTGGAGGCGGGCTTGGCGGAGGTAGCCCGTCGGGGTGGTGCCGCGGTGGCGGCGGAAGGCGTACTGCAGCGCGCGGATGGTGACGTGGGAGGCGGCGGCGATTTCGGCGACGCTGATGTCCAGATGGGCGTGGTCGTCGATGAACGCGACCGCACGGCGCAGGGTGGTCGGGTGGGCGTCGTGGCGGTCCTCGATGGTGGGCTCGGTCAAGGCGGTGTTGGGGAAGGTGAGCAACGCCGCCGCGGCGAGGAGGCGGCCCGCCTGACCGGTCACGAGCGGCTGTGCCATGCACCCGGGGTGGTCGCGCACGCTGGTGGCGAGATGGTCCATGGTGGCGATCAGGTGCCGGGCCGCGTCCGGGCTCGTGCTGCGCAGGTCGGTGAACCGGACCGGCTTCCGATGCCGGGTCTCCGCCGCGGCGGCCACCTGGTCGAGCAACGGGAAGGGAAAGGTGACGGCCTGGACCGCGCCGTCGTGCCACCACGCCTTGATGGGCGGATGATCCTCGGTGGTGTTGGACAAATGCACCTCGCCGGGGCGGAAACAGTGCGCGTCGGCACCGTATCGGTAGTGCACCGGCGCGGTGCGGGGACGGGCGATCATCAGCGACGGCACCGATTCGAGGACGTAGCCGATCTCGGCGCTGTGCGTGGCCGTGACGAAGGCGAAGGTGGTGGTGATCAGCCTGCTGAGGTGGACGGGTGAGCCTTTCCTGCCCACGCCCAGCCGGAAATTCCCGCCGTAGGCGCTGGTCAGGTACTCGCCCGCCTGGTCGTGGTCGGTGGTCTCGAACAGCACATGCCGGGCTGGTGTGGAGGCGGCGTCCACAGTCGGACTCCTCGCGACGGGTAACTGGCGGCGTGGGGTCCGGCCGCCGCCACCGGGACGACGAGTAGCTTCCTCCTCCCGGCAGGGGTTTCGGGAGGCCTCCCGGAGCCCTGTCACGCGGTCGGAGCAGTCGACCGGGCGAATTTCCCCCGGCCGGGTGCCCGCGTCCTGAACGACCCGGACGGGACAGCGGATATCGACGACGCCGAACGTTGCCACTGCGCCCTTCGTGACCCTGTTGAAGTCCGATGTGGACACACCAGCGCGGCGAGACGCGGAATCGGCAAAGGACGGCTTCGCCGGTCGCGTGACCCGGCCGTGGAATCCCGCTCTTCGTGCTGGTGCCTTCGCGGATCAGTTCGGCACGACCAATGGCGAACGGCGTTCTTCCGCTGTTCGAACGGGAGTACGGATTTTCCGGCACGATCGGCGGCAGGACAGGGCGACTCTCCGGTGTGGAGGTCCGGCGGCTGGAGTGGTGCGGCGGTACGGTGACAGCGAAGCCAATCACCCACTGCCAGGAGGGGCACGCGCGTGAGCGAGGTCGACGTCCGGTTCTCCGACGCGAGGATCACGACCGCTGTCAACGTCGAGGTATCGGCCGAGGTCCAGGAGGTCCCGCCGATCAGGATGCCGAACGGTGTGCGCCTCACACCCACGTACGTGCTGCTGGCCTGGGCGTGGATCGACGAAGTGTGCCCGCGGGGCTGGGACTTCTGTGACGCGCGGCTCGCGTGCCGTAGCGGCTACGGTGACGTGGAGCTGAACTACCACCGCGCCCCGGACGGAGAGCTTCTGAGCAGCGATGGCGCGCCGATTCCCGAATGGCTGCCGAGGTTCATCGAGCACGGCGAGGAGCAGCTGCCGCAGTTGAAGGTCTCGGCGGCCGGCACCATGACGACCGCCGCCGTCACGGTGCCGACGGCGCCTCCCGACGTGATCGCGTACGGGCAGCTCCCGGACTGGTCGACCACCGTCGCACGCTGAAGCACCGTCGGCCCCGATCCCGGCGGCGGGGCGAGGTCCACGCTTCCCGGTGGGGATGATCGCGAGGTGTTTCCGGGCGGGCACCTCGATCGCGCGTAGCTCGTCGGTGAACAGGTGCTGTGGAGGAAGCCGCGTCTGGTACTCGAGGCCGCCGAACAGCAGCGGGCACAAGGTGTGCCGCACCGCCGGGTCCGGGGAGCGGATCGCGAGGTTCAGCGCCAGGAAGCCGCCCGGACGGTCACGGTGTGCTTGCACGATAACAGGCGTGGACGTCTGCGCGCGTGATCCGCCAGCGGAGGCCGTTTTCCCGGCGACGGTCCCGCCCGTGGACCACAACGGGCGGGACCGTCCACAGAGGACAGCGAAGCCGCGAAAGCCTTCTGCCGTGCCGATGTTCCGGGGCGGCCGTGGGTCACACGCTGCGGGCGGTGATGTCGCCGTAGGCGGTGGTGGCGTGGATTTCGAGTTCGGCGCTACCGTCGTTTTTCAGGGCGTTGCTGACACGGCCGTGGGAGGTGCCGGCGTCCAGGGAAGCCGAGACCCCGGCGGCGGCACCGATCGAAATGCCACCGGACTGCGTGCTCAGCACGACCGTGCCGCGCGTGGCCTCGGCGACCCGGATGTCGCCCCGGGCGGTGCTGATCTGGGCGGGGCCGCCCAGCCGGCCGACCTCGACGTCGCCGTCGACCGCGGTGAGACGGAGGCTCGCGGCGTTGTCGATCTTGATCTGGCTGTACGCGCCGTCGAAGGCGACGTCGCCGAGACGTCCGACGGTCCGGAACTCGGCGCTGGCGGCCTTCGCCTCGACCTGGGACCCGGCGGGCAGCTCGACGGTGACGTCGATGGAGCCCGAGGGACCGAAGTACTGGTTCTTCGCCGGGGTCTCGATACGCAGGACGCCGTCGGCGTAGGTGACGGCGGTCTGGTCCGCGGCCTTGACGTCGCGGCTCTTCGCGGCGTCCGCGGGCAGGATCTCGACCGCGGTGTCGGCCCGGTCGGCGGCGACGAACTTGACGCGCCCGGCGGGGATGTCCACGACGGCGGCGATCGGGGCGGGGGTGGCGAACTTCTGCATCGTGTGCTCCTGATGATCCACTCGAGCGTCCCCGCTGGTGGGGCCGCTGCTCATGGAAACCACGATCGCCTGGCGTCCTGACACCGGGCGGACACCGCGCTGACGCCGCCCCTGACACCGCGTTGCACTCAGGCGGCGGCCGCTGCCGGGTTCGGGCTCAGCGCGGGGGCGACCGGTGGGGTGCCATAGGTGAAGTACGTTTCCCACGGCAGCTTGGCCCCGCCGATGGCCGTCACCACGTCGATGTCGTCCATCGTCCAGGTCTTCGTCTCGAAGTCCGGTTCGAGTTCGAGGAAACCGCAGTCGCCGAACAGCTCGACGCGGTTGCCGCCGGGTTCGAACACGTAGAGGAACGAACCCTGGCTCAGGCCGTGGCGGTCCGGGCCGGCTTCGATGGTGACGTCGTACTCACGGAACATCTCCGCGGCGTCGACGTTGTGCTGCGGCACGCCGTAGTAGAACGCGACGTGGTGGAAGCGGCCCTGCGCGCCGAGCGCGTCACGCATGACCGCGACCTCGTGGCCGAGGATGTTGCTGCTCAGCCAGGCTCCCATTTCGACGTCGCCGTCGACGACCCGTTCGCGGGTCTGCATGCCGAGGTGGCGTTCGAAGGACCGCTTGACCGGGGTGACGTCGCTGGCCAGCAGGTTCAGGTGGTCGATCCGCTTGACCGGGATGCCCTGCAACGGCTTTCTCGACGCCCTGGTCAGGATCTTGCTCTTCAGCTCGGCCGGGGCGCGGTACTTTTCGGCCTCCCAGAGCAGGCGCAGGTCGTGCCCGTCCGGGGTGGTGAACGCGAAGGTCTTGCCGTAGCCGTACTCGTCCTCGGTCCACTTGCCAGGGAGATTGCCGTCCGTGATCGACCGCGCCCGCCGCTCCAGCGCCTCCGGGGACGACGTGCGCAGGGCGGCGTGCCCCATCTTCGGCTCCGGGCCCTCGGTGATCTTGAGGCTCCACTGGTACGGGTCCTCGTACCCGCGCAGATACACGGACTGGCCTTCGCGCTTGGTCTCGTACATGCCGAGCAGGGACTTGAAGAACCAGAGCGTGCCGTCGGGGTCCGGCGTGTGCAGTTCGATCCGCGCCAGGTGCGCGATCTCGTGCCGGATGTCGGGCTGGGTCATGGCTTCGCTCCTTCGGTGGACGCCTGCCGCTCGGCGACGGTCACGTCGCCCGCCGCCCAGTGCGCGGGTTCGACCTCCCGGATGACGACGCGGATGTTCGCCAGCGGCGCGCCGACGGCGCGGTGGGCCGCTTCGGTGAGTTCGTGGATCAGCGCCCGGATCTGCTCGGGGCTGCGCCCGGTGCCCAGGCTCACGTCGATGAACGGCATCACTCGCCTCCGGGGATGGTGATCGTGCCGAGGTGGGAGAAGCAGGCGGCCACCCGCGAGCGGGGCTCGACGTGGACCGCGTCGGTCATGCCGCCGGTCAGCACGATCCAGCCCGCTTCGAGGGCGAGACCGCGTTCGGCGAGCTTGTTGGCGGCCAGTGCGAGCGCCTCCGCCGGATGTCCCTGCACGGCGGCGCCGGTCGCGGCGTCGACGATCTCGCCGTCGACTTCGAGCAGGCAGGCCTCGTGCGCGAGGTCGAGGTCTTCGGGGCGCTTGCCGACCGGGCCCTGCACGAACAACCCGGACGAGCTGTTGTCGGCCACCGCGTCCGCCAGTGTGAACTTGAAGTTCTGGAAGCGGCTGTCGATGATCTCGACGCCGCCGTAAACCCGGTCCACCGCCTTCGCGGCGGTCGCGGCGGTCACACCAGGACCGGCGAGCCGTTCGCCGAGCACGAACACGATCTCCGGTTCGGCTCGCGGGTGGATGAGCTTGGCACGGGGGAGCGGCTCGCCGGCGGGCAGCACCATGGCGTCGGTGAGCCAGGCGAGCGACGGCGAATCGATGCCCATCCGGATCTGCTTGGCGCGCGAGGTGAGGCCGAGTTTCACGCCGATCAGGGTTTCGCCGCGCCGCAGGCGTTGCCGCAGGGCTTCGTACTGGACGGCGTACGCGGTGTCGAGGTCGAGCTCCGGCCAGTGCGCGGTGATCGGACCCCGTGCGGTCACCGCGGCTTCCGCGCCGAGCATGACCTCGGCGGCGCGCTGGACGTCGCCGGGACGGACTTCGAGGACGTTCTCGGTCATGACCGGCCTTCCGCAAGGATGGTGGTGACGCTGCCGAGCCCGGCGATGCTCGCCTGGACGCTGTCGCCCGGTGACACGGCGACCGGCGGGGTGAGCGCGCCGGAGAGCACGATCTGGCCGGGTTCGAGGGTCAAACCCTTGGCGCACAAGGAGTTCGCCAGCCAGGCGAGCGCGTTCACCGGGGAACCGAGCGAGAGGCCGCCCGCTCCGGTCGCGGCGACCTCGCCCCGGCGATAGAGGACGCAGCCAGCCAGCCGTAAGTCCACTGTGGAGAGAGCTACCGGGGAAGCGCCCAGTACCACGACGCCCGCGGAAGCGTTGTCGGCGGCGACATCGGCGGCGCCCGGCTCCTCGTCGTCGATCCGGGAATCGGTGATCTCCAGCGCGGGCAGCACGAATTCGACGGCACGCAGCGCGTCGGCGGTGGTCACCGCCGGGCCGCCGAGGCACGAGCCGAGCACGAACGCGACACTCGCCTCGGCCGCGGGCCGGATGAACGAAGCCGCGATCGGCCGGTGCTCCGGCTGGAACGCGCCGGCGAACACGGTGCCGTGCACCGGTTCGGTCACCTTCCAGCGGCGGCGAGCCGCCACGGAAGCGCCCGCGATCCGGTGGCCACGAACGGTTTCGCCTTCGTCGACCCGATGCCGCACCTGCTCGGCTTGGACGGCGTAGGCGTCCTCGATCGGCAGGGACAGCGGCGGCACGGCTTTCCCCGTGCCGGCGGCGTCGAGCAGGCGGGTGGCGGCCGCCCGTGCGGCGCTCGGTTCCATGGGATTCCTTCCTGTTCGCTAGCGTCCTGGCCGGATGCGCAAGGTGACCGCGCGGGGCTCGGTGAAGAACTCCCGCGAGTACTGCCCGCCCTCCCTGCCGAGGCCGCTCCTGCCCTCGCCGCCGAACGGCAGCCGCAGATCACGGACGAGGTAGCAGTTGACCCAGACCGTGCCCGCCTTCCAGCGGTTCACCATCCGGTGCGCGCGGTCGAGGTCGGTGGTGAAGAGCAGCCCGGCCAGCCCGTACGGGCTCGCGTTGGCGAGCCGCAGCGCCTCTTCCTCGGTGTCGAAGCCGATGACCGTCTCGACGGGACCGAAGATCTCCTCCTGCGCGGTACGGGATTCGTTGCCCAGCCCCGAAATCACCGTCGGCGCGTAGTAGAACCCTTCGGCGAGGCCGGGTTCGCTGATCCGGTGGCCACCGGAGACGACGGTGCCGCCTTCGTCGCGTGCCAGCTCGACGTAGCCGCCGACCTTGTCCAGATGCCGCTGCTCGATCAGCGGTCCCAGCGTGGTGGCCGGATCCTTCGGATCGCCGACGACGATCTGCTCGGCCGCGGCGGTGAACCGGGCCAGGAACTCGGGCAGGATGCCGCGCTGCACGAAAAGCCTCGACCCGGCGAAACACATCTGGCCGTTGCCCGCGAAGATGCCGCGGATCGACTCGGGCACGGCGACGTCGAGATCGGCGTCGTCGAAGACGATGTTGGCCGATTTCCCGCCCAGCTCGGCCGAAACCGGGGTGAGGTTCGGCGCGGCCGCCCGCAGGATCCGCACGCCGGTCGCGGTGGAGCCGGTGAAGGTGATCCGGTCGACGCGGGGATCGGTGGTGAGCGGGCCCGCGACCTCGTCGCCGCCGAACCCCTGCACGACGTTCAGCACCCCTTCGGGCAGGCCCGCCTCCAGCGCGAGCTCACCGAAGCGGGACGCGGTCAGCGGGGTCTGCGGCGCGGGCTTGAGGATCGCGGTGTTGCCGAAGGCCAGCGCGGGCGCGAGCTTCCAGCTCGCGAGCATCAGCGGGGCGTTCCACGGGCTGATCGCGGTGACCACGCCTGCCGGCGGGTACAGCGTGTACGACAGCAGATCGCCGTCCGGGTAGGCCTCGTTGCCCGCCATCGCCGCGTAGTCGGCGAAGAAGCGCAGGTTGTACGCGGTGCGGGGAACGTCGGCGTGCCGGGCCTGGGTGATGATCTTGCCGCTGTCCCGGGTTTCGAGCATTGCCAGCTCTTCGAGGTGACTTTCGACGTTGGCCGCGACCGCGTGGAGGATCTTCCGGCGTTCCTTCGGGGGCATCCGCGGCCAGGGGCCGTCGTCGAAGGCGGCGCGGGCGGCCTCGATGGCCCGCGTGGCGTCCTCGGCCGTGCCGCGTGTGACGGTGCCCAGCAGGGAGTTGTCGTGCGGATCCCGCGTCTCGAACGTCTCGCCGGTCACCGACTCGAACCGGTCCCCGCCGATCAGATGCCGAATCCGCCGTATTGCCGGACCGGCCGTTACTTCAGTGGTCATGCCCGCATCTCCAGCGCTGAATTCGATCAGCAATCGCGTATTTCCGGCAGCGCTCGCCGCGCGTCGAACAAGGGGGACCCCGAATCCATCATTCACACGCATCCGGCGCACGTCAAGCAGTTTCACGATGTGCCGGATGGCCACCCATCGAGCCTTGATCGAGCCTCGATCGACGACTGTCCACAGGAGAGCGAATCGGGGGCGACCCGCAAGCAAGGAGTAGAAAAGCGCGGTGTGGTGAGAAGTATTCTCGAATGGCTAAACGCGGGCGAACGCATATCCGCGTCGATGGAGGAGAGGGTGGGGCAGGGCTCGTAACCTTCCGTCGCTCGGTTCCCCCTGTTCATGAACGCGCCGTTGTTTCCGCGCGTTGTTCGCTGGATGGCCGATGACGTCCGCTGATGATGAGAGATGGAATGAGCTACCCACGTTCGCTCGGCAGACCGGCAGACGATCGATGGCCGGAGCTGGCCGTCGTCGGCGGTGGCGCGTCGGCGGTGTGCCTGCTTGACGCGCTGGCCGAGGCCGAGGGCCCCGCGGGCGGCATCAAGATCTTCGAGACCTCGTCCCACCTGTGGCGCGGCAGGCCGTTCCGGCCGGACCTGGACACCGTCCGGGTCAACATTCCCCCGGACGGCATGTCGGTGCGGTTCGGCGACAGCGGCCTTTTCCAGAACTGGCTGTCCCTGCGCGACCGCGACGGCGGGCCCCTCCACCGGGATCCCTTCTGTGGCATCAGGTTCGTGCCGCGCGGGATGTTCGGCGACTACCTCGTCCAGTCCGCGCGCGCGGTGCTGGCCAGGCTGATCGAGCAGGGCTGGCGGGTCGAGGTGATCAGGGAGTCCGTCCGGTCCGCCACCCCGGACGGCGGGGGACTGCGGCTCGAAACCGGGCGGGGGCGCCGGTTCCACGCCGACCACGTCGTGCTGTGCGTCGGCCGCGGCAAACCGACCGACACGTACGGACTGAGTGGCGCGCCAGGGTTCGTCGCCGAGCCCTACCCCCTCGCCACCACCCTCGCCGAGGTCGATCCCGACGGCGAGATCGCGGTGATCGGCAGCGGGCTGACCGGCGTGGACGTGGTGCTCGGGCTCGCGGGCCGCGGGCATCGCGGCAAGATCCGGATGCTCTCGCGCAGCGGCGTGCTGCCCATGGTCCGGCAGCGGCAGATCGGCTACCGGCTCGAGCATTTCACCCCGGAGCACTTCCGCGCCATCGCCGCGCGGGGCGAACGGATCACTTTGAGCGAGGTCATCGCGGTCATGCGGGCCGAGTTCGCCGACGCGGGCGAAGATCTCGAAGCCACGATCGACGACGTCCTGCGCGGCGAGCGCGAGGAGCCGGTCGCGCGGCTGCGGCGGCACGTCGCCGAGGTCGATTCGGCGAATGTCGGCCTGCGGATCCTGCAACGCGTGGTGCCCGCCGCCGGGCCGGACGTGTGGCCGCTGCTGCCCGAGCACGAGAAGAACGCGTTGCTGCGTGAGCACTATCGCGCGCTCATGAGCGTCTGCTGCCCGATGCCGCCCGCCAGCGCGGCCAAGCTGCTCGAACTCGTCGACGCGGACAGGCTCGAAATCGTCTCCGGGATGCGGGACGCGAAGCCCGCCGACGAAGGCGGGTTCACCCTGTCCACAGCGGACACCACGTACCGGGCGGACTTCGTGTTCAACGCGGTCAACGTGCCCGCGGACAAGATTCCGGTCAAAGCGGAGCCGTTGATCACCTCGATCGTCGACAGCGGCCTCGGCGAACGGCACCCTCGCGGCGGCCTGCACGTCGACCGCGCGAGCAGCAGGCTCACCGTCGAGGGGACGGGCGACGGGCGGATCCACGCGCTCGGCGACCTCGCCTCCGGCACCCTTTTCTTCACCTTCGGCCTCCCGTCGCTGGTGGACCGTGCCCGCGACATCGCCGCCGACCTCACCGAACTGACCACAAAGGACGGTGTGGTGCTGTCGCGGGACGCCTGGAAGTCTCCGATCCCCTGGGGAGAAGCCGCATGACCACCCTCGAACAGCCGGTCGCGCCGAGTGGCGGGCACCACGACGTCCGCCCGATGACCGGCGCCGAGTACCTCGACTCGCTGCGCGACGACCGCGAGGTGTACATCTACGGCGAGCGAGTCGGTGACGTCGTGGATCACCCCGCGTTCCGTAACAGCGCCCGCTCGATCGCCCGGCTCTACGACGCGCTGCACGCGCCGGAAGCCGAGGGCACGTTGCGGGTACCGACCGACACCGGCAACGGCGGCTTCACCCATCCGTTCTTCAAGACCGCGCGTTCGTCGGAAGACCTGCTCTCCGCGAGGGAGGCGATCATCGCCTGGCAGCGGCAGGTGTACGGCTGGATGGGCCGTACTCCCGACTACAAGGCGTGTTTCCTGGGCACGCTCGGCGCGAACTCCGGGTTCTACGGCGAGTACGAGCCCAACGCGCTGCGCTGGTACAAGGAGGCGCAGGAGCGCGTCCTCTACTTCAACCACGCGATCGTGCATCCGCCGATCGACCGCGCCAAACCCGCCGACGAGGTTTCCGACGTGTGTGTGCACGTCGAGAAGGAGACCGATTCCGGGCTCGTCGTCTCCGGCGCGAAGGTGGTCGCCACCGGTTCGGCGCTGACGAACGCGAACTTCGTCGCGCACTACGGCCTGCCGGTCAGGGACAAGAAGTTCGGCCTGGTGTTCACCGTCCCGATGGACGCGCCCGGTCTGAAACTGTTCTGCCGCGCCTCCTACGAACTGGCCGCCGCCGCGCTGGGCAGCCCGTTCGACTACCCGCTCTCCAGCCGGTTCGACGAGAACGACGCGATCATGGTGTTCGACGAGGTCCTGGTGCCTTGGGAGAACGTGTTCATGTACGACGCCGCGGCCGCGAACGAGTTCACCGCGGGCTCCGGTTTCCTCGAGCGCTTCACCTTCCACGGCTGCACACGGCTCGGGGTGAAGCTCGATTTCATCGCGGGCTGCGCGATGAAGGCCATCGAGATGACCGGCAGCTCCGGGTTCCGTGGCGTGCAGGCGCAGATCGGTGAGCTGCTCAACTGGCGCGACCTGTTCTGGAGCCTCTCGGAGTCGATGGCGAAGTCGCCGAACCCGTGGGTCGGCGACGCGGTGCAGCCGAACGTCAACTACGGCATGGCGTACCGGACCTTCATGGGCATCGGCTATCCGCGGGTCAAGGAGATCCTTCAGCAGACGCTCGGCAGCGGCCTGATCTACCTCAACTCGCACGCCGGCGACTGGAAGAACCCCGAAGTGCGGCCGTATCTGGACAAGTACGTCCGCGGTTCGAACGGGATCGAGGCCCTCGACCGCGTGAAGCTGCTCAAGCTGCTGTGGGACGGCGTCGGCACCGAGTTCGGCGGCAGGCACGAACTCTACGAGCGCAACTACTCCGGCGACCACGAGACGGTCCGCCTGCAGACGCTCGGCATGTACGAGGGGTCCGGTCAGGCGGACGCGCTCAAGCGGTTCGTCGACACCTGCCTGGCCGACTACGACCTCGACGGCTGGACCAGCCCCGATCTGGTCACGCCGGACGACATCGAGATCATCCGGAGCTGACCGTGTCCGAATTCAGGTGGGACCAGGTGTTCGCCCGCAGTGTCCGCAGCGGGGCAGGGGACGAGATCACCTCGATCCTGAGCCAGGCGGGCGACGACCGGATCATCGCGTTCTCCGGCGGCTACCCGCATCCGGAGACCTTCCCGCGTGCGGCGATGGAGGCCGGCTTCGCGAACGTTCTCGCGGACCCGGCGGCGTTGCAGTACGGGCCGACCGGGGGACTGCCGGGGCTGCGGGACTGGTTTTCCGGCTGGCTCGGCGACCACGACGGCCTGCGCCCCTCGGACGGCGAGCTCATCATCACCAGCGGTGGCATGGAAGGGCTCAAGCTGCTCACCGGCTGCCTGCTCGACGCCGGGGACCGGGTGCTCGTCGAAGGCCCGTCGTTCATGGGCGCGATCATGGCGATCCGGAACGCGCTGGGCGTCATCGAAGCGGTGCCGATGGACGAGCACGGCCTCGACGTCGACGCGCTCGCGAGGACGCTCGCCGACGGGCGCAAGCCCAAGTTCCTTTACACGATCCCGGATTACCAGAACCCGATGGGCGTGAGCCTGTCCGTCGAACGGCGGCACGCGCTGGTGGCGCTGGCGAGGAAGCACGGTTTGCTGCTCGTCGAGGACGTGGCCTACCGCGAGCTCGGGTACGACGGTGACCGGCGGCCGAGCCTGCGGACCCTGGCCCCCGATGTCGTCGCGCAGCTCGGCACGTTCTCGAAGACGTTCTCGCCCGGTCTGCGCACCGGCTGGATCAGCGCGCCCGCGCCGCTCGTCGCCGCGCTTTCGCGGGCGAAGCAGTTCACCGACCAGTGCACGTCGCCGCTCGGTCAGCTGCTGCTGGAGGACTACGGCCGTTCCGGTGGCTTCGACGAGGGTATCGTCGCTTCGCGCGCTTTCTACCGCGGCCGCTGCGAAATCATGATGAAGGCGCTGGAGGTGCACCTGCCCGGATGGGTCCGGTTCACGCGTCCCGAAGGTGGGTTCTTCACCTGGCTGACGCTGCCCGGCGAGGTCGACACTCTCGCGCTGGCCGAGCGTGCGCTGGCCGAGCACATCACCTTCGTACCCGGCTCGATCTTCTATCCCGACGCCCGGGGCAGGCACGAACTACGGCTGGCCTACAGCAGGGTGCCCGACGAACAGATCGACGAGGGCGTCGGGCGGCTGGCGCGAATCCTGGCCGAAATCACCGGAAAGGGACTCTGATGCGGACCGTCCACAATGAACTCGTCAGGCCCGGCGCCGAACTCGTCGAGGCGTTTCGCGAGATAGCGCGCGCGGAGTACAGCCCGAGCTGCCTTGTCGCCGATTCGCGGTCGAAGATCGGGGTGATCGGCGGGCTCAAGCCGGTCAAGCGCGAGCACAAGATCGCCGGGCCCGCGCTGACCGTGCACCTGGCCGCGGACGAGCTGGTGGACTGCCTGCCGGTGCTCGCCACCGCGAAGCCCGGCGACGTCGTCGTGGTCGCCTGCCACCGCTCGCCGAGGATGGCGATGTGGGGCGGGCTGATGTCGACCCTTTCGCAGATGGCCGGGATCGCCGGCGCGATGATCGACGGACTGGTCCGCGACGTCGACGAGATCCGCGATCTGGACTTCCCCGTGTGGTACGCCGGGACGTTGCCGCGGCGCTGCCCCGGCATCACGCACGACGGTACGGAACCCTTGCAGACCAACGTCCCGGTGGTGGTGGAAGGCCAGCTCATCGAGCCGGGCGACATCATCGTCGCCGACGAGAACGGTCTCGGCGTCGTCTCGCCGACGGTCGCCGAGGCCGTCCTCGCGGACACCCGCGAGCTGCTGGACAAGGAGCGGGTGATCCGCGACAAGATCAACTCGGGGGCGGGCCTGCACCAGCTGCTCGCCGAGTTCGGCGTCATCTGAGAGGCGTCAGTAGCGGTAGTGGTCGAGCTTGTACGGGCCGTCGACGTCGACGCCGATGTAGTCGGCCTGTTCCTTGGTGAGCTTGGTCAGCTTCACGCCGAGCGCGTCGAGGTGGAGCCGTGCGACCTTCTCGTCGAGGCGCTTGGGCAGCCGGTAGACATCCTTGCCGTACTCGCCGGGCTTGGTGTGCAGCTCCAGCTGGGCGATCGTCTGGTTGGTGAACGAGTTCGACATCACGAAGCTCGGGTGGCCGGTCGCGTTGCCGAGGTTCATCAGGCGGCCCTCGGACAGCACGATGAGCGACTTGCCGTCTCGGAACTTCCATTCGTGTACCTGCGGCTTGATCTCGACCTTCCGGATGCCCGGGATCCTGGCGAGCCCGGCCATGTCGATCTCGTTGTCGAAGTGGCCGACGTTGGCGACGATCGCGTTGTGCTTCATCCTGGCCATCTGATCGGCCATGATGATGTTGAAGTTGCCGGTGGTGGTGATGAAGATGTCGCCCTCGGACAGCACGTCGTCGAGCTCCACCACCTGCAGGCCTTCCATCGCCGCCTGCAGCGCGCAGATGGGGTCGATCTCGGTGACCACGACGCGCGCGCCCTGCCCCCGCAGTGACTCGGCGGTGCCCTTGCCGACGTCGCCGTAGCCGCAGACCACGGCGAGCTTGCCGGCGATCATCACGTCGGTACCGCGGTTGAGCCCGTCGATGAGCGAGTGGCGGATGCCGTATTTGTTGTCGAACTTCGACTTGGTGACCGAGTCGTTCACGTTGATCGCCGGGAACAGCAGTTCGCCGTCGCGCGCCAGCTTGTAGAGCCGCTTGACGCCGTTGGTGGTTTCCTCGGTGACGCCCAGGATCTCCTGGGACATCTTGGTGAACCGCTGCGAGTCCTCGGCCAGGGACGTGCGCAAGGTGTCGAGAATCAGGCGGTATTCCTCGGGGTCGTCCTCGGCGGCCCGCGGCACCGCGCCCGTGGCCTCGAACTCGACGCCCTTGTGCACGAGCAGCGTGGCGTCACCGCCGTCGTCCAGGATCGCGGTCGGCCCCTGCCCGCCGTCGAACCGGAACAGCTGGTCGGTGCACCACCAGTACTCTTCGAGCGTCTCGCCCTTCCAAGCGAAGACCGGCGTTCCGGCCGGGGCCTCGGGAGTGCCGGTGGGGCCGACGACGACCGCGGCGGCGGCGTCGTCCTGGGTGGAGAAGATGTTGCACGACACCCAGCGCACGGAGGCGCCGAGTTCGGCCAGTGTCTCGATGAGCACCGCGGTCTGCACGGTCATGTGCAGCGAACCGGCGATGCGCGCGCCCTTGAGCGGTTTCGCGGGGCCGAACTCGCGGCGGGTCGCCATCAGGCCCGGCATTTCCTGCTCGGCCAGCCGCATCTGGTGACGGCCCCGCTCGGCCAGCGCCAGATCCGCCACCGCGAATTCGACGCCATTGACCTTCCGCAACCCGACTGTCATTGTTTCTCTCCTTGTGCGTTGCCGCCGCGTGGTCCAGACAGCAATGGCGAAGAAGAAAATCCGCGCCATTGTGCGAAAATCTGGGGAGACCGTTTGTTCAGAACTTACCGCCGTGCTGTTGGCGGATCTTCTCCGTGCGTGCGACATGAGGGAATGGAATGTTCAATCTGCGTAAGGCGAACGGTGACCGTTATCTGCTGGTGCTCGGCGCCGACATCCTCCTGCGGGAGCGAGCCATCGTCTCCGCCTTGCGGAGTTATCCCGGTCAGGTCTTCGGCATGGCACCGTCACCGGACGGGCTCAACCGGTTCTTCGACGAGGTGCTGCGCGCGGACTACTACGACGCCAAGGCGGCGCTCGCCGCGGTGGAGCGGTTCGAGCGGGAGACCGGCCTGCGCCCGGCCGCGGTGGTGCCCATCATCGAGATGACCGTGCACGTCTCGGTCGCGATCGCCCGGCACTACGGCCTGCCCTGCCTGACCGACGAGGCGGTCAGCCGGTCCCGCGACAAGCACACGATGAAAGCCGCCTTCGAAGCCGCCGGAGTGCCGACCGCGCGGCACCGGACGTTCGGCACCCTGCCCGAACTCCGGGAGGCCGCCCGCGAGCTGAACTTCCCGCTGGTGCTCAAGCCGCGTGACTTCGCGGGCAACACCGGCACGATCAAGGTCGGCTCGCCGGACGAGTTGCCCGCCGCCTACGACCACTGCCGCGCCGAGCTGCTCGCGATCGCGCCGCTGTACGACTTCAGCGACGGCCGCTTCCAGGCCGAGGAGTTCGTGACCTCGACGCACGAGGTGTCCGTCGAGGTGCTCAACCACCGCGACCAGCGCGCCGTGCTCGCCGTGACGGACAAGGCGAAGCTGCCGGCGCCGCACTTCACCGAGATCGGCCAGCTCGTGCCGGGCCGGGAGACGGACAACCAGGCAGTGCGCGAGCTCGGCGTCAGGGCGTGCGAGGCGCTGGGGATCACCAGGGGCATCGCGCACGTCGAGATCCTGGTCGACGGTGACAACCTGAGCGTGGTGGAGGTGGCCGCGCGGCCGGGCGGCGACGGCATCATGGACCTGATCGACCGGGTGTACGGGTTCAGCCCGTACGACCTGCACTACGCGTCGTACCTCGACACGATGGACGAACTGCCGGAGATCCCGCGCGAACCGGCGGGGATCGGCGCCATCCGGTTCCTCAAGGCGCCGGTCGGCACCATCACCGGCGTCGGCACCGTCGAGGAGTTCACCGACGAGGAGCTGGCGCTTTACGTGACAGCCAAGGAAGGCGACCGCTCGCACCCGGCCTCTTCCTACCTGACGCGCGACGGGGTGATGGAATTCTTCCGTTCCGGGAGTGACGCGGCGAGCGATCCCGTGGCGTTCGCCGACGCGGTGGCCGCGCTCGCCGCGACCAGGACGGGGGAGGTGTTCACCGTTGCCGAAGACGGCCGGTGAACTCGGGAGATGAGGGGGAATCCTCGGTGATCGGCACGACACTGCGCACCGTCGGCGGGCTCGACCGCGATCTGCGCACGCTGTTCACGGTGACGTTGCTCTTCCGCGCCGGGCTGATGGCTTTTCCCTTCCTGTCGGCCTATCTGCTGATCGGGGACGGCTATGGCCCCGTCGACGTCGGCCTGATCGTCGGTGCCTTCGGTATCGGCGCGGTCGCGGCCGATGTGGTCGCGAGCGTGCTGCTCGGCCGTGTCCCGGCCCGGGCGGTGATGCTGGGCGGGCTGGTGCTGCACGCGGTGGTCCTCGCGAGCGTGCCGAGCCTGAGCGGCGTCGCGGTGCTCGCCGCCGCGACCTTCGCGTGGGGGTTCACCTTCGAGATCTACACCCCGGCGTCCTACTCGCTCATCATCGACCGCACCACGCCCGGCGACCGCAAGATCGCCTTCGCCTGCAACAGGCTGGCCATCAACGTCGGGATGGGGGTCGGCCCGGTGCTGGGCGGGCTGGTGTTCGCCGTCGAGCCGGTCGCGTTGTTCTGGATCAACGCGGTCTGCGTGCTCGGCGCCGGCTGTTACCTGCTGCTCGGCACCCGGCCCGCCGCGGGCGCACCGGTGCACGAGGAGAAGCCCAGGAAGCGGAGGCTGGTCGCCGGGTCACTGCGCGAGGAAACCCGTTTCTGGACCATTTTCGGGCTCTCACTGCCGATCCACCTGGCGTACGCCCTGCCGCCGGTGCTGGTCAGCGCGTATCTGATCCAGGGGCTCGGAATGCCGAGTTACTGGGTGAGCGTGGTGTTCGGGCTGAACGCGGCCATGGTCGTGCTCGTCGAGGTGCCGCTGAACAAGGCGATGGCTTCGCTGCCGCATGCTTCGTCGCTGCTCATCGGGTACGGGCTGGCGGGTCTGGGCTTCGCCGCCATGGGATTTTCGCCCGCGCCCGCGGTGCTCCTCGGCGCGACGGTGCTGTGGACGATGGGTGAGATGATCGTTTTCCCCAGTCTGCTGAGCTATGTCAGTGAGGTGTCCAAGCGCGAGGTCGCGGACCGGAACATGAGCCTGTTCTCCGGTGGGGTGAACGTCGGGGTCATCGCGGCGCCGCCGGTGAGCCTGGCGCTGACCTCGAACGGCCCCAGCACGCCTTGGCTGGTGATCGGCGGCGCCGTGCTCGCGGCGTTCGTGGCGCTGGCCGCCGCCCGCCTTTCGCCCTACACCTGGCAGCAGGACTCGTAGTTCTCGTCCCCACGGCCTCGAGCGTCGCGAACGGAGCGTTCGCGACGACCGAGACCCGGTGCTGTCCGGTCGGGACGCCCGAGGGACGCCCTGGGTGCGTTGAGTGCGACGAGGGCGTCCCTCGGTGCGGTGAGCGCACCGAAGGCGTGCCTCGGTGGATCCGCGTCCACAAAGGACGACCTTCGGCTAGTCCTTGGCCAGGCTGAACTCGACCGCGGCGTTCACGTGGAGTTCGGTGGTGTCGTAGAGGGGGACGTCCGGGACGTCGGACTGGCGGATCAGCAGCCCGATTTCGGTGCAGCCCAGGATGATTCCTTCCGCGCCCTCGGCGACGAGGCCGCGGATGATCTCGACGTACCGGGCGCGGGCGGCGTCCGTGAAGATGCCCTTGGCGAACTCCTCGAAGATGGTCTCGTGCAGGTAGGCGCGGCCCGGTTCGTCGGGGAGGCGGACGTCGAGTCCGAAGCGGTCGCGCAGCCTGCCCGCGAAGAATTCCTTCTCCATGGTGAAGCGGGTGCCGAGCAGGCCGATCGTGCGGCGGCTGTCGGCGACTATCGCCTCGCCGGTGACGTCGGCGATGTGGATGAGCGGGATGCCGATCTCGGCCGCGGCCTCGTCGGCGACGTTGTGCTGGGTGACGCAGGCGATCAGCACGCAGCCCGCGCCGCCCTTTTCGAGCCCCTGCGCGAGTTCGGTGACCTTGCGGCCGACCGAGGCCCAGTCGTCCGCGCCGTGCCATTGGATGATCTCTTCGAAGTCGGTGCTGGAGAGCAGCAGCCGCGCGGAATGCCTGGCGCCCAGGCGTTCCGCGATCCGCTCGTTGATCATCCGGTAGTAGGTGGCCGAGCTTTCCCAAGCCATGCCGCCGATGACGCCGACGGTCCTGGTCTCCTGCATGCTGTCTCCTCGGAACGGTCAGGGGGTCACGAGTTTCCGGTCGGGATCGGGCATGCCCGCGATCAGGCCGACACTGAGTACCGCGAGGCCGCCGGTGACCACGATCTCCAGCAGGTACGAACCGGTCGAGTCGCGGGTGTACGCGCCGAACTGGCTGCTGAGCGCGGCGCCGATCTGGTGCGCGGTCCAGATGAAGCCCATCACCGTGCCCTTCACCTCGATCGGGAACGCCTTGAGCACCCAGAGGGACGTGGCCACGACCGTGACGAGGTAACTCAGGCCGAACACGCACCCGAACAGGATCACGGCGAACCCGGACGTGGACACCGAGATCAGGAACATCGAGGCCGCGCGCATCAGGTAGCCGCTGATCAGCACGCGCTTGACCAGGCCGCGGTCGCACAGCCTGCCCGCGACCAGCGAGCCGCCGATCTCGAACAGCCCGAGCAGGATGACGCTCGTCGCGCTGAGGTCGGTGTGGACGTGCATGTCGCCCATGAACGGCATCAGGTGCACGTCGATGAACGCCATCGTCGCGCCGCAGGCGAAGAACGCGCCCGCCAGCCGCGCGAAGGTGGACGTCTTGAGTGCCGAGGCGATGCTGGGACGTTCGCCGGCGGCCGAGCGCGAAGCGGCCGGCTTCGCCTCGCCGCGGAACCGCAGCGCGGTGAGTGGCGTGATGACGCACAACAGCAGCACGCCGAGCCCGATGAGCACGCTGTTCCAGCTGGTCTTGCCGTCGAGCCAGGTCCACAGGGGAACCAGCAGGATGAACCCGGCGGCGGTGCCGTTCGTCAGCAGTGCGTAGAAGAACCCCTTGCGTTTCTCCGAGAACAGCCGGTCGACCAGCACGCCGAGCGGCACGTACGAAAGCATCGTGTACGCGAAAGCGGCCAGAATCCCGTAAGCCGCCACGAAAACGGCGAACGAAGGGACCAGCGCGCACAGCAGGAACGCGAAACCGGCGCTCACCGTGCCGATCAGCAGCACCCGGCCGGGCCCGAGCCGGTCGGCCAGCGCACCGGTCAACGGCGCCGCGACGGCGTACGTGATCGCGAAAGCCGTTGTGGCCAGTGCGAACGTGCCGCGTTGCTGGCCGAACGACTCCGCCATCGGCAGGAAGTAGACCTGCACCGTGTTCTTGAGCGAGGAGCCGAGCAACGAGATGACGAACCCCAGTACGACGGAAGCGGCGAGGACACCCCCGCCGATCTTGGCCGCTTTGGTGGCCGTGGCGGCGCTCATCGCACACCGGTCAGATGGCGTTCGGCGACGCCGTCGTACACCCCCTGGAACAGCTTGCAGGTGTGCTCCACCACCTCGAGCGCGTCCTGCTGCATCTTCGCGTCGGTGCACAGGTCGTTCACCAGCGCGATACCCTCGCGGACGTGCCCGACGTCTTCCTTGGCGTGCACGGAAAAGAAGAGAGTGTCGTCGTCGGTGAGGCCATAGACCTTGCCCAGCAGCGAATGGCGGTGCTGGCCGGCGGTATCCTCGAGGTTCTGGCCCTCACTGGCGATCGCGACGGCGGCCGCGCCCAGGTGGTAGGTCTCCGGATTCTTCACCAGGTCCATGCGGTAGTCGATGAGCTCCTGGGTCTGCGGATACGGCTTGGCCGCGTCCCTGGTGGCGTCGTCGATCCGGATGGCGCGCACGAAGTCCTGCATCAGGCGGACGTGGTTCTTCGTGCCGGAAAGCCTCCCGGTCTCCTCCTCGTACATGTTGACCATCAGCGCCTTCTTGTGCTTGGGCAACGGGCAGTGGAAGAAGAGGTGTTCGATGTAGGTCAGGAAGTGCTTGGTGAGCTGGTAGCCCTGCAGGGTCAGTGCCTGCAGCAGCTCCCAGTTCGCCTCCGGCTTGACCAGCTCGGCGACGAGCGGGTGCGCGACCGAGGTGTGTGCCTCGATCGTGGCGTAGCACCGCTTCTTGAATTCATCCTTGCTGAGCACGGGATACCTCCTTGTGGAAAAGCCTTGCCTCGAGCTGTTTCACCGGCTGCGCCAGGTAGACCCCGGAGTAGCTCTCCGCGCCGATCCGGCCGTAGTCGTCGAGCCTGCCGTACTCGCCGAATCCGTAGGAACGCCAGATTCCTTCCGCCCTGATACCGGCGCGGACGTCGAGCCGGAGCAGCTCGATCCCGATCTCCTCGCAGCGGCGGACCACCTCGCGGAAAGCCATGGTCACCACCTGGCCGCCCCGGTGCCCGGGATGCACGGCGCCGGTCGTCAGCTCGCCGATGTGCCGCTGGTTGGCCGTGGCGGGGCGGTTGATCGCCACACAGCCGACGACCTCACCGGACTCCGCGCGCACGGTCAGCAGCTGTGTCTGACCGGAGGTGATGCCCTCGGCCAGTTTCGCCCGCAGGGCCGCGGACGCCTCGGCCGTCGGGTCGGCGGGCAGGCCGACGAACGGCTCGTCGGCCGAAACGATTTCGATCAGCTGGACGACCTCGGCGACACCGGAGTCGGATCCGGCTTTCAGCCATACGCATTCATACACGGCGAAGCCCCCAGTTCGCTGCCCGAAAGGCCTGATCGAGGTGAGCGACAGGCGCGCTGGATCTTGTCCTGGGCAACGACGCTATCGGCGTTCCCCGCGCATCGACAACTTCGGTCGTGCGCACGTGGCCAGCCGGCGACGGCCGCGGTGTCGCGGTCTCCGGTTCAGCGGAGCAAGCGAGGAAAAGTCGTTCTGTGCGACCATGGTCGCGCGAGCCGCCGTCGTGGACGGAAGAGGTGGGGAGGAATGGCTGAATGGCGATCCACGATAACGTACTGGGGTTGATCGGCGGGACGCCGATAATCCGGTTGCGCAACTTCACCGTGCACAACGGCGGTCAGGTACTGGTCAAGATCGAGTCGGCCAATCCGGGCCGCAGTATCAAGGACAGGGCCGCGCATTTCATGATCGAGCAGGCCGAGTCGAGCGGCAGGCTGCGTCCCGGTGACACGATCGTCGAGTCCACTTCGGGCAATCTCGGCAAGTCGCTCGCCCTCATCGGTGCGGCGAAGGGATACCGCGTCATCCTGGTGGTCGACCCCAAGACGCCGGTGTCCGTGCTCCGCTACGCGAAAGCGCTCGGCGCCGAGATCGAGCTGGTGGACACTCCCGACGAAGGCGGCGGTTACCAGCGTGGCCGGCTGCAGCGCGTGCGGCAGTTGCGTGACGGCGATCCCCAGGTGTTCTGGCCGGATCAATATCGCAATCCGGACAACCCGCGTATTCATGCCGAGCACACCGCGGGCGAAGTGCTGAATGATCTGCCCGAATTCGACGCGCTGGTGGCGTCGGTCAGCACCGGCGGCCACATCAGCGGGCTTTCCCGCACGCTCAAAGGGAAACTGCCGGGTCTCACGACGATCGCGGTGGACGCCGCGGGCTCGGCGGCGTTCGGGTTCCCCTTCCGCGGCTACGCGATGCGGGGGCTCGGGCTGGCCTGGAAACCGGGCAACCTCGACCTTTCGGTGGTCGATCGGGTCCATCTGGTCGGTGACCACGAGGGCATCGCCACGAGCCGGGCACTCGCGCGTCGCGAAGGGGTGCTCGTCGGCGAGTCAGCCGGAGCGGCGGTGTTCGCCGCGCTGCACCACGCCCACCACAACCCGGGCAGCCGGATCCTCGCGGTCGCGGCCGACGACGGCGCCAACTATCTTGGCGAGTCCTTCGACGACGACTGGCTGCGCGAGCGCGGACTCGCCGCGGTGCTCGACGACGTCACACTGCGCGAACCCGACCGCCTCATCGAACTCGCGCGGCGCCCGGCGCATCCGGCCGTCCCAGCGGCGTCGCTGCGTGGCCCGGACGGCCGCGACGAGCTGAAGCGTGCCGCATAGCGGGCGTGCCGAGCTACGGCTTTCCACCTCCGCGGGAAGCCGGGAGACCTGCCGGCGCTCTGATCGTCCACAGTGGCCAGTGCGGATGGGAACTGCGGATCCTTTCCACCGCGGCCTCGGCCGCGAGCGCGGGTCCTCCTGATGTGCCCTTGGTGCCGGGCGGGCAGGGACCAACGTCCCGCGATCCGGTGACCGGTGGCCGCATCGGACGGCGCGGTGGGAGGCGATGCTGAACGGGTGAGGGACGACGAGCCCGGGGAGCAGCGATGACACGCTCACTGTCCATTGTGGTCGATCAGGCGCTCGCGGCCGCGGTCCGGGCACCTTCGCCGCACAACAGCCAGCCGTGGCGGTTCGCGGTCGATGGCGACCGGATCGAGATCTGGCTGGACCGTGACCGCGTGCTGACCGTGGCCGACCCGGAGGCGCACGAAGCCAGGATTTCCTGCGGTGCGGCGCTGCTGAACCTCGTTGTTTCCCTGCGGTGCCAGGGGGTCGAACCGCGGGTCGAGGTGCTGCCCGACGAGTCGGAACCGGATCTGCTCGCGTTGGTGACGCGCGACGGAAACCATCGCGTCGCCGTCGAGGACCAGACGCTCGCCGACGCGGTGTTCCGCAGGCATACCCATCGTCGGCCGTTCCTCGACCGGACGGTACCCGCAGGTGTACGGGCCACGTTCGCCCGCGCGGCGAGCCGTGAGGGCGCCGGCCTCCATTTCGTGGACGCCGAGTACGCGGGTCTGACCGCGCTCGTGCGGCGCGCGGAGTTCCTGCAGGCGGGCGACGACGCGTTCCGGGCCGAAGCAGCCCGATGGACGCGTCGTCACGCCGCCAGCCCGGACGGGGTGCCGCTCTCGGCCGCGGGCCCGCCACCCGACCACGACGGCGTGGTCGCGTTGCGGGAATCCCACCTC
>NZ_JBHYJW010000044.1:44397-86171 GCF_042741125.1 Amycolatopsis sp. NPDC058986 | reverse complement strand
GTTAAGGCCACCTTACGGGCGTCTGACGCCCGTAAGGTGGCCTTAACGGCAAGTGCGTGGCTCAGACCTCGAAGCGGTAGCCCATGCCCGGTTCGGTGAGCAGGTGGCGCGGGCGCGAGGGTTCCGGCTCCAGCTTCCGCCGCAGCTGCGCGAGATACACGCGCAGGTAGTGCGATTCCGTCTCGTACGACGGGCCCCACACCTCGTGCAGCAGCTGCTTCTGCGCCACCAGCCGCCCCCGGTTGCGCACCAGCAGCTCCAGCACGCCCCACTCCGTCTTGGTGAGATGGACTTCCTTGCCCTCGCGCCGCACCTTCTTCGCCGCGAGGTCGATGGTGAAGGAACCGGTGTCCACCACGGCTTCCACACCGTCCACACCGGACACGGCGGAACGCCGGACGGCGGCACGCAGCCGCGCGAGCAGCTCGTCCATCCCGAACGGCTTGGTGACGTAGTCGTCGGCGCCGGCGTCCAGCGCGTGCACCTTGTCGGCCGAGTCGGAGCGCGCGGACAGCACGATGATCGGCACCGTCGTCCAGCCGCGCAGCCCGGCGATCACCTCGGTGCCGTCCAGGTCCGGCAGGCCGAGGTCGAGCACGACGACGTCCGGTTTCGTCTCGGCGACCGCCTTGAGCGCGGCGGTGCCGTCGTGCGCGGTGATCACCTTGTAGCCGCGCGCGGACAGGTTGATCCGCAGCGCCCGCACGATCTGCGGCTCGTCGTCGACGACCAGCACCGTCGCGTTGTCCGGGCTCATCGCACCGTCTCCCTGTCGTCGTCCTCGAGCTCATGATCGCGTGCGAGGAGGTCCTTCTCCGGATCCTGTCCGCGGTAGGCGGGCAGGGAAATGATCACGGTCAGCCCGCCGCCCGGGGTGTCCTCGGCGCGGATCGAGCCGCCCATCGCCTCGGTGAACCCCTTCGCCACCGACAGTCCCAGCCCCACGCCCGGCGTGGAATCACGGTCGCCGCCGAGCCGCTGGAAGGGTGCGAACGCGGACTCGGCCGTGCCCTTCCGCAGCCCCCTGCCGTGGTCGACGATGCGCAGCTCGACGTGATCGGAATGCGCGCTGGCCCGGGCCGCGACCGGTTCCCCGGCAGGATTCGCGCCATGGCGCAACGCGTTGTCCAGCACGTTCGCCACTACCCGCTCCAGCAGCCCCGGATCGGCGAGCACCGACGGCAGCCGCGCGTCGTCGACAGCGACGACCACCGAGCCCGAACCGTCCACATTGGTCAGTGCGTGGCTGACGACCTCGTCGAAGCCGACCGGCCGCAGATGCGGACGCACCGCGCCGGTGGCCAGCCGGGACGAGTCGAGCAGGTTGTCGATCAGCCCGGCCAGCCGGTCCGCCGACTCCTCGATGGTCTCCAGCAGCTCCGCGTTGTCCTCTTCGGACAGTGACAGGTCTGGCGCGCGAAGGCTGCCGATGGACGCCTTGATCGAGGTGAGCGGGGTCCGCAGATCGTGCCCGACCGCCGAGAGCAACGTCGTGCGCAGCTCGGTCGCGGCCGCCTTGCGCTCGGCCTTGGCCGCCGCGGCCGCCGTCCGCTGCTGGCGCAGCGCGAGCAGCGACTGCCCCGCCACGGCCTCCAGCACCCGGCGGTCCGAGGCGGGCAGCACCCGGCCCACCAGCGTCAGGTGGACGTCCGCGGTGACCGCGATGTCGATGTCGGCGTCGTCGGGGTCCTTGCACGGATCGCCGCCCGAGCACGCGACCTTCGTCCACTCCCCCTTCTGCTTCTCCAGCAGCGTCACCGACGTCAGGCCGAAGTTCTCCTTCACCTTCTCCAGCAGTCGCTCGATCGGGTTCGCATGGGTCATCACGGTGCGCGCGTACGAGGCGAGCAGCGACGCCTCGGTCCGAGCCTGCGCCGCCTGCGTGGCCCGGCGCGCGGCCGAGTCGACGACGATCGCGACCAGCACCGCGACGACCATCATCGAAATGAGCGTCACCACGTTTTCCGGCGTGTGCACGTTGAGCGTGTACAGCGGCGGGGTGAAGAAGAAGTTGAGCAGCCCGGCGCCGAGCACCGCGGCCACGAGCGCCGGACCGAGCCCGCCGACCAGCGCGACGACGACCGTGGCGAGCACGTAGTCCATCACGTTCGTGGGATACTCCAGCGCCTGCTGGAACTGGACGCCGGCGAAGGTCACGACCGCGGGCAGGAGCACCGAAAGCACCCAGCCCATGACGCGGCGGGTCGGCCTGAGCGGGCTCTTGCCCAGCCGCGCGGGCAGCTTCCCGCCCGCCTCCTCGTGCGTGACCATGTGCACGTCGATCGGCCCGGAATCCCGGACCACCGCGGCGCCGATGCCCTCGTCGAACAGCCGCGCCACCCGCGATCGCCGGGACGTGCCGATCACGAGCTGCGTGGCGTTGACGCCGCGCGCGAAGTCGAGCAGCGCGTCCGGCACGTCGTCGCCGACGACAGTGTGGAAGGTGGCGCCGACCTCCTCGGTCAGCTTGCGGCAGCGGGCCATCGCGGTCGGGCTGATCCCGCGCAGCCCGTCCCCGCGCAGGATGTGCACGACCTGGAGTTCGGCACCGGCGCGGGTGGCGATCCGGCTCGCGCGCCGGATCAGCGTCTCGCTCTCCGGGCCACCGGTGATCGACACGACCACCCGTTCGCGGGTTTCCCAGGTGTCGGTGATCCGCTGCTCGGCGCGGTAGCGCTGGAGCGCGACGTCGACCTGGTCGGCGACCCACAGCAGGGCCAGCTCGCGCAGCGCGGTGAGGTTGCCCGGCCGGAAGTAGTTGCCCAGCGCCGCGTCGATCCGCTCGGCCGAGTAGATGTTCCCGTGCGCAAGACGGCGTCGCAGCGCCTCGGGCGTGATGTCGACCAGTTCGAGCTGCTCGGCGCGCCGCACCACCTCGTCCGGCACGGTTTCCTGCTGGGGCACGCCGGTGATGCGCTGGACGACGTCGTTGAGGCTCTGCAGATGCTGCACGTTGACCGTGGACAGCACGTCGATCCCGGCCTCGAGGAGTTCCTCGATGTCCTGCCAGCGCTTCTCGTTGCGCGAACCGGGCACGTTGGTGTGCGCGAGTTCGTCGACGACGGCGACCTCGGGCTTGCGCGCCAGCAACGTGTCGACGTCCATCTCGGTGAACTCGTGCCCGCGGTGGGTGAACCGCCGCCGCGGCACGAGTTCCAGTCCTTCGATCAGCTCCGCGGTCTTCTTGCGGCCGTGGGTTTCCACCAGCCCGATGACGACGTCGGTGCCGCGGTCGAGCCGCCGTCGCGCCTCGCCGAGCATCGCGAAGGTCTTGCCGACGCCCGGCGCCGCGCCGAGGTAGATCCGCAGTTCTCCCCGGCGCGGCTTCGGGCGTGTGCTGTCGTTGTCCACGACTGTCAGTGTGCCCCTCCGGCCGCGGCCCGCACGGCCAGGTTGACCTTCAGCACATTGACCCCGGGGACGCCGATCCCGGCACCGCCGGTGTTCTGTTCGACCAGCTCGCGGACCTTCGCCTCGGGCAGCCTTGTAACCCGCGCCACCCTGGCGATCTGCAGGTCCGCGTAGGCGACGCTGATCGTCGGGTCGACACCGGCGGCGTCCGCGGTCACCGCGTCGGCGGGCACCTGATCGGGTTTGACGCCCTCTCGCTGGGCGATGAGGTCCTTCCGCTTGGTGATCGCGTCCACCAGGTCCTGGTTGTACGGGCCCTTGTTGGACGCGCCGGAGGTCGACGGGTCGCCGGGGCCGAGCACGTCCTTCGCGGTGGCCGACGGCCGGGTGTGGAACCACGGGTCGTTCGCCGGATCCTTGGCCACCGGGTCGATCCCGATGAGCGAGGAGCCGACCGCCTGGCCGTTCTGCGTGACGACCGAGCCTTCGGCGTTGTCCTGCAGCCCCGGGATCCGGGACACCGCCCACACCGCGAGCGGGTAGATGACGCCGAGCAGCACCGTCATCACGATCAGGACGCGCAGCCCGGCACCGGTCTGCTTGAGAAGAGCCTTCATGACAATCAACCAATCCCGGGAATGAGCCGCACCAGCAGGTCGATCACCCAGATCCCGAGGAACGGGGTGACGATGCCGCCGAGGCCGTAGATCAGCAGGTTGCGCCGCAGCAGCGCGGACGCGGTGGACGGGCGGTACCGGACGCCGCGCAGCGCCAGCGGGATCAGCGCGACGATGACGAGCGCGTTGAAGATGACCGCCGAGAGGATCGCCGACTTCGGTGTCGCCAGGTGCATGATGTTGAGCGCGCCCAGCTGCGCGAAGATGCCGGTGAACATCGCGGGCAGGATGGCGAAGTACTTCGCGAGGTCGTTGGCGACGCTGAACGTCGTCAGCGCGCCGCGGGTGATCAGCAGCTGCTTGCCGATCTCCACGATCTCGATCAGCTTCGTCGGGTCGGAGTCGAGGTCCACCATGTTCCCCGCCTCCTTCGCGGCGGAGGTACCGGTGTTCATCGCGACGCCGACGTCGGACTGCGCCAGTGCGGGAGCGTCGTTGGTGCCGTCACCGGTCATCGCGACCAGGCGACCGCCCTCCTGCTCCTTCTTGATGAGCGCCATCTTGTCCTCGGGCTTGGCCTCGGCGAGGTAGTCGTCGACGCCCGCGTCCTCTGCGATGGCCTTCGCGGTGAGCGGGTTGTCGCCGGTGATCATCACCGTCTTGATGCCCATCGCGCGCAGCTCTTCGAAGCGCTCCTTCATCCCCGGCTTGACCACATCGGACAGCCGGATCACACCGCGCACGAACGCTTTCCCGCCCGTCGTCTCCGCGACCACCAGCGGGGTCCCGCCCTGCTGGGAGATCTCGTCGACGACGCGTTCGGTCTCGTCCGGCATGTCGCCGCCGCGCTCGCGCACCCATTCGCGCACCGAACCGGTGGCGCCCTTGCGAACCTCGCGCTCGCCGAAGGTGATGCCGCTCATCCGGGTCTGCGCGGTGAAGGGGACGAACTCGCCGAGCTTCTCGTCCTCGTTCGCGACCTGCGGGAGCCCGTGCCGTTCCTCGATGAGTTCGAGAATGCTGCGTCCCTCGGGCGTTCCGTCGGCGAGACTGGAGAGCCGGGCCGCCGCGGCCAGATCGTCCACAGTGGATTCACCGACCGGGATCAGCTCGGTCGCGCGCCGGTTGCCGAAGGTGATCGTGCCGGTCTTGTCCAGCAGCAGGGTGCTGACGTCGCCCGCCGCTTCGACCGCGCGGCCGGAGGTGGCCAGCACGTTGCGCTGCACCAGCCGGTCCATACCGGCGATACCGATCGCCGAGAGCAGCGCGCCGATCGTCGTCGGGATCAGGCAGACGAGCAACGCCGTCAGCACGATCACCGACTGCTGGCTGCCCGAGTAACCCGCCATCGGCTGCAGCGCCACGACGGCGAGCAGGAAGATGATGGTCAGCGTCGAGAGCAGGATCGTCAGCGCGATCTCGTTCGGCGTCTTCTGCCGGGAAGCGCCTTCCACCAACGCGATCATGCGGTCCACAAAGGACTCGCCGGGCTTGGTCGTGACCTTGACGACGATCCGGTCGCTCAGCACCGTGGTGCCGCCGGTGACCGCGCACCGGTCGCCACCCGACTCGCGGATGACCGGGGCCGACTCACCGGTGATGGCCGATTCGTCGACCGTCGCGATGCCCTCGACGACGTCGCCGTCGCCGGGGATCACCTGTCCGGCCTCGACCACGACGAGGTCGCCGATGCGCAGCTCCACGCCGGGGACGGACTCCTCGGAGCCGTCCTCGTTCAGGCGCCGCGCGACGGTTTCCTTCTTGGCCTTGCGCAGCGTTTCCGCCTGCGCCTTGCCGCGGCCCTCGGCCACCGCCTCGGCGAGGTTCGCGAACAGGACCGTGAACCACAGCCAGATCGCGATGAGGATGGTGAACACGCTCGGATCGGTGATGGCGAACACGGTGACCAGCACCGAGCCCACCCACACCACGAACATCACCGGGTTGCGGAGCTGGTGCTTCGGGTTCAGCTTGCGCAGGGCGTCCGGCAGGGACGTCCAGAGCTGGCGCGGGTTGAAGATCCCGGCGCCGACCCGGCCCGCGTTCTCGACGTGGTGCTGGGTCTCCTCCTCCGGGGTCCGCCGGGGTGTTTCCGTTGTGGTGGTCATGCCAACGCCTCCGCGATGGGCCCGAGCGCGAGCGCCGGGATGAACGTGAGGGCCGCGACGAGGACGATGGTGCCGGCCAGCATCGTGCCGAAGAGCGGCCCGGTGGTGGGCAGCGTGCCCGCGGTCTCGGGCACCTTCCGTTGCGCGGCAAGGGATCCGGCCAGGCACAGCACGGCGACGATCGGGATGAACCTGCCGAGGGTCATGCACACGCCCAGCGAGGCCTGGAACCAGTCGTTGGTCACGGTGAGACCGCCGAAAGCGCTTCCGTTGTTGTTGCTCGCCGACGCGTAGGCGTAGAGGACCTCCGACAGCCCGTGCGGGCCGCTGTTGGACATCGCGCCCGACGTTCCGGGCAGCAGCAGGGCGATCGCCGAGCCGAGCAACATCACGGTCGGCATCGCCAGCATGGAGATCGCCGCGCAGGTGACCTCGCGCTTGCCGAGCTTCTTGCCCAGGTACTCCGGGGTCCGGCCGACCATCAACCCGGCCAGGAACATCGCGATGACGGCCATCACCAGGATGCCGTAGAGGCCGGTGCCGACACCACCCGGCGAGACCTCGCCGAGCAGCATGTTCAGCAACGTGCCACCGCCGCCCGCGCCGGACAGGCTGTCGTGCATGCCGTTGACCGCGCCGGTGGACGTCCCGGTGGTGGTGTCCGCGAAGATCGACGTCAGGCCGATCCCGAAGCGCTGTTCCTTGCCCTCCATGTTCGCTCCGGCGGCCAGCGCGGCCGGGCTCTTCGTGAAGGCCTCGGCGCACCAGATCCCGACGAGCATCAGGCCCCACAGCGCGCCCATGACGCTCAGCAGGACGTAGCCCTGCTTCGTCTTGCCGACGAGCTTGCCGAAGGTGCGGGTCAGCGAGACCGGGATGACCAGGATCAGGAAGATCTCGATCAGGTTGGTCCACGCGTTGGGGTTCTCGAACGGGTGCGCGGAGTTGCCGTTGAAGACACCGCCACCGTTGGTGCCGAGTTCCTTGATGACCTCCTGGCTCGCGGCCGGGGCCAGCGCGATCCTGCTGGAGCTGCCGTCCGGGTTGACGACGTCGATGCCGGACTTGAGGCTCTGCACCACGCCGAGTGCGATCAGCACGATCGCGAAGACGAACGCCATCGGCAGCAGGATCCGGACGGTACCGCGGGTCAGGTCCACCCAGAAGTTGCCGATCCGATCGGTCTTCGAGCGGATGAACCCGCGGGTCACCGCGATCGCGACGGCGAGGCCGACCGCGGCGGACAGGAAGTTCTGCACCGTGAGCCCGGCCATCTGGACGAAGTGGCCCATGGTCGACTCGGGCGTGTAGGACTGCCAGTTCGTGTTGGTGACGAAGCTGATGGCCGTGTTGAACGCGACGCCGGGCGACACCGCGCCCCGGTCGAAGTTCCACGGCAGGATCGACTGCAGCCGCTGCAGCAGGTACAGCAGGATGATCGCGACGAACGAGAACCCGAGCACGCCCGAGGCGTAGGTCTTCCAGTGCTGCTCGGTGTCCGGGTCGACGCGGGCCACCTTGTAGAGGCCTTTTTCGACCTTCAGGTGCTTCTCCGTCGAGAAGACCTTGGCCATGTAGTCGCCGAGTGGTTTGTAGACCACTGCCAAGGCGACAAGAAGAAGGCCGACTTGCAGGAAGCCGGCCGCTGTGTCACTCATTCCGCTCCTCCGCGGGACAACGTGCGACGAAGCGCATCAGAACTTCTCCGGCTTGATCAGCGCGATGAAGAGATAAACGATCAACCCCAGTGCGAGCACCCCGCCGATCACGTTGGCGGCCACGCCCACGCCGTTCACAGCTTCTCCAAACCGCGCAGGGTCAGCGCGAGCACTCCGAAAACGCCGATCAGCAGAAGGGCGTAGAGCAAGTCGGCCACGAGGCACCTCTCAGGACAGGTCACCCAGCGGGTGACCAGTGGACGCCGCAACTGTGCGGCCGTCGCGGGAGGTAATCGACACCGCCTGACGCCTCCTTGACGCCCCGGAAGTGGGCATTTACGCGCCCTTGACGGCTCGTGACGGCCGCCACGAGCCGAAGTGACGGTCAGCAACCGAGTGATCTCTCAGCGGTGCGGACATAACGGGCAGACAAGCGGCACGAGGGGTGTTACAACGACATTACGAATAGTTGTCTTTACTAAGCAACTGTAGGAGGTAGCACATGTGCGGTATCGCTGGCTGGGTCGCCTACGACGCCGACCTGACCCGGCGCCAGGCCGACATCGACGCCATGACCGAGACCATGTCCTGCCGGGGTCCGGACGACTCCGGCACCTGGGTCCGCACGCACGTCGCGCTGGGGCACCGGCGGCTGGCGATCATCGACCTCCCCGGCGGGAAGCAGCCGATGAGCGTCGCCACCCCGAACGGCACGGTGGCCATGGTGTACAGCGGTGAGGCCTACAACTTCACCGAACTGCGCGAGGAACTGAGCGGACTCGGCCACACCTTCGAGACCGACAGCGACACCGAGGTCGTCCTGCACGGCTACCTGCAGTGGGGCGACGCGGTGGCCGAGCACCTCAACGGCATGTACGCCTTCGCGATCTGGGACGAACGCGACGACAAGCTCGTGATGATCCGCGACCGGATGGGCATCAAGCCGTTCTACTTCTACCCCACCCGCGACGGCGTGCTGTTCGGCTCCGAGCCGAAGGCGATCCTGGCGAACTCGCTGGCAGCGCGCGTCGTCGACCTCGACGGCCTGCGCGAGCTGATGGGCGTCACCAAGCAACCCGGCTGGTCGCTGTGGAAGGGCATGAGCGAGGTCGAACCGGGCACGATCGTCACGGTTTCCCGTGAGGGCGTGCGCACGCGGACGTATTGGAAGCTCGACGCGAGGCCGCACACCGACGACCAGGAGACCACGGTCGCCCGCGTACGGGAGCTGATGACCGACATCGTCAACCGGCAGCTCGTCGCGGACGTCCCGCGCTGCGTGCTGCTGTCCGGCGGGCTCGACTCCAGCGCCGTCACCGGTCTGGCCGCCGCCCGGCTGGCCGAACAGGGCGAGCAGCTGCGGACGTTCTCGGTCGACTTCTTCGGCCAGGAGGAGAACTTCAAGCCGGACGAGATGCGCGACACCCCGGACTCGCCCTTCATCCGGGATGTCGCCAAGCTGGTCGGCTCCGCGCACCAGGACGTCATGCTCAACCCGGCCGAGCTGAGCGACCCCGCGATCCGCCGCGCGGTGCTCACCGCGCGGGACATCCCGTCGGGCATGGGCGACCTCGACATGTCGCTGTACCTGTTGTTCAAGGCCATCCGCGGCGAGTCGACGGTGGCGCTGTCCGGTGAGTCGGCGGACGAGGTGTTCGGCGGCTACCGCTGGTTCCACGACGAAACCGCGGTACGGTCGGGAACGTTCCCGTGGCTGGCCTTCCGGAACGCGCTGATGAGCGAGCGGACCCAGATGCTCGATCAGGGCCTCGCGGCGAAACTGGACGTGCCTGCCTACATCGCCGACCAGTACGCGAGCGCGGTCGGGAACGTCGAGCACCTCGACGGCGAGACGGAGCAGGAAGCGCGGATGCGCACGATCTGCCATCTGCACCTGACCCGCTTCGTGCGACTGCTGCTCGACCGCAAGGACCGCGCGTCGATGGCCGTCGGGCTGGAGGTCCGCGTCCCGTTCTGCGACCACCGGCTGGTCGAGTACGTCTACAACACGCCGTGGTCGCTCAAGACCTTCGACGGCAGGGAAAAGAGCCTGCTGCGGCACGCGACCAAGCACGTCCTGCCGGATTCGGTGCGGGACAGGGTGAAGAGCCCGTATCCGTCCACACAGGACCCCGGCTACGCGATCGCGTTGCAGCAGCAGGCCAAGGAGGTGCTCGCCGAGCCGGGACACCAGGTGTTCGACCTGGTGGACCGCGGCTGGCTGCGGCGAGTGTCCGAACTGGACGCGGCGACGATGGACCCGGCCGTACGCGCCGGTGTCGACCGCACGCTCGACCTGTATCACTGGATCGACATGTATCGCCCGGAAATCCAGGCTTCCTGAGGGGCTGACGGTCCGTGGGTGTCTCCTTGAGGGACTCTGGGCCCCTCAAGGAGACACCCACGAATCTTTGCGCCGCCGCCGTTGGCCGCCTTACGCCGAAGGCGAAGCGCGGGAATGTCCGCCCCAGCGGCTTCTTCGCGCCGGGCGGGCTCGTTTGTCCTCTATGGACACTGATCCATCACGGCGCTACCGCCTTGTCACCGCCACAGCTCCCACATCACAGCGAGCCCGTGAGCACCACATTCCGAGTTGGCCGAAGGCCCTCGAGGGAACCTTCACAACACTCAGCCTGGATCCAACTTTCGACTCGCTATGCACGAAGAACGCCCTCCGGACGTGTCCCCGATCGGCGTGTTCAGGGCTCAGCGCCCTCAAGGGCCCCTCCCTTCACTACCTTCGACGCATCTCGAAGAATGCGGCGCGCACGGCACCCGCATGTTCACCGCGATCGAAGCGTCAGTGTTAGCTCACAGCGAGTATCGCTTGTTTTCGTTGCTGCACAAAGAAAACAACATCCCACAGGTTCACCCGATCGATAGCACACATGTTCGATCGGGCGGCGTATCGTTGATGTTGTGGCAGTCGACAGCAACATCTCCGCAACGCGCACCGAGTGGTGGCGCGTCGATGTCGGCTGCCTGCTGACACGGCTCTTGGAGTCCGAGTCGGTGCAGCGGCGCGAGGCTGCTGTGCAGGGTGAGGTGATGGCCGAGCTGGAACGACGCGGTATCCGCGACACCACCGGGTACGGGAGTCTGGTGCGACTGTTGCAGGAGACGCTGAACATCCCCTACGCCGAAGCGAAAGCACGCGCAGCACGGGCGCTCGCGTTGAACGGCACCCGCGATCTCACCACCGGCGAACAGCCACCTGACGCGCCTGCCACTGCGCAGGCCGCCGCCGAGGGCGCGATCGGCGCCGCCCAGATCGACGAAATCCTCCGCGTCCTCGACAAACTCCCCAAAACAGCCCCGGCGGATCAGCGGGAGCAGGCCGAGAAGATCCTCGCCGAACTCGCCCGCGCCGCCGGACCCCGAGAAATCCGTGCCGCCGGACGACGCCTGCTCGCCCAACTCGATCCCGACGGACGCGAACCCAAAACCCGGGAACCGAAACCCTTCCAGCCGGAGTTCTCGATCGCTCCACATCGGGATGGCGGGCATCAGATCAAGGCCCGGGTGGACGACGAGACCTCCGCCCGGCTTCAGGCGATGCTGGATCCCCTGGCGAAACCCCGTCCGGCTACCGAAGAGGAGGGGCGCGATACCCGAACCCAGTGGGAACGACGCGGGTGCGCGTTCTCGGAGCTGGTGCGGATGTGGGCCGAACATCCCGACCTGCCCACGCAGGCCGGAGAAGCCACCCACATCGTCGTCACCATCGGACTCAAAGAACTACGAACCGGGATCGGACAGGCCACTCTTGATCTGCTCGGCGAGATCACCGCATCCGAAGCACGACGCCTCGCCTGCGACGCCAAAATCATCCCCATGGTCCTGGGCACGCACGGCGAACCCCTCGACGTCGGCCGAGCCCAACGCCTCGCCACCCCCGCCATCCGCCGCGCCCTCACCCGCCGCGACGGCGGCTGCGCCTTCCCCGGCTGCGATGCCCCCACCTACCGTTGCACACCACACCACGTGACCTACTGGGCACACCACGGCGAGACCAAAGTAGACAATCTCGTCCTCCTCTGTTCCATCCACCACAAGCTCATCCACCACTCCCAATGGGAAGTCCGCATCACCACCGACGGACTACCCGAGTTCGTACCGCCCACCTGGCTGGACGCCACCCGCACACCACGCCGCAACACCATCCACCTACGAACCTAAGCCGAATACTCCCGAAGATGAGATCCCCAACTCAGATGACAGTCGGAGTGCTCACCTGAGAAGGTGTTCGCATGAGCAGCACAGTGGCCGGTGAGTACAACGGCTTCGATTTCTGGGCCTGCGACGTCAGTTCTTCGATTCTGCTCGCCGAGATGGCCAAGGCCGCCGAAGAGCCGGCCCCGCAGGACACGGACAGCTGGCTGACGGCGCTCACACGCGAGTTGCGCATCCACGCGATAGTCGGAGCCGAGCACGGGCTTCCCCTCGACGAGTGGGCCGACGGGCACGAGAACGAGTTCATCAGCCTGATCGAGAAGGCTTGCGAACGACTGGCCGCGCGGATGGCAGTCACCGCCGAGGAAGCATCAGGCCGGCGCCTGCTCGACGGCCGCACGGTGATCTGGCGCGGTCATGAACAGCTGAGCACCACACCGATCATCACCCTCGGTGAGGCGCTGGTGAAGATCATCCAGAGGAAGTACCCACCCGCGCCCGCCGGACACTGGTGGTACTTCGGCGTCCACGGCCCCGACGGCCCCACCAGCACGATCCGCATGCGCGACGAAGGATTCGCCTGACGCCCGCGGCCACCAGCGCACCCGCGGCGCCGGACTTGACCTCCAGATAACTCGAGGTCCCAGACTGGTAGAGAGGAGGCAACCATGACCGTACTGCTGCTCGGCCGGAACCCGCGGATCGTGACCAAGGTGGTGGCGGCGATCTCGGCCGCCGGTCACTCCGCCGAGGGAATGACCACCGACGAGGCCGCGCTGGCCCGCATCGCCGAGGGTGATGTCTCGGCGCTCATCCTCGGCGGCGGCGTCGAACCGCCCTCGCGAGAGAAGCTGCTGGCCGCCGCAAACGCCAAGGGCGTCACCATCGTCCAGGGCCCGCACATCGGCGACCGGGACGCCGACGAGTATGTCCGCGCCGAGGTCATTCCCCGGCTCTAGAGGTCCAACGTGGCATCGACGTCGCCGCCGTGGACGGCGAGGTCGGCGCCCGCGTTCGTGAGGAGGCGCCGCGCGGCGGCGTTGCCCGTGGTCGTCGAGGCGACGAAGCGGGTAGCGCCACCGGTACGCGCGGCGTCGAGCAGTGCGGTCACAACCTGCCGTCCGACGCCCTGGCCCCGGGCTGATCGGCCCAGCCAGATCCCGGCTTCGACGGCGTCGCCCGCCGGCTCCAGCCGGGCGGCCCCCACGGCGCGGCCGTCGACATCGATCACCCAGGTGGTCTCCACGGCGGTGGCCGGGTCGAGGGACCGTCGCCGGTGGAAGGCGAGGAACGCGGCACGCCGCTCGGCGGTCCACCCGGGCGGGCCCTCGATCGGCGACATCACCTCCAGCGGGTCCGCGTCGGTCACGGCCGCGTCGAGCAGCCTCGCGAGGGACTCCTCGTCCAGCGGGGTCAGGCGTACGTCGGTCACACCCCGAGCTTCGCATCCGGCGAAGAACGCGGCGAACGGATTTGAGCCGCGCGCGCGAGCGACCGCAGGAAGCGGACGTAGGGCGACCACACCGACGGGCGCGCGATCCCGCCGGTCAGCGCCCGTTCGGCGTTGTCCAGCAACTGCTCCAGAACGGCGTCGTGCATCGGGCGCCAGAACAGCGGCCAGGTCACCAGCGCCGAGCCGGAAAGCCGTCCGGCGAGGACGTGCCGCAGTTCGCAGGCATCCTCACCACGGGGCAGGACGACGAACTCGTGGAAGCCGTCGAGTCCCCGTGGCGCGGTGAACCGGAACCGCACGGCGCTGCCCGGAACGGCCGACTCCACGAAGTACCGGACCGACGAATGCCCACCCCTCGCCCCGGGCACGAGCGGGCCGTCGAACCGGATCGGCGGCCAGTCCTCGATCGGCCACAGCCGGTCGTCCGCGGAGGCCAGGGTGTCCAGCAGCTTCCCCGCCCGGGCCGCGGGGACGTCGAACCGCCGGGAATGCACGTTGTAGACCGCCATGGCAGCAAACTCCGTTCTAGAGACTTTCCTCTAGAACGTATTAGAGCATAGTCTCTACAACATGGGCAGGCCCCCGACTCACACCAGCGCGCAGTTCCTCGACGCCGCGGCGGCGTTGTTCGCCGAAGGGGGTGTCCGCGCGGTGACCATGGCGGCCGTCGCGAAGGCCACCGGCGCGCCGAGCGGCTCGGTCTACCACCGGTTCCCCGACCGCCCGGCCCTGCTGTCCGAACTCTGGCTCCGCACGCTGCGCGACTTCCAGAGCACGTTCGTCACCGCGCTCGGCGACGCGGAGTCCGTGGACGCAGCAGCCGAAGCGGCCTCGGGCGTCGTCCTGTGGTGCCGCAAGAACCCGGCGGCCGCGCGGGTGCTGGACGCGGGCAAGCACACCTTCGGCCCGGCGGACTGGTCGGCGACCGCCGTCGCCGAAACCGTCAAGGCGGACGAAGAACTCAAGGCGGCGTTGAAAAAGGCGACGTCGAAACTGCCAGGGATCACCGGAAGCAGTGACGAGGAGGTGGTGCTGGCGCTGGTCGAAATTCCGCGCGCCGTGGTCCACCGTTATCTGTCCGCCGGCCGCACTCCCCCGCCGCGTGCGGCCGATCTCGTCGCCCGCACTGTCCGCAAGCTGCTCCGGCCCTAGCTCGCGTCGTCGGCGGGATCGAGCACGGTGTCCAGCTCCGGCATCCAGAAACAGGTCTCCCAGGTCCGCAGATCGGCCCAGCGCACCAGTTTGCGCCCTTCCCGGTACGCCCCGGCCACCGCGGCCGCCAGCAGCACCGCGCAGCAGGCGGCCAGGATCCGGTGCCCGCCGGCGATCAGCTCGACCACGGCGGCCACGAACCCGAACGAGAGCGGCAGGGTCAGGTTCCGCACCATCAGGCCCTGGGACATCAGCCGGTCGATCTGCGCGGCGGCCTCCTTGTCCTGCACCGCCACCCCCTGCCGCAGCAACGCCGGGTCGGCGTGGATGTAGGCACGCTCCCGGACCTGCGGGTTCCGCGCGAGGAAGGACTCCTTGGCCGTCTGCCGCCCGCTCCGCATCGGCAGCACCCGGCTCACCACCGCCCACAGCGCGTTGACGAGGTGCCCCAGGACGTAACTGACGACCACGACGGCCACCAGCAGCAGCACGGCGGGCAGCGAGGACAGGCGGGCGACGTCGACGACGTGCAGCCGCGCTCCCAGATAGACCAGGAACGCGAGCTGGCACGCGCCGGGGACCGCGTAGAGGAACAGGTCGAAAATGCCCACGGCGAACGTCAAACCGGGTCCTCCTTGACAGTGCTCGAACGGCAGCACCCGAGTCTGTCAGTCCGGCGTCCGCCGCGGGAGGCTAACGGCGGACTTCGGCCACGGTGACCGGACGGCGTTCGCGACGCGAAAGCTCGCAGGCTTCGGCGATGTAGAACGCCTCCAACGCGTCGAGGACCCCGCACGGGCTTTCGGCGCGCCGTGCGACGACGTCGAGGAATGTCTTCAGCTCGCTGGTGTACGCGGGCCGGAAGCGCTCCATGAACCCCGGATAGACCGGGCCCGGCAGCGCGGGCACGCCGGGTTCGACCGAGCGCAACGGCACCCGGTCGTCCAGCCCGACCACGACGTTCGCCACCGAGCCCAGCACTTCGAGCCGCACGTCGTGGCCCGCGCCGTTGTACCGGCTCAGCGACACCGTGACGAGCGTGCCGTCGTCCAGCGTCAACGTCGCCGCGCCGGTGTCGACGTCTCCCGCGTCGGCGAAGAACCGCTCGCCCCGGTTGGCTCCTCGCGCGTACACCTCCGTCACCGCGCGGCCGGTGACCCAGCGGATGATGTCGAAGTCGTGCACCCCGCAGTCGCGGAACAACCCGCCGGAATGCGGAACGTACTCCGCGGGCGGAGGCGCGGCGTCGAGCGTCGTCGCCCGTACCGTGTGCAACCAGCCCAATTCCCCCGAAGCCACCGCGGCCCGCGCCGCGGTGTACCCCGCGTCGAAGCGCCGCTGGAAACCGATCTGCACCGGTACATCGGAGCCGGTGATGTGCTCGATTACGGCCAGCGTGCCCGAGAGGTCCACGGCCACCGGCTTTTCGCAGAACACCGGGAGACCCGCGTCGACGGCCCGGGTGATCAGCGCGGGATGCGCATCGGTCGCCGCCGTGACGACCAAGCCGTCGAGCCCGGCCCCGAAGAGTGCGTCGATGCTCTCCACAGCGGTGACTCCGAGCTTCGCGGCGGCAGCCCGCGCGCGCCCGGCGTCGACATCGGCGACGACGACCTCACTGACCTCGTCGAAGCCCTTCAACGTTTCCGCGTGCGACGTGCCGATCCGGCCGGTGCCCGCCAGTCCCAGCTTCATTGCTGCCCTCCTTGAAGTCACTGTTCTGAAGTCGCTGCTCAGCGGTGTGTGGGGAATCCGAGGTCGACGCCGTGTGCCTGCCGCGGCCACCGCGAGGTGACCGCCTTGGCCCGGGTGTAGAACCGCACGCCTTCGGCGCCGTGGACGTGCGTGTCACCGAAGAGCGAGTCCTTCCAGCCGCCGAAGGAGTAGTACGCCATGGGAACCGGGATGGGCACGTTGATGCCGACCATCCCGGCCGTGACGCGGCGCTCGAACTCCCGCGCGGCAAGGCCGTCAGTGGTGAAGATCGCGGTGCCGTTGCCATATGGGTTGGCGTTGACCAGTTCCAGCGCGGCCTCGAACGACTCCGCGCGCACCACGGCGAGCACCGGCCCGAAGATTTCGTCGGTGTAGACGGACATCTCCGGGGTGACGTGGTCGAACAACGTCGGTCCGATCCAGAAGCCGTCCTCGTGGCCTTCCGGTGCGAGGCCCCTGCCGTCGACCACGAGTGCCGCGCCCGCCCGTTCCCCGGCGTCCACATAGGACAGAATGCGGTCACGGGCGGCGCCGGTGACCACCGGGCCCATCTGCGAATCCTCGTCGACGCCGGGGCCGGTGGTGAGCGCGCGGGTGCGTTCGGCGATCGCCTCGACCAGCTCGTCGCCGGTGCGCCCCACCGCGACCACGACGGAGATCGCCATGCAACGCTCGCCCGCGCTGCCGTAACCCGCCGACACCGCCGCGTCGGCCGCGCCCGCGATGTCCGCGTCCGGCAGCACGATCATGTGGTTCTTCGCCCCGCCCAGCGCTTGGACCCGCTTGCCGTGGCGCGTGCCGGTCTCGTAGACGTGCCGGGCGATCGGTGTCGAGCCCACGAACGACACCCCGGCGATGTCCGGGTGCGCCAGCAGCGCGTTCACCGCCTCGGCGTCGCCTTGGACGACGTTGAGCACGCCCGGCGGCAGGCCCGCTTCGGTGAACAACTCGGCCAGCCGCAGCGACGCCGACGGATCGCGGTCGGAAGGCTTGAGCACGAACGTGTTCCCGCACGCGATGGCGATCGGGAACATCCACATCGGGACCATGACCGGGAAGTTGAACGGCGTGATCCCGGCGACGACGCCGAGCGGCTGGCGGATCGAGTACGCGTCGACGCCGCGCGAGACCTGCTCGGAATGCTCGCCCTTGAGCAGATGCGCGATACCGCAGGCGAACTCGACGACTTCGAGGCCGCGCTGGACCTCGCCCGCCGCGTCGGCGAGCACCTTGCCGTGCTCGGCGGTGATCAAACGGGCCAGTTCGTCGCGGTGCGCGTCGACCAGCTCGCGGAACTTGAACAGGATCCGGGTCCGCGTGGTCAGCGACGTCTCCGCCCAGTCCTGCGCGGCCTTGACCGCCGAGGCGACCGCGGTGTCCACATCGGACACATCGGCCAGCGCGACCTGGCGGGCGACGGCCCCGGTCGCGGGCTGGAAGACCTCGCCGCGGCGGGTGGACACCCCCGGGGTGCGGGCGCCGTCGATCCAGTGCGGGACGAGTTCGGTCACGGGGTTTCTCCTTGCGGGCTCGTGGTGGTCGACCGGACCACCAGGCGGGGATGCAGCTGGTGCCGGACCGGTTCGGCGCGTTCGCCGCGGACCCGCTCCAGCAGGGCTTCGAAGGCCAGCCTGCCCATTTCGGTTCTCGGCTGGTCCACAGTGGTCAGTGAGACGTGCCGGAGCGCGGCGAGTGAAGTGTTGTCGTAGCCGACGACGGAGACGTCCCCCGGTACGGTGAACCCGGCCTCCTCCAGCGCCGAAATCGCGCCGACCGCGTTGAAGTCGTTGCCCGCCAGCAACGCCGTCGGCAGTTCGGCCCTCGGGTACCGGCACAACAGCTCCCGTACCGCCTTCTCACCCGCGGTGTCGGTGTGCTCGCTGCGTACGACGATCGGCTCCAGGCCGTGCGCGCGCATGGCCTGGCCGAATCCCTTGCGCCGGGCCGCGGCACCCGCCGCGCCCCCGCCGTCGAGATGCGCGATCCGCCGGTGGCCCAGTGCGACGAGATGTTCGACGGCCATCGCGGCGCCCGCCTCGCCGTCGTCGTTCACGGTGTCCACTCCCGATGCGCGGGAGGTGCGTGAAACCAGCACTACCGGGCACTGCCCGGCCGCCGCGTCGATCGCGGACGCGGGCGCGACCGGCGAAAGCAGCACGACACCGGCCGGACGAAAGGAGAGAAGACTACGTAGCGCGGCGCGTTCACGGGACGGGCTGCGGCCGCCGGTGTTGAGGATCAGGTCGAAGCCCGCCGCCTGCGCCGCGGCGTCGAGCCCCTCCACCACGTCGGCGAAGAAGGCGTTGCGGAGATCGGAAACCATCACGCCGACCACGGTCGAGGTCCGGCTGGCCAGTGACCGCGCCATCACGTGCGGCTGATATCCCAGCTCCTCGGCCGCCTTGAGCACGGCGGCACGGCGCTGATCGGAGACCTTGGGAGAATTCCGCATCACGAGCGAGACGAGAGCGCGCGAGACACCCGCCCGCTCGGCAACGTCCTCCATGGTCGGCCGGGTCATCGGCGCCCCCTTCCGAATCGGCCCTTGACTTCGCTGTGACGGACGCTACAAGATTAGAGCGCTCTAATCAATAGAGCGCTCTAACCCCGACCGGCTGGAGAGTCGATGACAGTGCCGTCCATGCCCGCCACGTCGCCCGGGATCCGCATCGCCGCCGCGCCCATCTCGTGGGGCGTGTGCGAAGTGCCCGGCTGGGGCCGGGTACTCGACGCGCCGACCGTGCTGGGCGAGATGGCGGAGCTGGGCATCCGTGCCACCGAGCTCGGCCCGCCCGGCTACCTTCCTCGTGAACCCGGCGATCTCCGCGCCCTGCTCTGCGAGTACGAGCTGAACCTCATCGGCGGGTTCCTCGCCGTCGTCCTGCACGCGGACGCCGATGCCGCGCTGGCCGAGGCCGAGGAGTCCGCCGCGTTGTTCGCCGCGTGTGGCGCGGAAGTCCTCGTGCTCGCCGCCGCGACCGGGCTCGAGGGCTACGACGAACGGCCACCGCTGTCCGGCGACGAGTGGGCGACACTGATCGACACCACCGCGAAAATCCGTGACGTCGCAACGGAACACGGCCTCACGACCGTGTTGCATCCGCACGTCGGCACTCAGGTGGAGACCGAGCGCGAGGTCGAACGGTTCCTCGCCGATTCGGATCTTCCGCTGTGCCTGGACACCGGGCATCTGCTCATCGGAGGCACCGATCCGGTGAAACTCGCGAAACGTCATCCGGACCGTGTCGGGCACCTGCATCTCAAGGATGTCAACGGAAAACTCGCCGAGGACGTGCGTGCCGGACGGGTCGGCTACACCGAAGCTGTCGGTGCCGGGTTGTATGTTCCGCTCGGTGAAGGAGACGTAGACATCGACGCGATGGTCGGGTTCGTTCACGAGGCGGGCTACGACGGGTGGTACGTCCTGGAACAGGACACCGCGTTGAGCGAGGAAAGCCCGGTGGATCTTCCGAAACGGGACGTGGCCACGAGCCTGGCGTACCTGCGTGCGGTGATCAGCCGCCGGACAGCGGTATAGCGAAGACAGCAGAGCGAGGAGAGACGATGAGGTCCCATCGCTTCATCGCGGGACTGATGGCGGCAGCGGGTTTGCTGCTGCTGTCGGCCTGCACCGGCCCGGCGGCCGAGCCCAAGGCCGCCACAGGCGCGCCCGCGCCCGCCGACACCGGGCCGCTGCGCGTCGCGGTCATCACGCACGGCACCGCGGGCGACGCGTTCTGGAACGTGGTCAAGAACGGCGCCGAGCAGGCGGGCAAGGACCTGAACGTCGGCGTCGAATACAACTCCGACGGCGATCCCGGCAACCAGGCCAAGCTGATCGACAACGCGGTCGCCCAGCACGTCGGCGGGCTGGTGGTATCGATGGCCAACCCCGAGGCGCTCAAGCCGTCCATCGAGGCCGCCGTGCGCGCGGGCATCCCGGTGATCACCATCAACTCCGGCGAGGACAGGAGCGCGGGCTACGGCGCGCTGACGCACGTCGGGCAGAACGAGGCGATCGCCGGGCAGGAGGCGGGGAAGAAGTTCAAGGCGCTCGGCAAGAAGAAGCTGCTGTGCGTGATCCACGAGGCGGGCAACGTCGGCCAGGCGCAGCGCTGTGACGGCGCGAAAGCCGGCTTCGGCGGCGACGTCCAGACGTTGCAGGTGGACATCAGCAACCCGGCCGACGCCGAATCCCGCATCCGTGGCGCGGTCCAGACGGACTCCGCGCTCGACGCGGTGCTCACGCTGAACTCCCAGGTCGCGGCCCGCGCGGTGAGCGCGATCAAGTCGGCGGGCTCGAAGGCGCAGGTCGGCACGTTCGACCTCAACTCCGACGTGGTGGCAGCGATCAAGGCGGGCGAGGTCCAGTTCGCGGTCGACCAGCAGCAGTACGAACAGGGCTATCTGCCGGTGACGTACCTGAAGCTGTACCGGGACAACGCCAATGTCGTCGGCGGCGGGAAGCCGGTGCTCACCGGCCCCGACCTGGTCGACAAATCCACTGTGGACAAGGTCGGCCGGTACGTGCAAAGGGGCACCCGATGACCACGACAACACTCGACGAACGCGTGGCCAGGCCACGTCTGCTGGATCGGCTCGTGATCCGCCCGGAGATCGGCGCGCTGCTCGGCGCCGTCGTCGTCTTCCTGTTCTTCACGCTCGTCACGGACCAGTTCTTCAGCGCGAGCGGCGTAGCGACCTGGCTCGACGACGCGTCGACGCTCGGCATCATGGCCGTCGCGGTGTCGCTGCTCATGGTCGGCGGCGAGTTCGACCTGTCCGCGGGCGTGATGACGGCGTCCACCTCGCTGGTCACCGCGATCCTCGCGACGCAGGCGGGCTGGAACGTCTGGCTCGCACTGCTGGTCTCGCTGGTGTTCGCGCTCGGCGTCGGCGCGTTCAACGGCTGGCTGGTGCTGAAGACCGGCCTGCCGAGCTTCATCGTCACGCTCGGCACTTTCCTCGCCCTGCAGGGCCTCAACCTCGGCGTGACCCGGCTGGTCACCGGCACCGTGCAGGTGTCGGGAATGCGCTCGGCCGACGGCTACGCGTCCTCCGGTTTCGTCTTCGCGTCCACTGTGGACATCGGCGGTACACCGTTCCAGATCTCCATCGTGTGGTGGATCGGGTTCGCGCTGGTGGCCGCGTGGCTGCTGGTCCGCACCCGGTTCGGGAACTGGATCTTCGCGGTCGGCGGGTCGGCGGCCAGTGCGCGCGCGGTCGGCGTGCCCGTGGTGCGCACGAAGATCCTGTTGTTCATGACCACCGCGCTCGCGGCCTGGCTGGTCGGCTCGATCAACATCCTGCGCTTCGCCAGCGTCCAGGCCAACCAGGGCATCGGGCTGGAGTTCCAGTACATCATCGCCGCGGTGATCGGTGGCTGCCTGCTCACCGGCGGCTTCGGCTCGGCGATCGGCGCCGCGATCGGCGCGCTGATCTTCGGCATGGCCCGGCAGGGCATCGTGTTCGCCCGCTGGGACAGCGACTGGTTCATGCTCTTCCTCGGCGTGATGCTGCTCGCCGCGGTCCTGGTCAACAACGCCTTCCGGCGTCGCGCGGAGAGGGTACGGCGATGAATCTCATCAAAGTCACCGACGTCGGCAAGACCTATGGCAGCGTCATCGCGCTGCGTGACGTGTCCACTGTGGTCAATGCGGGCGAGGTCACCTGCGTGCTCGGCGACAACGGCGCCGGCAAGTCGACGCTGATCAAGATCCTCGCCGGGGTGCACCAGCACGACCACGGCGAGTACACAGTGGAGGGCCGGCCGGTCCGGTTCGCCTCCCCGCGCGAGGCGCTGGACCGGGGCATCGCGACGGTCTACCAGGACCTCGCCGTCGTCCCGCTGATGAGCGTCTGGCGGAACTTCTTCCTCGGCTCGGAACCGACCGTCGGCTTCGGCCCGTTCCGGGCGCTGGACCGGAGGAAGGGCCGCGAGACGACGAAGAAGGCGCTGGCCGACATGGGCATCGATCTGCGGGACGTCGAGCAGCCGGTGGGCACGCTCTCCGGCGGCGAACGGCAGTGCGTCGCGATCGCCCGTGCGGTGTACTTCGGCGCGAAGGTCCTGATCCTCGACGAGCCGACCGCCGCGCTCGGCGTCAAACAGGCCGGGGTCGTGCTCAAGTACGTCGCGCAGGCACGGGACCGCGGCCTCGGCGTCGTGCTGATCACGCACAACCCGCACCACGCCTATCCGGTCGGCGATCGGTTCCTCCTGCTCAAGCGGGGCGCGGCGCTGGGTTCGTACGAAAAAGCCGATATCACCCTGCCGGAGCTGACGCGGCAGATGGCGGGCGGCGCGGAACTCGAAGCGCTGGAACACGAACTGCGGCAGGTGGAGTCCACATGAGACTGGAGGCGCTGACCGTCGGCCGGGTCGGGGTGGACCTCTACCCCGAGCAGAGCGGGGTGCCGCTGACGGGGGTGTCGACGTTCGCCAAGTCGCTCGGCGGCACCGCGACCAACGTCGCGGTCGCGGCCGCCCGGCTCGGCCGCCGCACCGCCGTGCTCACCAAGGTCGGGCCGGACGGCTTCGGCGGCTACGTGCGAGAAGCGTTGTCCGGTTTCGGCGTCTCACCCGAGTACGTCGGGACGTCGCCGGAACTGCAGACACCGGTGGTGTTCTGCGAACTGAACCCGCCCGCCGATCCACCGCTGCTGTTCTACCGTTCCCCGATCGCGCCCGATCTCACGATCACCGAGGACGAGGTGCCCTGGGAGGTCGTCGAGTCGGTGCCGCTGCTGTGGGTCACCGGGACGGGCGTCTCCACCGAACCGGCGCGGACGACGCAGCGCAAGATGCTGGAGCACCGCGGGCGTCGCGAGCACACCGTGCTGGATCTGGACTACCGGCCGATGTTCTGGCCCGACGTCGAAACCGCGCGGGCCGAGATCGGGTGGATGCTGAGCCACGTGAGCGTCGCGGTCGGGAACCGCGCCGAGGCCGAGGTCGCCGTCGGGACCGCCGACCCCGACGAAGCGGCCTCGCGCATGCTGGCCAGGGGTGTCACGCTGGCGGTGATCAAGAAGGGTGCCGACGGGGTTCTGGTGGCGACCGCGGAGGGCCGGTGGACCGTGCCGCCCCAGCGAGTCGAGGTCGTGTGCGGCCTCGGCGCCGGGGACGGGTTCGGCGGGGCGGTGATCCACGGACTGCTGTCCGGCTGGGATCCGGTGCGTATCGCGACCTACGCCAACGCGGCGGGCGCGCTGGTCGCCTCCCGGCTGGCCTGCGCCGACGCGATGCCTACCGCGCACGAGATCGAGGAGTTGTTGTCGTGACTGTTTCTGATGCCGCCTCCGCGGAAGGGAGTACGTCGGCGGAGTCCGTGCTGACCGACGAACGCTGGCGTGAGCTGCTGCGGACGCGGGCCACCGATCCCGAGGCGGTACGCCAGGCGTACGCGGCCCGGCGGAAACGGCCGAACCTGCTGTCCGAGCGGGGCACGTTGTTCCTGGTCGCGGCCGATCACCCGGCGCGCGGTGCGCTCGGCGTCGGCGGTGACCCCACCGCGATGGCCGATCGGCGGTCGCTGCTGGAACGCCTGCTCGTCGCGCTCGAGAACCCGGCGGTCGACGGGATCCTCGGCACCCCGGACATCGTCGAAGAACTGCTGCTGCTCGGCGCACTGCACGACAAGATCGTGATCGGCTCGATGAACCGGGGCGGACTGGCGGGCGCGGAATGGGAGATCGACGACCGGTTCACCGGGTACGACGCGCGGTCGCTCATGGACTCCCGGCTCGACGGCGGCAAGATGCTGCTGCGCCTCGTCGATTCCGACCGCGGCACCGTGCCGACACTGCAGGCCTGCGCCGAGGCGGTCACCGAACTCGCCGCCTACGGGCTGATGGCCATGGTCGAGCCGCTCCCCTACAGCCAGAGCGACACCGGGAGGCTGGTGCTGCAGACCGACACCGCGTCGCTGGCCCGCGCGGTGACAGTGGCGTCCGGGATCGGGGTGACCTCGGCCTACACCTGGCTGAAGCTGCCCTCGACCGACGACCCCGCGGTGCTCGGCGCGACGACGCTGCCGGTGGTCGTGCTCGGCGGCGCGCCCTCGCCCGACCCTGCCGAGGATCTCGCGGCCTGGGGCCGGACGGTGCGGCACGAGGTCGTCCGCGGTCTCGTCGTGGGCCGCACGCTGCTCTACCCGCCCGATGGTGATGTCGGCGCCGCCGTGGCGGCCGCCGCGAAACTCTTGGAGGCCGCGAAGTGAGCAAACTCCACCGCCGGATGGGGACCCTCTCGGACGGCGCCGACCAGGTCCGGCTGACCCCGGATTCGGCGGGCTGGACCTATACCGGGCTGCGCGTGCTCGCGCTCGCTCCTGGTGAGTCACGCGTGGTGCACACCGGTGAGTTCGAGGCGTTCGTCCTCCCGCTGGCGGGCTCGGGCACGGTCCGGGTCGACGGCGAGGTGTTCGAGCTGGCCGGACGCGACTCGGTATTCACCCGCGTCACGGATTTCGCTTACGTACCACGGGATGCCGAGGTAAGGCTGTCCAGTGTAGACGGATTGGAGGTCGCGCTGCCGATGGCTCGGTGCACCCGGCGTCTCACCCCGCGATACGGCCCGGCGGAGGACGTACCGGTCGAGGTCCGCGGGGCGGGGCAGGCGACGCGGCAGGTCACCAACTTCGGCGTTCCCGGCGTCTGGGAGCACGCGGACAAGCTCAACGCGTGCGAACTGATCACGCCCGGCGGGAACTGGTCCTCGTATCCACCGCACAAGCACGACGAGGCCACCGAATGCGAGGTCCTGAACGAGGAGATCTACTACTTCCGCATCGCTGGGCGGGACGGGGTCACTCCTTCGCGGGAAGGGTTCGGGCTGCACCGGACGTACACTTCGGACGGTGCGCTGGACGAGGACGTCGCGGTGCGCGACGGCGACGTCTTCCTCATCCCCCGCGGCTACCACGGGCCCTGCGTCGCCGCGCCGGGCTATCCGATGTACTACCTGAACGTCCTGGCGGGCCCGGCCGAGGAGCGGTCGATGGCGTTCTGCGACGACCCGGCGCACGGCTGGGTCCGCGACACCTGGGCGGCGCAGGACCTCGACCCGCGGTGCCCGGTGACGAGCCACGAAGGGATCGTCCGGTGAAACTCACGACAGCACAGGCACTCGTGCGCTGGATGCTCGCGCAACGTTCGGAAACCCTGGACGGGCGCGAAGTTCCGCTGTTCGGCGGCGTGTTCGCGATCTTCGGGCACGGCAACGTGCTCGGGCTCGGAACCGCGCTGGAGGAGCATCGCGACGAGATCCCCATCTGGCGCGGGCACAACGAGCAGGGCATGGCGCTCGCTGCGGTCGGCTACGCGAAGGCGACGCATCGGCGCCAGGTCGGCGTCGCGACGTCGTCGATCGGGCCGGGGGCACTGAACATGGTCACCGCGGCGGGGGTCGCGCACGCCAACCGGCTGCCGTTGCTGCTGCTGCCGGGCGACACGTTCGTCAGCCGCGCCCCGGACCCGGTGCTGCAGCAGGTCGAGCACTTCGGCGATCCCGGGGCGACCGTCAACGACGCGTTCCGCGCGGTGAGCCGGTACTTCGACCGGATCATCCGGCCCGAACAGTTGCTCTCGACACTGCCACAGGTCGCGCGGATCCTCACCGATCCTGCCGACTGCGGTCCGGTGACGCTCGCGCTGCCGCAGGACGTCCAGGCGGAGACCTACGACTTCCCGGAGGCGCTGTTCGAACCGGTCACCCATCGGCCGCTGCGGCCCCGGCCGGACCGGCGGTCCCTCACCTCCGCCGCCGCGACACTGCGCGCGGCCCGGCGGCCGCTGCTGGTGCTGGGCGGCGGCGTCCGGTACTCCGGCGCCGGGAAGCGGGCACTGGACTTCGCCGAGCGGCACGGCATTCCCGTCACCGAGACGACGGCCGGGCGCACGCTCGTCCCGCACGATCATCCGCTGCACGCCGGACCGCTGGGGATCACCGGCTCGGCTTCGGCGAACGCCCTCGCGGCCGAAGCCGACGTCGTGCTCGCCGTGGGTACCCGGTTGCAGGACTTCACGACGGCGTCGTGGACGTTGTTCTCCCCCGACGTCCGGCTGATCACCGTGAACGCGGCGAGGTTCGACGCGGTCAAGCACGGCGCGCTGGCCGTCGTCGGTGACGCCGACGCCGGGCTCGCGGATCTGGCGGCGCAGCTGGAAAGCTGGCAGGTCGATCCACAGTGGACAGCGCGGGCGGCGGAGGAACGCGCACGCTGGGACGCGCACATCGACACGCTGCGAACTCCGGACGGCGACGGCGCGCCGAGCTACGCCCAGGTGGTCGGCACGGTGAACGAGCTGTCCGCGCCGTCGGACTACGTGATGACGGCGTCCGGCGGGTTACCGGGCGAGCTGATCGGCGGGTGGCGCGGATCCGGCACCGTCAGCATGGACGTCGAATACGGGTTCTCGTGCATGGGCTACGAACTGTCCGGCGCCTGGGGCGCCGCGATCGGGCACACCGGCGGGCTGGTGACGACCCTGCTCGGGGACGGGTCGTACCTGATGCTGAACTCCGAGCTGTTCTCGGCCGCGTTCGCGGGCCATCCGCTGGTCGCCGTCGTCTGCGACAACGACGGGTACGCCGTCATCGCGCGCCTCCAGGAAGGACAGGGCGGAGCCCCGTTCAACAACTTCTACGCCGACTGCCGGTCTTCGGCCGAGGCACCACCGCGAGTGGACTTCGCCGCGCACGCCGCCGCACTGGGCTGCGCGGTCTTCCCGGCGGTCTCGCTCGACGACGTCCGCTCGGCCTACGCGAAAGCCCGCGAGGCCGCCGTCGCCGGGCAACGCCCCGCCGTCGTCGTGGTCAAGACCCAGCCACGGAAATGGACCGAAGCGGGCGCCTGGTGGGAGGTCGGCGTCCCGTCCCACCTCACCGGCCGCCCCACCCGCGACGTCGGCAAGGACGCCCAGATCCGCTACCTCCGCCCCTGATCACGCGAGATCTCCACGCAATCACGCGAGATACGCGGCTGATCACGCGAGTTCGCCGTCAGCTCACCACGGCGGGCGAGGCCCCGCCCGCCACCAGCAACCGGGGCGCGCCCGAGCCGTCGGCGGGCACGGACCAGATGTCCGAACCGCCGTCCGGCTTGGCGAGTCCATAAAGGATGGTCGAGGAGTCCTGCCACAGCGCCTGGTCGTCGACGCTGCGGGTTTCGGCCAGCGGTGTCTCCCGCATGCTCGCGAGGTCGAGCACCGAAAGCCGCCATACGCCTTCGGACACCTTCTTCTTGAACGCGATCCGCTTACCGTCCGGCGAAAGGGATGGGCATTCGACGTTGTCCCGCAACGACTTCCCGCGATAGCGCTGGTAGTCGCCCTCGATCAGGTGAGTCTGCCCCTTGGATCCGAGCGTCGCGTAGAACCGGTTCCCGTCCGGGGCGAACGTGATGCCCCAGTAGTTGACGTCCGCGGCGAGATAGCGCTGGCCGCCGACGAACACCGCGAGCTCTTCGATCGTCTTCACCAGGGTTCCGGTCTCGACCTCGTACACCCCGGCGCGGGTGGAAAACCCTTGCGCGGCATAGGAGTCACCGGTGACGAACAGGGTCCAGTAGACGAACTTGCCGTCCGGCGACACCCGGGCCCGGCTCGGCGTGCCCGGCAGCGTCTCCTTGTGCTTGACGCCGAGTTTGTCGTCGAGCACGATCACGTCGCTCACCGCCGGGAGCACGTCGGGGTGCACGGCGAGGCACACGCCGGTCCCCGCCGCCACGGCGACGCGGTCGCAGCGCAGGTCACCGACCTGACGAGGCGCGTCCGGCGTCGCGAGCGGTACCGACGCCAGCTTCCCCGAGTCGGGGCCGGGCGCGGTGTTGCGGAACAACAGCCGTCCCGGCGACAACGTCATCGGCTGGCCGGTCACCACCGGCACGGCGTTCGTGCCGCCGTCGCCCGCCCTGGCGTTCACCACGAACACGACCGCGGCACCGGCCAGGACCAGCACACCCACCACGGCGAGGAGGATCTTCTTCACGCGCGCACCGCCCATGGCTTGACCACCGCGGCGGCGAGCACCGCCACGAGCAACACCCCGGCCGCGACGAACACCGCCGGCCGCAGGTCCCACACCGTCCACGCCAGTCCGAAAAGGACGGACGAGGCCATCCTGGCCACCGCCTGCCCGGTCTGGATCACCGCCATCCCGGTCGCCCGCAGCCCGGTGGGCAACAACGGGCCGGCGGCGGCCATCAGCACCCCGTCGGTCGCCGCGTAGAACGCGCCGTGCAGGGCGAGCGCGCACACGGCGATCCAGATCCCGCCGGTCGGCCCGGCGAGGATCAGCAACGCCGCGCCCAGCGCGACGTGCCCGGCCAGGAACACCGCCCACCGGCCGACCCGGTCGGCGAGCCTGCCCAGTGGCACCGCCAGCAGCAGGAAGACCCCGGCGGTGCCCAGCGGCAGCAATGGGAACAGCTGCGGCTCGACCGACCACCGGCGCTGCAGGACCAGGTACACGAACGAGTCGCCGATCGTGACCAGGCCCAGCAGCGCCGCCCAGATCGAGATCCGCCGGAACGGCGCGTCCCGCAGCAGGCCGAACGCGGCCCGCACCGAGGTACGGACCCGCTCGGACTGCGCTGATGTGCCCTCGGCGGTAGGGAGTACCTCGGGCGGGCTCTTCCGATCCCGGACGAACAACCCGAGCAGCAGCACCGCGATGGCGGCGATGCAGAAGCTGGTGAAGAACACCGCCTGGTAGTTGCCGAGCGACAACCACAGCACCGCCATCGCGACCAGCGGCCCGAGGAACGCCCCGACCGTGTCCATCGCCCGGTGCACCCCGAACGACCGGCCCAGCGTCGCCGGGTCACTGCTCAGTGAGATCAGCGCGTCCCTCGGTGCCGTCCGCAGGCCCTTGCCGGTGCGGTCCGCGGCCAGCACCGCGCCGATCGCGGCCACCGACGAACCGGCCGCCAGCAGGCCGAGCTTGCACACCGCGGACAAGCCGTAGCCGAACCCGGCCACCGCCTTGAGCCGCCGCCATCGGTCGGCGACGTGCCCGCCGAGCAACCGCACCACCGCGGTCGCCCCGGCGTAGAGGCCGTCGAGCAACCCGAACTGCAGCGGGTTGAGCCCGAGCCCGAGCACCAGGTACAGCGGCAGCACCGCGGTGACCATCTCCGAGGAGATGTCGGTGACCAGGCTGACCATGCCGAGCGCCACCACGTTGGCGGACACCCTGCGCAGCGCGGGCGTGCGGCCGGCCTCGGCGGTGACACCCGAAGCGGCGTCCGAACTACGGCTTGTCGCGATGTACATCCGCGGCCCCGATCAGTGGCAGGTGTAGGTCGGGCTGCTGTCGAGGACCTTGCCGTCCACGCCAAGAAGCTGGCTCTGGAAGCTGGTGTCGGTCATCGAAAGCTTCAGCACGCCGTAGGTGCCGCCGATCAGCTTCGCCGTGGTCGGGTGCGCGGAGTGGATCGGGTAGAGGTGCGCCCCGCCCATGCCGCCGAGGATCTCCACCGGACCGGCCGGGTCGGCCTTGCCGTCCGCGTTCTGCGGGTTGAACCGCTCGTAGTGGTGGTCGTGGCCGTTGAGCACCAGGTCGACCTTGTTGGCCGCCAGGAGCTTCCACAGCTCCGCGCTGCCCTTCTGGTCACCGTGGTCACCCGAGCTGAACCGCGGGTGGTGGTAGTACGCGGCGACGCAGCCCTTGGTGTTCTTGGCCAGATCCTGCTTGAGCCAGGTCAGCTGCGCGGACTCCGCGTTGGCCGCGAGATCGTCCGGCGGGGCGAACTCGTTGGAGTCCAGCGCGATGAAGTGCCAGTTCCCCATTTCCCAGCTGTAGTACGTCTTGCCGTTCGGGGTCGCGATCTTGCCGAAGTAGTCCTTGTAGCCCTGGTTCTTCGGGCTGTCGTAGCCCTCGTGGTTGCCCGGGATCGGGTGGATCTTGTCCTTGAACCTGCCCCAGGTCTTGTCGAAGTAGTTCTGGAAGTCCGACAGGTGCGCGTCGTCGTACTGGTTGTCGCCCATGGTGATCACCGCGGCCGGGTTCATCTGCTCGACCAGCTTGGCGGTCTTCGGGTGCACACAGCTCGAACTCGACGCGGTGCACTGCTCGGCGATGTCGCCCGCCGCGGCGAGGACGAATCCCGACGCGCTGCCCGTCTTCGTCCGCACCGTGACGCCGGCGCTCGCCGCCGAGGTGTTGCCCGCGGCGTCGCGTGCCCGCACGGAGTAGGTGTAGGACGTGTCGGGTGTCAGGCCGGTGTCGTTGTACGACGTGGTCTCCGAGCTGGCGACGACCTTGCCGTCGCGGAGGATGTCGTAGCCGGCGACGCCCACGTTGTCGGTCGACGCGGTCCAATTCAGCGCCGCACTGGAGGTGGTGACCTCCCCCGCGGTCAGCCCGGCCGGGGTACTCGGCGCCTGGGTGTCACCGGTGGAGTCCGGAGTGCCGAAGGCCTCGAGTTCCCAGAGCGAGTAGCCGTAGCTGGTCGCCCGCTGGACACCGACGAAGCGCAGGTAACGGCCGTGCCCGGTGAGCCCCGGCAGATCGTCGATCTTGCCGTCGCCGTTGTCGATCGTGGCCACGGTGCGGAAGTTCGTACCGTCGTCGGACATCTCGATGCGGTACTTCTTCGCGTACGCGGCCTCCCAGTTCAACCGCACGCGGTGCACTGTGGACGGCTGACCGAGGTCGATGCGCAGCCACTGCGGATCGGCGCTCTCGACGCTCGCCCACCGGGTCTTGGTGTCGCCGTCCACGGCCTTGTCGCCGGAGTACGACGCACTCTCGATGGTGGAGGTGGCTGTCGGCTTTCCCTTGGTGAGCAGGGTGTCGGCCGCGGCCGCTGACGAGGTGGTGGCGCTCAGGGCGGCGGGCACGAGCACGACCGCGGCAGCCGCGGGCGCCAGCCTGAGCAGGGTTCGGGATCGGGAAGAGGACACGTCGCGCTCCTGGAATACCGGACGAGCTGGGCGGATAGGACCTGCGGCGTTTACTGTTAGGAAAGTTTCCTAACTAAAACGGAACCTTAATGGTCATTACCGGACATTGGCAACCGGCGAACGAAGGTGAAACGGTCCAGATACGCTCCGTATACAGGACTCCCCGCCCATCGATGTTCCGATGAGCGGGGAGCAGCGCCAAGAAGTGGCTAACGTGCGAAGACGGGAACCACCTCCGCGATCTTCGGGGCGACCGTGCCCGGTGTCCACAAGAGACGGACCCGGTCGGTCACGGCACCACGGGCGGGCAGTTCGGCGTAGCGCCCGTCGAGCCTGCCGATCGTGCGCCAGCCGCCCGGCGCCGCCGCGTCGGCGACCTGCACGTCCGCACCGGCGCCGGATTCGACGGCCAGCACGACGACCTTGACGAGCGGTTTCGCCGAGGCGGCGGTGACCACGAGCGCGTCACCGGCGACTGGCGCGGAGCCCGCCGTGTACACCGAATCCGCGTTGTTGTCGGCCGCCGCTTCGAGTTTCGTCCCCGCCGGGGTGCCGGACACCGTGTACTTCGGCGTGCCGGGGACGGAAACGGTGAACTCCCGGGTCACAACCCAGTTGATCTGCGTCCCGGTCGAGCGCACCCGCACGAAGCGGGCCTTGGCCCCGGCCGGGAAGTCGGCCGAGAGCGTCGGCTGCGCGACGACCTGCAACACCGTCCAGTGCTCACCGTCGGACGAGTACTCCAGCACTCCACTGTGGACGAAGTCGGCGGGACTGGTGGGCTTGCCCATCAGAACGTCCACATGGGACACCGGCTGCGCGGCACCGAGATCGACGCCGACCGCGTCGTTGAGCCCCGGCGGCCCGTCACTCCAGTAGTACGTGTCGGGGTCACCGTCGACCATGCGCTCGGGCCCGTTGTCGGTGTAGGTACCGAGCGTCGTCACCGGCAGCGGCCGAACGCCGGGCAGCCCGAACCAGCGGTCCGCGGCGGCCAGCGCGGAGTTCAGGAACGGGACGCACACCGCGGTGCAGGAACTCGGGTTCCGCGGGCCGCGCGCGGTCTGGACGCGGATGTCCCGCGCCTTCTGCAGCGCCGCGACCAGCTCGCCGCGTTCGGCCCACGCCTTCTGGCCGTCCCCGACGTACTGCGCCATCAGCATCTTCACCGCGTGCTGCCCTGCCTGGCCGTAGAACCCGACCTGGTCGAGCCAGGGCCCGACCTCGGCGAGGAACTTCGGATTCGACGCCATCCCGCGCCGCAGATCGGCCGGGTTGGCCGTCATCAGGGCGAGGTAGCGGTCGAGTTTCGCCGCCGCGTCCCACGGGTTCTTGTTGTCCAGCGCCGTCCAGAACGCGCTCAGCAGCGGGCGCAGCACCGGCGAGTCCAGATCCGGTTTCCCGGTGTCGAGACGGGCCAGCAGGCTCGAGAAGTTGTTCTCCGCGAACACTTTCAGCGCCGGTGCCGCCGCTCCGCCGAGATCGGCGACGGCCGCCGCCCACGAGGCGTCGGGATCGTATCTCGCCGGATTCCACAGGAAGTTCCCCGAGGTGAACTCGGCGATCTTCGAGGCCTCCGCCTGCACCATCGGGTTCGCGGTGATGCCGGACATGAGCTTCGCGACGCCGGGCTCACGCCCGATGTACGGGCCGAGGAGCAGCCGCTCGGTGATGTAGTCGTTGACCGGGTAGTTGTCCCAGATCAGGATGTCGTGCCCGAACACCGCTTTCGCCTGCTGTGCCTGCTTTTCGGTGATCTGGCTGGCGACCACGCCGACCCCGGTCCACTCGACGAGCACGGCCGGGTCGAGCTGGGTACGCAACGCGGTCTTGTACGGCGAGTCGTCGACGTCGTAGTACTCGGTCGGGACCATCTGCAGCCGCTCGACGCCGGGATGCGTGGCGATGAAGTCCTTCTGCACGCGGTTGAGCAGGAACGACTGCGCGGCGCCCGCGGCCGCGCCGCCGGTGCCGAACTTCGCGGCGTCGGCGTCGCAGTTCCAGCGCGTGTAGGAGATGTCGTCGAGCGGGATCGAGAACGAGCGGACCCCGATGTCCCACAGGGACTGGAATTTCGAGACGAGCGCCGCCGCGTCGGCGTCCGAGGAGTAACACACCGAGAGCCCCGGCGAGAGCGCGTAGGTGAACTCGACGTGGTTCGCGGTGGCGCGGGAGACCAGCTGCGAGATCAGGGCGAGCTGGTCGGGCGGGTACTGGTCACGCCAGCGGGCCCGCAGATACGGGTCGTCCTTGGGCGAGTAGACGTAGATGTTCTGCTTGGTGCGGCCGTAGAAATCCAGCTGTGCCAAGCGATCGTTGTGCGACCACGGCGCGCCGTAGAAGCCCTCGATGACACCGCGCAGTGGCGCCGCCGGCCAGTCCCGCATGGTGAACGCGCCGCTCTTGCCACCGGCGAAGAGCTGACGCATCGACTGCGCGGCGTAGAACGTTCCAGTGGTGTCCACACCGGACAGTGCGATGACACCGCGGTCCGCGGCGAGGACGTAGCCCCCGCGCGGCAGGCCTTCCGGCCCGTCCACCTTGAGCGCGGCGAGCGCCTGCGCGGTCGCCTTGCTCTCGGTGGGACCGCCGACGAACACCACGAGCCCGCCGCGCTCGCGTGCCGTCTGGGCGGCCTGGTCACCGTCGGTGATCTTGACGAAGGTGCTCGCGCCCGCCGAGCGGAGCACCTGTTCCACCACCGCGAGCGCGGAAGGATCGGTGTCCCGGCCGGTGACCTCGACGACGGTGCGCGGGATGGTGACCTGGCCCGGCCGCGACGTCACCTGCTGGGGAGTCGGCCACACCTTCGCCAGGCCCGCGGCGGCCCCGGCGGCGCCCGCCGGGGTGGGCACGACCATCGCGGCAGCCACCGCGAGCGATGTCACCGGAAAGAGTCTGATAACCCATCTGAAGGACGGCATCTGGCCCCCTATGCGTCGATCGACGACGTTGTGTGAGCCAGTTAACACCGAATGCAGTGAGTGGAACAGACCATTACGGGTGGTCTTCGCGCAGCTTCACGCACTGCGTGTCAACGACGGCACCGCTGATTGGCCGAGTAACGCCCGCACTTCGCGGACAGCCGCGCGGCCCGCGCGGTTGGCCCCGACGGTGCTCGCCGACGGCCCGTACCCGACCAGATGCAGCCGCGGTTCCACGACCACGCGGGTGCCCTCGACCTCGATCCCGCCGCCGGGCGCACGCAGGTGCAACGGGGCGAGATGGTCGAGCGCGGCACGGAAACCGGTGGCCCAGAGGATGACGTCGGCGTCGAAGCGGGTGCCGTCCGCCCAGACCGCGCCGCCGGGCGTGAGATGGTCGAACATCGGATGCCGGTCGAGGATTCCGTCAGCCTGCGCCTGGCGGACCTCGGGGGTGAGCGCCAGGTCGGTCACGCTGACGACGCTCTCCGGTGGCAACCCGGCCCGCACGCGGTGTTCGACCTTGGCAACGGCGTTGCGGCCCCAATCCTCGCTGAACGGTTCGTCCCGCCACACTGGCGGACGCCGCGTAACCCAGCGCGTCGCGGCGGCGACCGGGGCGATCTCCATGAGCAGCTGGACGGCCGAGGCCCCACCGCCGACGACGAGCGCCCGCTTGCCACGGAAGTCCTCGGCGCCGGTGTAGTCCGCGGTGTGCAGCTGACGCCCGGCGAACGTCTCCTGGCCCGGATAGTGCGGCCAGAACGGCTTGTCCCAGGTGCCGGTCGCGTTGATGACGGCACGGGCGGCCCAGGTCTCGGTGGCACTGGCGACGACGAGCCGTTCGCGGTCCCGGGTCACCGACTGGACGTCGACGGGGCGCCGCACGGGCAGATCGAAGGTCTTCTCGAAACGCTCGAAGTACTCGGACACGACCTCGGACGCGGGCCGCGAGCGATCCGGGACGCCGAGCGTCATGCCCGGCAGGTCGTAGAGGCCGTGCACCTTGCCGAGAACGAGCGACGGCCAGCGGTACTGCCAGGCACCGCCCGCGCGGTCGCCGTGGTCGAGGACGACGAACCCGCTCTCGTTGCGGAATCCGGAGCGATGGAGGTGATACGCGGCGGAAAGCCCGGCCTGTCCGGCCCCGATGACCACCACGTCCGTCTCGTGCTCCGTCATATCCGGTTCAACGGCCGGGATCGCGCGGTATTTCGAGTCGGGGGTCACACCGGCGGTCAGAGGGCGACGCGGTTGCGGCCCGCGTCTTTGGCCCGGTAGAGCGCTTCGTCGGCGGCGCGGAGGACGCAGTCGAGCGTGTCCCCGGCGCCGGGATAGTAGGCGACGCCGACGGAGACGGACAGCTCGCCGATGTGGATCGTCCCGGCGCCGCTGGAGATCACCACGTTCAGCGCGCCAATGGTGGCCCGTATCCGTTCGGCGATGCCGAGCACGTCGACGCCGCCGACCGCGGGCAGCAACACGACGAACTCCTCGCCACCGAAACGGCCGACGGTGTCGCTCGCCCGCACCGATCCCGTGATCGCGACGGCCACCTCGGCGAGGACGTCGTCCCCGGTGAGGTGGCCGTAGGTGTCGTTGATCCGTTTGAAGTGGTCCAGATCGATCATGAGGACCGCGAAACCCCCGCTCGCCCCGCGCCGCCGGGCCCTGGCGAACTCACGGGTGGCACGTTTGTGCCAGCCCGCCGTGTTCAGCAGGCCGGTCTTCTCGTCGGTGACCGCGGCGACCTGAAGCTGTTGTTTGAGCAGCAGATACCGGTGCAGCAACAGCAGCGGGGCGATGGCGCACACGATCAGCACGGGCTGCACGACGAGCGCGAGCGCGACGAGCCCGCCGAGGCACAGCGTCGCGAGCTCGAAGGCGTTGTCCTCGCGAGTGCCGATGAGATCGGCCAGCGACGGTTTGCTGGTGTAGAGGTAGATGCCCGCCGCCACCAGCGCGATGTTGACGAGCTCGAACACCACGGCCGCGAGCACGAGCGCGCCGACGCCTCGCCAGGTTTCCAGCGGTGCGCTGTCGAGTCCGGTCACCGTCAACGAGGCGGAGGCGGCGAAGCACGACAGCATCGCCCACGCCGTGCTGGCCGCGAACCGATGCGCCGGGCGGCTGCGTACGTGCCGCCACACCCGCAGCCACAAGTGCACGTACAGCGCCACGGCCAGCAACGCGACCCAGCCGGGCGGGAGCAGTACCGCGCCGGCGAGGTACCAGACGGAGGTCACGTTGATGTGCGTCTGGCCGCTCATCCACCGGCGCAGCCGCTCGATCCGGCGGGACATCTCCGCCTGCGCGATCCCGAGCGCCACCAGCGCCGCGAACCACACCGGCCGGACCGCACCGCCGAATCCGGTCACCAGCGCGAGCACCATCGCGCCCGCGGCCACGGTTTCGCAGGTCACCGCGTAGGCGATCCAGCGGGGCCGCGCGGCCGACCACATCGCCCACCGGCCTGGCCAGCCGGGCCACGCGGACCGCGTTCCCTGGGAGACGGCTCCCTGCATCGCGACGCTCCCCCTGCGCAAGATAGGCCGGCGAGGTCGCCCAGCGTAGCCGGTCGATGTCGGGAGCGTCGCCGGTACGGGTGAAGTGTCCGAATCGGCGGCGGGTATAGACCTACCGAGACGATGACTTTCGCCGCAGGCGCCGCACGATCGCGAACACCCCGACGAACGCCACCACGGCCGCGAGCACCGGCGCGAGCCGCTTCAGCACCGACTGGCCCGCGTAGTCGAGCAGGTCGATGGCCTCGGTCTCGGCGGCGGGCGGGACGCTGTGCAGCTTCGGCTTCTCGGCGGTGGCCGTGGCGGCCTTCGGGGCCTCGGATTTCGGCGCCTCCGCCTTGGCGCCGTCGGTCTTGGGGTCGGCCACCGGATCGGGGACGGCCTTGATTTCGGGCTTCTCGGCCGCGTCCCCGGCGGCCGGGGCCAGCTTCTCCGCGAGACAACCGGCGAAGGTGTCCAGGATCTTGCCGCCGACCTCGGCGATCATGCCGCGGCCGAACTGCGCGGGCTTCCCGGTGATGGCCAGGTCGGTGGCGACGGCGCCGTGTGTGCCGCCCTCGGCCTCGGTGAGGGTGAGCGTGACCGTCGCGGCCGCCGTGCCCGCGCCGCGGGAGTCCTTGCCGGAGGCCTTGATGACCACCTTGCGCGCGGCCTCGTCCTTCTCCAGGAACTCGCCGGTCCCCTTGTACAGCAAGGAGATCGGGCCGAGCTTGACCTTCACCGTGCCGCTGAAGGTGTCCCCTTCGACCTTCGTGAGCGTCGCGCCGGGCATGCACGGGGCGACCCGCTCCGGGTCGACGACCGCCTGCCAGACCTCCCCGATCGGTGCCGGGACGGTGAACTCGTGGTCGAGCCGCACGAGCCGACCTCCTTCTGCGTGTTCCGCTGTGATGAGCCGTCGAGGCCACCTTACGGGCAGGTGGCCCCGACGTGCGTCATCAGCCGACCGCGGCGGCCAGTGCCCGGCCGGTCAGGACGCGGGCGAGATGCCGCCGGAACTCGGCGTCGGCGTTGCCGTCCGATGCCGGGTTCGTGCCTTCGGCCGCGTGCTCGGCCGCCGCCCGGAACGTGTCGGCGGTCGCCGGAGAGCCGACGAGCGCCGCTTCGACCGCGGTGGCCCGCACCGGGGTCGCGCCCATGTTGGTGAGCGCCACCCTGGCCTCGGCGATGCCGCCGCCGTCGACACGGACGGTGACCGCCACCGCGACCATCGACCAGGCCTGCGCGACCCGGTTGAACTTCGCGTAGTGCGCGTGCCAGCCGGTGTGCTTGGGCACGCGGACCTCGACGAGCAGTTCGTCCGGGGCCAGCGCGGTGGTGAACAGGTCCTGGAAGAACTCGCCCGCGGGCACCGTCCGCCGCCCGTTCGGACCGGCGATGACGAGTTCGCAGTCCAGCGCGAGCACCGGGGCGAGCAGGTCCCCCGCCGGATCGGCGTGCGCGATCGCGCCGCCGAACGTGCCGCGGTGCCGGATCTGCGGATCGGCGACGGTGTCGGTCGCGGCCTTGACCAGCGCGGCGTGCTCGGCGATCAGGTGATCGCGCTGCACGTCGTAGTGCGTGGTCATGGCGCCGACCACGAGTGAGCCGCCGTCCTCACGGACTCCCCGGAGCTCGGCGATCTTCCCGAGATCGACCACTGTGGACGGTGCGGCCAGCCGCATCCGCAGCACCGGCAGCAGGCTCTGCCCGCCCGCCAGCACCTTGGCGTCCTCGCCCGCTTCGGACAGGGCACGGATCGCTTCATCCACAGTGGACGGAGCGACGTAGTCGAACGGGGCCGGGATCACTGGGCACCTCCCTGGATGGCACTCCACACCCGCATCGGGCTCATGGGCATTTCGACGTCGGTCACTCCGAGGTGGCGCACCGCGTCGACCACGGCGTTGACCACCGCCGGGGTCGAGGCGATCGTGCCCGCCTCGCCGACCCCCTTGGCGCCCAAGGGATTCGTCGTCGACGGTGTTTCGGTCCGCGCGGTGGTGAACGAGGGCAGGTCCGCCGCCGATGGCAGCAGGTAGTCGGCGAACGTGCCGGTGGTGAGCGTGCCGCCCTCGTCGTGCACGGCCTCCTCGAACAGCGCCTGGGCGATGCCCTGCGCGAGCCCGCCGTGCACCTGGCCTTCGACGATCAGCGGGTTGACCGCGACGCCGACGTCGTCGACGCAGACGTAGGAACGCAGCCGGACCTGCCCGGTCTCGGTGTCCACCTCGGCCGCGCACAGGTGGGTCCCGTGCGGGAACGAGAAGTTCTCCGGATCGAACGTCGCGTCCGCGTCGAGCGAAGGTTCCATACCGTCGGGCAGATTGTGCGCGGCGAACACGGCGAGCGCGATGTCCTGAATGGACGTCGAGGTGTCCGTGCCCTTCACGGTGAACTTGCCCGCGGCGAACTCGAGGTCGTCCTCGGCGCATTCGAGCAGGTGCGCCGCGACCGGCCGGGCCTTGGCGATCACCTTCTCGGCGGCCTTGACGATCGCGATCCCGCCGACGACCAGCGACCGCGAACCGTAGGTGTCGAGACCCTTGTGCGAGGACTGGGTGTCCCCGTGCACGACCTCGACGTCCTCGAACGCCACGCCCAGCTGGTCGGCGACGATCTGGCTCCACGCCGTCTCGTGCCCCTGGCCGTGCGCGGACGCGCCGGTGATGACCTCGACCTTGCCGGTGGGCAGCATCCGGATGGCCGCGTGCTCCCAGCCGCCCGCCCCGTAGGACAGCGAGCCGAGCACCCGGGACGGCGCGAGCCCGCACATCTCGGTGAACGTCGAGATCCCGATGCCGAGCTGCACGGTTTCCCCTGCCGCACGGCGCTTTTCCTGCTCGGCGCGCAGGCCGTCGTAGTCGAACAGCTCCTTCGCCTTCGCGGTGGCGGCCTCGTAGTCACCGGAATCGTAGGTCAGCCCGGCGACCGTGGTGTACGGGAACTCCTCGTGGGTGATCCAGTTCTTTTCCCTGATGGCGAGGGGATCCATGCGCAGTTCGGCGGCCAGCTCGTCCATCATCCGCTCGATGGCGAAGGTCGCCTCCGGCCGCCCGGCACCGCGGTAGGCGTCGGTCAGCGTCGTGTTCGTGTACACGTTGGTGCAGGCGAAGTGGTAGGCCGGGATCTTGTAGATCGCGTTGAACATGAACGCGCCGAGGATCGGCACGCCGGGCCCGACGAGCCCGTTGTACGCGCCGAGATCGGCGAGCAGCTCGACCTTGAGCCCGGTGACGGTGCCGTCGGACTTCGCGCTGATCGTGATGTCCTGGATCTGGTCGCGGCCGTGGTGCGCGGCCAGCATCGTCTCGGACCGGGTTTCGTTCCACTTCACCGGTTTCCCGAGCTTGTTCGCGATGAGCAGGGCCATCATCTCTTCGGGCAGCACGCCGATCTTGCCGCCGAACCCGCCGCCGACGTCGGGGGCGATGACCCGCAGCTTGTGCTCGGGCAAGCCCAGCGTCAGCGCCGACATCGTCTTGAGGATGTGCGGGATCTGGGTCGCCGACCACATCGTGATGTGCGGGCCGGTCGGGTCGACCACGCACGCGCGGGGTTCCATGAACGCCGGGACGAGGCGTTGCTGGCGGAACCGGCGCTTCAGCACGACGTCCGAAGTGGACAGTGCTTCCTCGACGTCGCCACCGGTGCCGGCCTCGGCCGAGTCGAAGACCCAGACGGCGTTGCGGTTGCTGCCGAGATCCTCGTGGACGAGCGGAGCGCCCTCGGCGAGCGCGGCCTCCATGTCGAGCACGACCGGTAATTCGTCGTAGTCGACGTCGATCTTCTCGAGCGCGTCGCGTGCTTCGGCGGCGCTGCGCGCGACGACGACCGCGACGCCTTCACCGGCGAAGTTCACCTGGCCATCGGCCAGGACCGGACGCCGCGGAGTGGCCATGTCCGGGGTGATCGGCCACGCGCAGGGCATGCCGATCGTGCCGTCCGGGTCCAGGTCCTTCGCGGTGTACACGGCGATGACGCCCGAAGAGTTCTTCGCCTCGGACGTGTCGATGGAGACGATCCTCGCGTGAGCCAGCGGGCTGCGCAGCACGGCGAGGTGCAGCAGGCCGGGCAGCGTGATGTTGTCGGTCCAGCGGGTACGTCCGGTGATGAGCCGCTCGTCCTCCTTGCGGCGGCGCGCTTTTCCTACCTCGGGTTCGATCGTGGCGGTCATCATTCACCACCGACGCCGACGTGCGGAGCGGACTTTTCGCTCTGTGCGGCCTCGTCGGCGATCTGCTCGGCCTCCGGCCCGGCACCGGGCCGCATGTGGTGGGCGGCGTCGCGGACCGCGCGGACGATGTTCTGGTAACCGGTGCAACGGCAGAGGTTGCCTTCGAGGCCTTCGCGGACGGCTTTCTCGTCGGGGTCGGGATTGTCGGCGAGCAGGTCGATCGACTGCATGATCATGCCGGGCGTGCAGAACCCGCACTGCAGGGCGTGGTTGTCGTGGAACGCCTGCTGGACCGGGTGCAGCTGCCCGTCACGGGCCAGTCCTTCGATGGTGGTGACCTCGCAGCCGTCCGCCTGGACCGCGAGCACCGAACAGGACTTCACGCTGTGCCCGTCGAGATGGACGGTGCAGGCGCCGCAGTTGCTGGTGTCGCAGCCGACCACGGTCCCTACCTTGCCGAGCCGTTCACGCAGGTGATGTACGAGCAGGGTGCGTGGCTCGACGTCGTCGGTGTAGCTCGTGCCGTCGACATGGACGGTGATGCGCATCAGGCCTCCAAGAGAAAATGCCCGCCGGGGCGCGAGGCTGGCGGGCCGGTTCGGGAACGGCCAAGTCCGGCCACACACGCTGGTGATCGGGCTCACACGTGAGCGTGCTACGCCGTCTGCGCGGGGACAAGTCCCGAACTCTTCAGCAGTGAAGCCATTTCCGCACATGCGCGAAAACTCAAGCTGTAGAACCGCATTCGCGGCTCAAGATCCGGGCGAGTTCGCCGGATAGGGTCAGGACCCGACGCTACTGGCCGCGGGTGGCTCATGCGCCCTAATGAGGTTTTCTCGGTAGGTGCGGAGGTGCGGCTTTGCTGGTGGGTCTTTTCCCCGGGGCTTGATGGTGTGGTGAAGGGGTCCTTCGCGGCGTTGAGCGCGGTGAAGGGGGCCTTCACGGCATGCGGTGGGCCCGGGGCGCGTGTCGCGAACGCTCCGTTCGGGACGGTAAAACTAGGGCTAGGTGCGTTAGCGACACCCGGCCGA